>JAGCGM010000301.1 GCA_017649635.1 Paludibacteraceae bacterium | reverse complement strand
GTCATTTGTATTTGGCTGCAAAGTTGCAAAATCAAGTCCGTTTCATTTCAAAAACCCATATAATAGACTGAATTTCAACCATTTCAAAGAACGATTAGCACACTTTAACGGGACAGCAATGTTCATAATTCAAAATTGACCTCGCCCCTGCCTGGGGGATGTCGCCCCGTTGGGGCTAGGGTATGCGCATCATATAGAGACACACTTCCCTTAACTCAAAATTCTTAATTCAAAATTGACTACGTCGAACTGACATTTCAAAATTCAAAATTCTTAATTCTTAATTAAAAAAGGGGCATGCAAACCGCACGCCCCAACTCTTAATTGACTACGTCGAACTGACGTTTCTTAATTCATAATTTTCACGCTCTTCGTTTCCGTCTTAACAACGTACGTTCCCTTGCCAGGCAAGACGAAGCGGACGGTCTCATTCTCCGTGCCCTGTGCGCTACGCAGCAGTTTGCCATTGAGGTCATAGACCTCGATGCGGCCCACAGCGCCACGTACGAAGATGGAGTGATCTTCCGTCCAGACGGAGCAGGACGATGCGGTGACATTCTCCGTCCCCGATTTATTGAATTGGACCACCTCCCATCCTTCAGGTATTCTACTCACACCATACTCTATATTCAACTCATCCGGGCAGATGAAGGTGCCGGTAGGGGCGACATTATATACCCAAGATTCCATGGACCCCGCGAACATCATACAATCACAATCGCTTATATTATCGCCCATATAACTGTCCCATCGGGTAAAATTGACCTTGATTTTAGAGAGACTGGTGCAACCAATGAACATCTCCGTATAGCTATCTTCGGCACCTTCAACAAGGATTTCCGGCGCCTCCGTCAGACTGGTACAACCAGAGAACATTCCCCTATAACACCCGTAGGCCATCCCCGTGGCAGGAAGTCCCGGCGCTTGCGTCAGGCTGGTGCAACCATCGAACATGTGGCTGTAGCAATTTCCACTCAGTATGGTGGCAGGAAGTGCGGGCGCCTCCGTCAAGCTGGTGCAACCGGAGAACATATACTCATAGCAGTGATAGTCCACCTCCGTGGAAGGAAGTGTGGGCGCTTGCGTCAGGCTGGTGCAACCATCGAACATGTGGATGTAGCAAGTTTCACGCATTCGGATAGCGGGAAGTACGGGTGCCTGCGTCAAGTTGGTGCAGCCAGAGAACATATACCCATAACATCCATCGGCCAACTCCATGGAAGGAAGTGCGGGCGCTTGCTTCAGACTGGTGCAACCAGCGAACATGTGGTCGCAGCAACCACTCGCCAACTCAGTGGAAGGAAGTGCGGGCGCCTCCGTCAAGCTAGTGCAGTCAGAGAACATATACTCATAACATTTTTCGGCCAACTTCGTGGCAGGAAGTTTCGGCGCTTGTGTCAGGCTGGTGCAACCCGCAAACATGTGGTCGTAGCAAGTCCTACCCAATTGGGTGGCAGGAAGTGCGGGCGCCTCCGTCAAGTTGGTGCAACCAGAGAACATATACTCATAACCTCTTTCGGCCACCTCCGTGGCACGAAGGACAGGCGCTTGCGTCAGGCTGGTGCAACCCTCAAACATGTGGCTGTAGCAAGCTTCACTCAGTTGGATGGTAGGGAGTGCGGGCGCCTCCGTCAGGCTGGTGCAGCCGGCGAACATGTGGCCGTAGCAAACTCCACTCAGTTGGGTGGCAGGAAGTTTCGGCGCTTGTGTTAGGCTGGTGCAGCCGGCGAACATATACTCATAACACATATAGTCCAACTCCATAGCAGGGAGCTTGGGCGCTTGCGTCAGGCTGGCGCAACCCTCAAACATATGCTCGTAGCAATGTTGAATCATGTGAGTGGCAGGGAGTGCGGGCGCCTCCGTCAAGCTGGTACAATTACGGAACATATACCCATAACATCCATCGGCCACCTCCGTGGCAGGAAGGGCGGGCGCTTGCGTCAGGCTGGTACAACTATCAAACATTTGCTTGTAACATTTGTAGACAATGCTGGTGGCGGGGAGAACCGGCGCTTGCGTCAGCCCGGTGCAACCACGGAACATGCCAGCGTAGCATTCTGTCTCTAACTTCGTGGCAGGGAGCTCGGGCGCCTGCGTCAGACCAGTGCAACCGGAGAACATATACATGTAACATCCGTGTTCAAGATCTGTGACAGGGAGAACAGGCGCCTGCGTCAGACCGGTGCAACCACGGAACATGCCAGCGTAGCATTCTGTCTCTAACTTCGTGGCAGGGAGCTCGGGTGTCTCCGTCAGGCCGGTGCAGCCGGAGAACATAAATTCGTAACATCTAGCTTCCAGTTCGGTGACAGAGAGCGTTGGTGCCTTTTTCAGTCCGGTACAACCCTCAAACATGCCGGAATAGCATCCCTCCGCCAGTTGGGTGGCAGGGAGCTCGGGCGCTTGCGTCAATCCAGTGCAACCTTTAAACAAACCTCGGAAGCAATAAATGGCGGGAATCGTCTTGCTTTTTCCTGTCCCGTCGATAAGGCTCATCACGCTTCCGCTGGCGGCGATAGAGCCCTTCATGATAAAACGGGTATAGTCGTCCCGGTATTCATCGGGTTTCTCCCAAAGGCCTTTAGGGTTTACGCCTTTCAGCAGAACCTTATCGCCCTTCTTTTCAAGTGCGACATACGAATTGTTTGCGAGAGGAGTCCATGTCTGGCCATCATCAGAAGAGTAGAAAATGCCATGTTTGCTAGTTGATGTTGTGATGCCGAAGGCGGAGTTATCCTCTTCGGCGGTGAAGGTGAGGTAGTTGGCCGGCGCATCTTCGTCAACGACATAATTCACCTTCCAACCCGCAGGTATCCTATCCTTGCCAAATTCCTCAGCCAATGCTTCCGGGCAAAGGAAAGTGCCTGAGGAGTCGACATCGACGACCCAATCGCCCGTTCCCGACCATTGGGTAAAGTTGACCTCTATTTTGGACAAATTGGTACAACCGGAGAAGATCTCCGAGTAACACCCGGCCGACAGATTCGTCGCGGAGAGGATAGGCGCCTTCTCCAGGCTGGTGCAACCGGCGAACAGACGTTTAAAGCAATATTCGTTCGGGATCGTCTTGCTGTTTCCTGTCCCGTCGATGAGGCTCATCACGCTTCCGTTGGCAGAGACATCACCCGTCATGACGAAGTAGGTATAGCTATTCTCTTGGCTGAATCCCTCCGGGTTCAATCCCTTCAACATAATCTTCTGATGTCTCAATTCGATGACCCTACTCTCTCTGAGGAAGCTCCATGTTATACCGTTATCCAAAGAGTAACTGATGTCAGGTTTATTATCACCCACGTTTACGTAACTGATGGAGCATCCATAGCTTCCGCTGAAGGTGAGGCAATTGATTGGCGCCTCCTCCCCATCGGTATACTTCACCGTCCAGCCAACCGGTATCTTGTCCCTTCCGAATTCCAACTCTACCCCTTTCTCGCAGATAAACGTGCCGGTAGGAGCAACACCCGCGACCCAATCATCCGCGTTCCACCATTGGGTGGTCCGAGCGAGGTTAGCCTCTATCCGAGACAGTCTCACACAACCTGAGAACATCCCCGCATAAGAACTTCCTGCCAACTCGGAGGCGGGAAGCACGGGCGACTCGGTTAGGCTGGCACACCCATTGAACATATTGGAATAACACGCTTCGGCCAAAAGGGTGGCAGGAAGAGCAGGAGCCTTGGCCAAACTAGCACAACCATAGAACATCCCTTTATAGCAACTATTGGCCAACATTATGGCAGGAAGTTCCTCCGGTGCTTCGGTCAGACTAATACAACCATAGAACATATCCCGATAGCATCTTTCGGCCATCTCCGTGGCGGGCAGTTCGGGCGCCTTCGTCAAAGCGGCGCAACCATAGAACATTGCCCTATAGCAGTCGACAGCCAATTGTGTGGCGGGAAGCTCCGGCGCTTTAGTCAAGCTGGTGCAACCGGCGAACATTATCCAGTAACAGCCGCTAGCCAATTGTGTGGCGGGAAGGTCCGGTGCTTTAGTCAGACTGGTACAATTTGAGAACATCGACGTGTAACAGCGTTCGGACAACTGCGTGGCGGGAAGAGCAGGGGCCTCGGTCAGACGAGTACAGCCTGAAAACATTTCTCTATAGCACTCTTCTTTGGTCAACTTCGTAGCGGGGAGCTCCGGTGCTTTGGTCAAACTGGTACAATCCAAGAAGATTCCACGGAAATTGACCGCTTCTGGCTTCACGTCCTCTTCCGTCTCGCTTATCAAACTCAGCACACTACCGCTGGCGGCGATGGAACCGGTCATGAGGAAACGGAACCCGCCCAACTCCGGAACAACTCCATTAGGATTGTTGCCCTTTAGCAATACCTTGTCACCTTTCTTTGCCAAAACCACCGTGTCACGATAATATACAAGATCTTTCCATGTCTGTCCGTCATCCAAAGAGTATTGGATATTCACATGAGAATCATCCATAACGTCCTCGTATATTCTAAAGGACGAACTATCCTCCTCGGCCGTAAAGGTGAGGTAATTGGCCGCAAATACGGTACAATACGCACACAATAACGCAATAATTGAAGTAATCTTCTTTCCCATAGGCATTAAAATTTAATCTAAAAACATTTATTTACAAAGAAGAGTCTATGCGACATCAATTTGTTGTTCTATATATCACCCTTATAAAAAACCAACGTCGAACATTTACCCTCCGCAAATATAATAAAAAAATAATTGGATTGATGGGTTTCGATAAAAATAGCCTCAAATATGAATGACACAAGAGTAGCACACCCACCGCCCGAACCAATTACACCAAATTCATAATTCCCATAGGGCGTTGCCCTAGGCTATATATGTATCGCCCTTTCAGGGCTCGGGTATGTGCAGCGCGTAGAATTGCACGTCCCCAAAAGAAATTGACTTCGTCGAACTAACGTTTCATAATTCTTAAATTTTCTTACCTTCGTGGCGTGTTAAGGTAAACTTTGGCAAGTTATGGTATGTAGAAAAGGATTCTATAATCCCCTCTGTTGGATATTCCTATATGTTCTCCTGGCGACATCCTGTGGGCAAGACAACGCCACAAATGGGCAGGTTGGACAGGTGGACTCGCTTTGCGCCGACTCCATCTCTCCGGACACTTCCCTGCTCGTCGAGGACGAACCGCTCCATCTGCTCCGTATCGGTGCGGTGGGTGACCTCATGGTCCATGATTACCAGATGAAGAAAGCCTATCGGAATGATACCGACACGTTCGATTTCTCCCCCGTCTTCCGCCAGATACAAACTTATTTGGACGAGAACGACCTTCTGATCGGTAACCTGGAGACCGTCTTCGCAGGCAAGGAGAAGGGGCGTAAGGCGGATGTCTACGGGTATGCCTCGTTCCCCTATTTCAATGCGCCGGACTGCTTCGCCGCCACCTTGGCGGATGCGGGGTTCGACCTCCTGGCGACCGCCAATAACCACACGATGGATTCGTACCCTAAGGGGGTAGCCGCCACTTTGGACCTGCTGGATTCCCTGCATATCCTCCACCATGGCACAGCGCGCGACTCCGCGGAGAGGGAAAAGCTCTGCATCGTGGAGCGTAACGGTATCAAGGTGGGTTTCTGCAGCTATACCTATAGCCTGAACGGGGTCTTCGTGCCTAAGGATAAGCGATTCATGGTCAATGAGTTCTGTAAGTATGACTCGGCGAAGGTGAGTGGCATGTGCGAAACGATCCGTCGGCTGCGGCGCGCGGGGGCGGACTTCACCGTGGCGTACCTGCATTGCGGGACGGAGTACCAGAAAGCCCCGAACCGCTACCAGCGCAGGATGGCCGACTCGCTCCACCGGGCCGGATGCGACCTGATACTGATGGCCCACCCGCATATCCTCCAGCGCATGGAGATTCTTCCGGCGGAGGACTCCCTGCCGCGAAGCCTGGTGGCCTACTCGCTAGGGAACTTCCTATCCAGCCAAGTCTTCCATGACAGCATACCCAAGGACATCGGAGCCCTCCTCCAGGTGGACATCGTAAAAAAGAGGGATAGCACCTTCATCAAGAACGTTTATGTCGTGCCCACCTACAACTATTGGCGCTCCGACCATATCGGTGTCCTCCCCGTCGTGAAGGCGCATGATAACCCGAAGGAGGTGATCAAGCTACGTCCGAAGGATAAGAAACGAATCAATCATGCGTACGACGATGCGTTGCGGGTGCTGCGTGGCACGATGGATTCCACGCTGTGGAGCATTGAGGATGAGCGGTATCGGCTGGCGTGGTAGGTCATGGCCTATGGCTCTATATTCATCATCTTTTCCCCTATTATCTTTTTAGAACGGATATCCCACCGCGAAATGGAGGGCGAAATTCTCCTTGAACTTAGGGTGCGTGACCACCCACTTGCTCTTTCCCGCATTCTCTTCCGTAGGATTTTCTGGATTATACAATTGCATGCCCGCATCGAAGCGCAGGACGAGGAAGCTGAGGTTCGGACGGATACCCATACCCCACGAGAGGCCGAGCTCCTTGTAGAAATCCGCTATGTTGAATTGCCCGTAAGGCTGGTTCTTGTAGGCCATGACCGTCCAGATGTTGCCTGCGTCGAGGAAGGAGGCCAGCTCCAGGAAAGAGGAGAGCTTAAGTCTGTGCTCGATGTTGAAGACCAGCTTCACGTCGCCCGTGCGTTGGAGGAAGTCCGACTTCACCCCGGAGTTGTAGCGTCCGGGCCCCAACGTGCGGGTGCTCCATCCCCTGACCGTGTTCGCCCCGCCCGCGAAGAAACGTTGCTCGTACGGCAGAATGTCGGAGTTGAGGTATGGGCAGGCGAAGCCGAAATCAGCGTGCAGCACCACCTGGTTGTTCCGTTTGGTCAGGAAGACCTTGGAGACGTCGAAGGTGGTCTTCACGTATTGTGCGAAAGGGGTATCGAAGATCATATACTTGCTGTTGCCTCCCTCGTCGGAGCCCTCGACAGGCTTCTTGTCCACGCCCGTCAGTGCGCAGACCGCGAAAGGCAACGTGCCCGCCATGTCGATTCCCCCGCGTAACGTATAGCCATTGCCGGAGGAACTTCCCTTCCGGTGGCTCGAATAGGAGAACGAATAGGAGGTGCGGGTGATGAACTGGTCCATGTAGCTCTCCTTCAGCAGGGCGTTCTTCCCACGCTCCAGGTAGGCCGCGAACCAGTCAGACATATCCCTCGTGATGACATAGTTGATGTTGTAGAGGTCGAACGTGTGCGACATGCGTTGGCGGTGGCTCTTCCATCCATACCCCCAATCGAGGCCCACGAAACGTCGGTTATACTCCGGACGGTTCTGCCAATTGATGCTGGCGGAGAAATTGGTCGAGGAACCCACTTGCTTCCTGTACCTCTCCGGCAAGAGTCCGAAGATGATGCGCGGGTAGGAGATGGATGCCTCCACACCATACTCGTAGAAGTTGTTCGAGAGGAGTTGGACACCCTCTTCACGGCTGCTGATATGCTCGTAGGCGCCGTTCAGCTTGATGCGGAAGGTCTCGGAGCCCTTGAAGATGTTCTTGTTGGAGAAGGAGATGTAGCTCGCCACACCCAAGTCGCCCGCATTGTTCGTACCATCGATACCGAACTGGAAGTAGTAGATGTTGGCGGGGGATAAGTTGACGTGCGCGTCCAGCAAGGCGCTATCGCCCTGCACGGGTGTGAAACTAATGTTCACCTGCTCCACCGCGCTCAGGGAATTGAGCGAGGAGTGGGTCTTCTCAAGCAATAGGTCGCTGTAGTAACGCCCGGAACGGATGAAGTTGTTGTAGTAGATGATGGATGGGCGGATGAAGGTCTCTTCACCACGAACCACCTTAATCCGTTTATAATCAAGCGTGTCGACACCCCTGCTGTAGGAGTTGTTGACGATGACATTCTTGACACGGTAACGCACCAGGGAAGGGTCCACGCCCGTCAGCGAGTCGATGGTCTTCGTCGGGCGGTATTTCAGGGCGACGTCCACCTGATGGTTGCCCACCGTCGTGTCCACCAGGAAGTAGAGGTTGTCCTTGCTGATGTTATAGTAGCCTTGGTTGCGGACATGGGAGATGATGCCTGCGGTCGACTCGTCCAGTTTGGCGGCGACGAAAGGCTCGTCCTTGGCGAACTCCAGCCAGCGGTGCACGATCTTATAATCCACGATATTCCGCAACTCGGAAGAGTCGATCGCGTTCTCTGAGTTGCGTATGGTGTATTGTGTGTTCTCTTTCAAGCAATAGGTGAGGTAGGCCTTCTTGCCCTTCTTCGTCAGGCAATGCCCGACTTGTGCGTTCAGGTAGCCTAAGTTATTCAGTTCCTTGCGCATTTGGGTCTCCGTCTTGAGCGTCAGATCCTCCGCGTAGATGACAGGTGCGCTACCGATTTTCCGCAGGAGTCTGTTCATCCATTTTGTGGAGTCCCTGCCGGAGAGGGAGTAGATGCGCAGACCTAGGCGGGAGGCTGGTTTTTGGCGCAGGAGGTTCCCGAATTGTCCGGGGTAGACCTTCCCGTCAAGCGATTCGATCTCCACGTCCCTGAGCAGGTATTCACCCTCCGGCACATATTTGGTGGTGCGGCAGGCCGAAAGTGTCAGCAACACTGCGAAAACGCAACCAATCACCCTACTATTCACCATCTTCATTCCTCCTTTCTTCCTTGGAAACCGTGTCACGAGGCGCCAATAGGTTATTTCCGTAAGCATCCTTGCCAAAAGGCAGGAGCCCGCGGAAGGTCTTCGCCTCCTTGACAAAAACCACCCCGACCCCCTGCGTATTGCCAGAGGCGCGGTAAAAATCATTGTTCGTATGGTTAAAGGCTTTGAGCCTGACCACCTTTTTCTTGCCCAAGAGATATTCCGCATCGAAGTCTCCCAAGAAGGAAGAACCACTCTCCTCGTCGGCCGTCGCCTGCCGCTGATAACCCAGGTTGGTGCTGAGCAACAGCCTGTCGTTGAATAGTTTCGTGGAGACGGAGACGTTCATCTCCATGTCGGAGAAATCCTCCTGCGAGGAGCTGAAACCCGTACCGATGGTCACCTTATCGCCCAAGACGGAGGAGAGTGCGTTGTTCAAGGCGGAGGAGAGGGACGAGGAGGCCAATGAGGTGAGCATATCGCCCTGCGCCTGCTCGTCCGGCGCATAGAACATGCCCAAGCCGATCAGGTAGGCGAACTCGCGGATCCGTATCTCGTCGGTCGTGATGATGCTGTTCACGTTCTGCGTCACGTTGTTGTCCGCCTTCGGCAAGGAGATGTCGTAGGTGAGGTTCATCTGCGAGAGCGACCCGGAGGCATGCACGCCGCAGCGCACCGGCTGGCGGGTGGTGCTCAGGCCCATGCTCGAGAAGGTGCTGCTGAGCGTGGCGAGGTCGGCCGTCAGGTCATACGAGGCGGTGGCGTCGAACTTCAGCTTCATCGGGTCACCGTTGAACTCCACATAGGCGCCCTGCTGGATGGTGAACTTCTTGGCGGGGATCTCGCTCAG
>JAGCGM010000300.1 GCA_017649635.1 Paludibacteraceae bacterium | reverse complement strand
TTCCGCTCAGGACTTCTCTTTGGTGAATCATAACCTGACCCCCTTCAGCCTGAACCCGTCATTGGTGGGTAACGCGAAGGACATACGTTTCGGATTGAGCTACCGGCAGCAGTGGATGGTTTTGGGCAACCATTACCATACCATCCGTTTCTCCTTCGATGAGAGCTTCCATCAGAAGAAGTGCGCCGTGGGTTTCGTCTATTCGTTCGACAACATGGCGAACGGGGTCTACGATGTGAACGAGTTCTCCCTGTTGTATGGCCATGCCATCAAGTTGAGGGATGAATGGTCGTTGCGCCTGGGACTTCAGGGGACGCTCTTCCTGAACAAGTTCGGGTACGATAAGATCAAGTACGGCGACCAGTACGACAGCAACACGCGTCGACCGACGTTCGAGACGCTGGAGGAATTCGACACGGACGTGCGCAACTTCTTCGATGTCTCCGTGGGTGCCTCCTTCATCATCGAGAGCAAGCTGACGCTCGGCGCCGCCCTCTACCACGTGGCGGAGCCAAGCAACGGATTCATGGAGTTGAAGGACAACACGTTGAACAGGAAGTTCGTCGCTCATATCAATTACCTGCAGGACCTGCAGTACAAGAACGGACTGTGGGGCAGGGAGAGCCTCTCGGGAAACTACTTCTTCATGAACGGGTCGTACCAGAAACAGGACGATTTCCAGATGCTGAACGCCGGTTTGGGCGTGGCGTGGGAGCCGTTGGTGGTGGGCGTGTGCGACAAGAACTCGCTTTCGGGCATCAACGTGATCGGTCTGATGGTGGGGGCGCACTACAAGGGCTTGCAGGCCTTCTACGTCTACGACCTCTTCACCTCCTCGAAGAAGAACGGGTCATGGTCGCATGAGTTGACCCTCATCTACATCATCAAGAAGACGGAGAAGTATCCTTGTCCGGTAACCTATTGGTAAAAACTTCATAATTCTCATTCATCTACAAGGAAGAAGCGGGTATGCGATAATAAGCATATCCGCTTTTTCAAGAACATATATCAGAGGAAATACGCATACATCAAAGAAGACTTCCCTTTTATTGAAACAAACATAGGAAATTTTGTCAAACACATTGTTAATTACTTTTTTTCATTCCATTCACTTTTTTTATATCTTTGGGAAATATTTATATTTGGCGTAGTGTTTATGCTAATCTTTCGGGATTGGAAAATGAATATGCGGATAAAAAATTTTAGATTATGTCCTTAAATCAAAATGCGAGAAGAATCCAATTGGCGCTGATAAGAAAAGTTATTCTAATAGGGTTGTTATTCAATACATTGGATTTGTATTCTCAGAACACGAATATTGACACCCCGAATCTTAGTTTCGAAAACGGGAATTTGTCGGGATGGGAAATGTATATTGGTGAGTTTTATATGAAGGCTGATAGTACGTACGATTATCGTAATTGGCAATCTGTAAACAACACACCAAGAATCGAGTTGATCAGACCGACCGGCAATAATGCGCAAGATCCCGTCATCGCATGTTGGGACCTTCCCACTAACCCAGATGGTATACCTGCCGTTAGGGTCGGTTCCGCGAGAGAAACAGAGAATGGCCGCGGACTATATTCAGCCGTTGCTGGTGCGGAAAAATTAGTTTATAAATTCAAGGTGACAGAGAATACCACGCTACTGACATATCGTTTCGCCGCAGTCCTACATTGTCCGGATTTGGTGGCGGCGGCTTCACAGACAGCAAAGCATTCCGGGGATCAATTGCCCTCATTCATCATTAAAGTGGAGATAGAAGATCCTCAGACGGGTATGAAAAGTATACCTCTGTGTGGTGACATTACAATCAATGCCGATAGTAAGAGTTCCTTTAATCTACAATTGGTCAACGACAAACCGAATCATAATTGCAACAGGTCGCAAGTCGCGCAAAACTTATTGAATCAATTCGCGTATGTACCGTGGACGTATGGAAACTTCGACCTTTCCAGACACATTGGAAAGGAGTTGACCATTACTATTTTCAATCATGATTGTATGCGTACTATTGAGCAGGGAGGTGTTGACGTGATCGGCGCAGGCTCACATCGTGCCTATGGTTATTTTTGGGCGGAAACGAGGAAATTGACATTAAATGTGAAGAACTGCGGTCTGGAGGATGCTGAAATCATCGCCCCAGAGGGTTTTGACAATTACGAATGGTTTAGGTCAGATAATGTGGCGGTGGAGGTGGACCCGCAGCAACCACAGCGCGCGATCATACGGCAAGACCAAATCAAAAATGGTGTGAAATATTCCTGTAAACTATCCAGCGGCACCAATAGTTGTTCCGACATCACGCTTTCCACAGAATTGCAGGAGGTGGGTGTCGATATTGACTTCGAATACGAAAATGATTGCGCCGGATTGGTGTATTTTACCAATAAGACAAAATCGGAAGGAGACTCCATCACCAGTTACGCCTGGGATTTTGGAGATGGCAACACATCAGACAAACCTAATCCGGACGCTCATTTCATGAAACCGGGAAGCTACGATGTGAAGGTGTCCGTAACTACGGAAATGGGGTGCACAAAGGAGATAGAGAAAAACATTACCGTGCGCTATTTCCCAAGCCTTTCCATCAGTGCGCTGGACTCTGTTTGTTATGGAGAGTCCATCACGCTGTCGGCACTTAACACTTCGGTCGGCAGTAAGTTCAAGTGGAACACGGGGCAGACCACCCAAACCATACGCGTGGATAGTCTGAAGGCTACCCAATTATTTGTGGTGGAGGTGGATGACGAGTATTACTGTAGCTACAAGGATAGTATTTGGATCAACGTCAAACCAACCGCCGAATTCGACATTGTTGGAGACGAGGAGGTGTGCTTGAACGATACGGTCACATTGACTGCCCGTCCGACTTCAACCAATACCAATGAAGAGATGTTGTTTATATGGAATACCAACGATTCCACCGCACAAATCAAGACCCGACCATTGTACGACGGAATGGTCTATTCTGTTGTCGGAAAATATAAAAACGGGTGTCCGTTGTTGAAGAGCGTAAGCGTCAAAGTGAATCCTATACCGACCGTCACGCTTACAGGCACGAGGGAGGTCTGTCATGGGGAGGAGGCCACTATTGAAGCCCAATCCACAGACGATGTCCATTATGTGTGGAGCGACAATTACGACCAACCTAGTCGACAGGAACTCCCGGATTCCACAACGACATACACGGTGCGTGTCATCGACAACCAAACGCAATGTGTTTCCTTACCGAAGAGGCACACCGTGAAGGTGAAGCCGATGCCGGTCATCAATCTGGTAGGAGATTCGGTGCTTTGCGAAGGCATGACGACAAAACTCTTCGCATCTGGTGTTAGTTCTTCCACCATCCGATGGTATGATGGAACCACGGGGAGCAATACCATTACCAGGAAACCGACGCAGGACACCACCTATTGGGTAGATGGCGAATCGAATGGCTGTCCTGCCCATGCGGAGATCTCCGTGAAGGTTTGGCCTACACCAAGCATCTCTGTGAGTGGAATCACATCTGTTTGTCCTGGCGACTCCACCATCTTGACGGTGAGCGGTGCCGACCATTACAAATGGGGGAACGGAGAAACGGGAGAATCCATCGTCATTCACCCGACCACCTCCACCACCTACATGATTTATGGTTACTCCGACAAGGATTGCTTCACATCCACGACGGTTCCTATCACGGTCAATCCACGCCCTTTGCTTTATACGGAGGGCGAGCATCAGGCCTGCTTGGGTTCCTCGGTGAATATAGTGGCTACTGACGCTAATCTCAGCGATAAAGCCAACGATTTCTCGTGGGATAATGGCAGTACAGGCCCGACCATCACGCAGCAAATCAATGAGGCGTCCACCTTCACCGTGACGGCCACAAACAAATTCGGGTGCTCCTCCACAGCGGTTCATGAGGTGGGTCTGACCACTCCACCTGACCTTTCCTACCAAGGAAAGACGGTTGTGTGTCTGGGAGAAAACATCACTTTACAGGGCGTGGGCGCACTCATCTACACATGGGATGACGGGGTAAAGACGGTTACGGGTCCATCCCTGAACATC
Source organism: Paludibacteraceae bacterium (assembly GCA_017649635.1). Lineage (GTDB taxonomy): Bacteria > Bacteroidota > Bacteroidia > Bacteroidales > Paludibacteraceae > UBA1181. Next base: position 5,232 of record JAGCGM010000300.1, on the reverse strand, counting down.
AAACCAACTGGCAACATGACCATTCATTTGACGGGTAGCAATGTGAGCAATTGCCCGTCATCCATGGATATTCCTATTGAAGTCATCGACTCTCCTGTGCTCGATCTGACAGGAGACACGGCCGTATGTTTGGGGACACCGTTCACTATCTCCGCTACGGGTGCCGACACCTACAAGTGGAACACGGGGGATGAGACCTCCTCCATCACCTACAACTTGAGATCGTCTGGCGAATACACGGTCTATGGAACCAACGTAGAGGGTTGCACCTCCATCGCCAAATGGTTCGTGAAGGTTCGTCCCGCACCCATCGTCACTATTGCTAAGGGCAAACAGAATGGATGCCAAAGCAAGGCGGACACTGTCGATCTATATGCGAAAGGTGCCACCACTTACTTGTGGTCCAGCGAACCAGAGATTGAAAGCGTATCACAAAACAACGACTCGGACCACCTTGTCGCTTTTATAACAGAGACCACCCAGTTCAAATTGGAGGGTACGGACCAGTTCGGATGTAAGGGCTATGCACAGCGGAACGTTGAACTTCTGCCAAGGCAAGATTTACGTTTCTCAGTCTACCCGACATTCATTGAATCAGGAAGTTCGAACGTGCGTTTCGCCGGCAATTCTCCTTTGGGAAGCAAATGGTATTGGGAGCCAGGCGACGGAGGTGAGATATACGAAGGTGAGAGCACCTCGCACTACTACAACCCGAATGCGGCGGACTCCTTCATCGTGAAGGTGAGAGCCATCGACCAATATGGTTGTGAATATACAGGTGAACAAACGGTCTTCACGTGGCTCGATTTCTGGGCGCCGGAAGGATTCACCCCTAACAATGACGATCTGAACGACAGTTTCAAGTTCTATGGAGGTGAATACATGGATAATTTCACGTATATCATCTACAATAGGTTAGGGGAGATTGTATTCGAAGGCAAAAGCATCCATGACGAGTGGGATGGCACTTTTAACGGAGAACCATGTCCTTGGGGTGTTTACGGTTGGTATTGTAAATACAAAAGCAACTACATGGGAATCAATAAAGATGGTGACCGCCGAGGTTTCGTCTCCCTAATTAGGTAAGTAATTTAAAATTAAGAACATGTCCATCAATCAGAATAAAATATTTCGGATGAAGGTGATAAAGAGGGTGATATTCACTGGGGTATTGTTCAACGCTTTGAACATATTCTCTCAGGAGGTGAATGTTGATACCCCAAACCTCAGTTTTGAGACAGGAGATTTGTTGGGATGGGAGCAGTATACCGGAGAATTTTATAGGAATGGAACTGGCAACACCTACGAGTATAGGAATTGGACGCCAGTAATCAATAGCAATCGAATAGAGGTTGTTTCCGGTTTGCCTAACAGTTCGCAGGACCCAATCATCTCGTGTTGGGATTTGCCGACCAATCCCAATGGAATCCATCCTGTTAGAATTGGTTCCACGGATGCTACAGAAGGAACAGCAGGTGTCGCGGCGGCGGAGAAACTGGTCTACAAGTTTGTTGTGACGGAGAACACAACTCTGCTGTCTTATCGATATGCCGCCGTTATGCATTGCCCGGACGCCAATCATACGGGGGAACAATTGCCGTCATTTACGGTTAACATAACGATAAAGAATCCTCAGATAGGTCAAGAGGAAACGATACCATGTGGCAATTTCACAATTAGGGGTGATAATGGTAACTCTGCCAATTTACAGCTCGTGAAAAATATAAGTGGGAACTTGAATTGCACGAGTTCAAAAATTGTGAGAAATGATGATCACACATTGCTCATGCAATATGCTTATTCCCCCTGGAAGTATGGAAATATCGACTTGTCCCAACACATAGGAGAAGAGTTGACGATTACGCTTTTGAACCATGACTGCTTGCGCTATGACGCCACAACCGGCACAATGGAATCGTGTACCCACCGCTCTTATGGCTATTTCTGGGCAGAGACGAAGAAGTTGGAGTTGAAGGTGAAGAACTGTGGTTCGGAGGATGCGGAAATTGTCGCACCGGACGGATTTGAGAAGTATGAATGGTCTAGGTCGGACAATGGAACCATAACAAAGGATTCGCAAAATCCTAAAAGGGCTATTATAAAACAAAACCAGATAAAAAATGGAGTGACCTATTCTTGTCGGTTGTCCAGCGGCAACAGTAACTGCTCCGATATTATTTTGTCCACAGAGTTGCAGGAGGTGGGAGTCGTAATCGATTTTGACCATAGCGACGAGTGTGGTGGATTGGTTAAATTCACGAATAAGACGGTGGCGCAGGGTGATAAGATCAACAGTTGCTCTTGGAATTTCGATGACGGTAGCACCTCGACTCATACGGACCCCGAGGTTCGTTATAAAAAGTCGGGAGAATATGACGTGTCTCTCACTGTGCGTACTGACATGGGGTGCATCATGAACAAGAAGAAGAAAATCACGGTGCGGAATTTCCCGGATTTGGATATTTTGACAAATGATTCTGTATGTTACGAGGAATCCTTCAAGTTGACCGCCCTCAACGTTTCTTCTGGTAGCAGTATCAAGTGGAATACGGGAGAGACCACCCAAACCATACAGGTGGATAGCATAAGGTTCTCCCAAGAATATTTAGTCGAGGTGGTCGATGAGTATAATTGTGTCTACAGGGATAGTGTTTGGGTCAATGTCAAGCCTGCCGCCTTATTTGATGTGATAGGAGACAATGAGGTTTGCTTGCACGATTCGGTCACGCTGACCGCCAGAGCTTATTCCATCACTTCAAATGAGGATATGCAATTCCGCTGGAGTACAGGCGAAACCTCTCCGCAGATCAAGGTTTGTCCGGAATATGACGGTGAGGTTTTCTCGGTTGTCGGCAAGTACAAGAATGGTTGCTCTACGAATCAGAGCAAGGCTATCAAGGTGAATCCGACACCTACTGTTTCCGTAACTGGTACGACGGAGGTTTGTCGGGGTGAAGAGGCTATCATCACGGCGGATGCCACGCAGTCGACGGGTGAAATCACTTATATTTGGGATGATATCCACAGCGGTCAGAACCGTACGGAGAGACCGGAATCGACCACAACCTATACGGTCCGTGCCGTCGATGAGCGTCGTTGCGCATCATTGCCTAAGAGCCATACCGTGACGGTGAAGCCGACGCCGATCCTCGAACTGAAAGGTGACACAATCATCTGCGAAGGGATGTCCACGACCCTCACCGTCACAAGCGACAATTCATCGTCCATCCGCTGGTACGACGGTACCACAGGCGTTAGTACCATCACAAGAAAGCCTTCTCAGGATACCACCTATTGGGTGGAGGGCGAAACAGAAGGGTGCCGCGCTTCTGCGGAAATAAACGTCAACCTATGGTTCACACCAAGCATTTGGGTCGACGGAAACACCAGTATATGTCCTGGCGAAACCTCCATTTTGAGAGCACATGGCGCCCATCACTACAAGTGGAGCAACGGACAGACGACAGACTCCCTCGTTGTTCAACCATCGTCATCTACCACCTACACCGTTTATGGCTATTCCGACAAGGATTGCCCTACGACCGAAATAGTCCCTGTATCGGTCAATCCACGTCCGTCCATTCGAACGGTGGGCGATCACGTGGCATGTCAAGGCTCTTTGCTGCAGATTGAGGCCATCGACGATAACACAACCGAAAAAGCCATCTCCTTCGCATGGAATAATGGTGCTATCGGCACAACCATCATTCCTCAAATCAATGAGAGCACTAAGTTCACTGTGACGGCGGAGAACAAGTTCGGATGTGTCGATTCGGCCACTCACGAGGTGTCGATGACAACGCCTCCAGACCTCTCTTACCAAGGCGAGACAATCGTTTGTTTGGGCAATACGATTACTTTGAAAGGAGTAGGTGCCCTTACTTATACTTGGGACGATGGGGAAAAACAAGTCACAGCCCCAACATTTGAATTTAGGCCTACAACTAATATGAAGATTCGTCTGACGGGTAGCAACACGAGTAACTGTCCATCTACGCTGGATATCCCAGTCGGGGTCATCACACCTCCGACGCTTTACCTGACGGGAGACTCCGCTGTGTGTCTGGGATCGCCATTCACCTTGTTCGTGTCGGGTGCGACCACATACGAGTGGAGCACGGGAGATAAGACCGCCTCCATCACTTACAATTTGGACAAATCAGGAGAATACACAGTCTATGGAACCAATAATGAGGGTTGTACCACTTCCGCCAGCAAATATGTGACAGTTCGTCCCGCACCAACAATCACTATCACCAAAGGAGCTCAGAGCGGTTGCCAAGACAAGGCGGACACCATTAACCTCTATGCGAAGGGAGCTGCCTCTTATCAATGGACATCTATTCCTGAGAACGAAAGTGTGGCTCGAAACGGTTATGCGGATCACTTGGTCGCCTATATAACGGAGAATACCCATTTCATGGTGGAGGGAACGGACGAGTACGGATGTACAAGCCAAGCGGAATACGACATTGAACTATTGCCAAGAGAGGATCTGCACTTCACTGTCTCACCTACCTTCATCGAATATGGTAATTCAAATGTACACTTCACCGGCATCACACCGACAGAAAGCACATGGTACTGGGATCCGGGCGACGGACAACGAGAGGAGAAAGGCAGTAACACTTCGCACTTCTACAATCCAAACGTGGTGGACTCCTTCGTCGTGAGGGTTAAGGCCATCGACAAGTACGGTTGCGAATACAATGGCAGACAGTCTATACTCACGTGGATCGACTTCTGGGCACCGGAAGGATTTACGCCGAATGGTGACGACTTGAACGATTCCTTCAAATTCTATGGAGGTGAATACTTGGACGAATTCTCGTATATCATCTACAATAGGCTGGGGGAGATCCTTTTCGAAGGACAAAGCATCTACGACGAGTGGGACGGAACCGTCAACGGAGAACATTGCCCTATGGGGGTATATGGTTGGTACTGTAAATACAAAAGTAATTACATGGGAGTCGATAGGGAAGGTGACCGCCGAGGGTTCGTCTCCCTTATCAGATAAGATTTTTTATACGATTGAATGATGATGAAGAAACTGATTTTTATATTGGCGATGGGTCTAAGCGGAATGGCTTCCGCTCAGGACTTCTCTTTGGTGAATCATAACCTGACCCCCTTCAGCCTGAACCCGTCATTGGTGGGTAACGCGAAGGACATACGTTTCGGATTGAGCTACCGGCAGCAGTGGATGGTTTTGGGCAACCATTACCATAC
>JAGCGM010000299.1 GCA_017649635.1 Paludibacteraceae bacterium | reverse complement strand
GTCTTTCGAGAAAAATCCAGCAGGGGTGGAAGGTGCGTCCACATCGATGGTATAGTAGACTTGTTGGAATTTCAGCATGAATTTGGATGTTTTGCTGGTCTTGGAGAAGTCGAATTTCTCATCCAGTTTCAATTTCTTATAGGAGACGCTGGCTCCTACCGCCAATTTGAGTTCTTCTTCTGATTTAATTTCCTTCACTTCAAAGGACATTGCGGCTGCTGTGGCACCGGATATCTCTCCTTCATAAAGCATTTCTTTCTCGGCTTGTCTGACTTGGGATAGGGTTGGGTTTTCGATGGTACGGAATGGAGATGTTGATGTCCCCTTAAAATCTGTTGAGATGGTAAGAGGGGCTCTGTCGAGCACTATTTGTCTGTATGAGCCGTCAATGACCGAGTTCCCATCGATGATACTTCCCGGATATATGACGTTGGATGTTGGGTCCATGAGCATTACTTCGCTGAACTCGCTACTCATTTTATGTTTGGTGCATTCGCAGTAGGTGTGGGTTTCTTCGTCTACTTCGGCAAGCACGTCGCCGATGGTTTCCTCTCCGTTTGTGGAGCCTATTTGTATTGGGTCTTTCAGACTCATAATAAATTCGTTGAGACTTGTGGATGAGGCTTCATCTGTTTCGTTTTTATCTTTGCAGGAAACATGTAACATGATTAGTGACATCGTGGCTACTGCAATCAAGAAAGTCGGATTTTTTCTGTGTCTTTTGTTCATAAAACCGTAATGTATTAAAAAGTGTATTAAAATTTTAGTACAAAAACCGTGCCAAACCTTATCGAAAAAGTGTAAAAAATATCCCTCGTCTTTATGGGGCGAGGGATATTGCTTGATTATCAGCGATATAAAATTATTTTACTTCCAAGTTGAAGGAAATCGTGTACTCATCGTTTACGGTACCCTTGATGACGGTGTTACCTTTAGCGATAGTCTTAACGGTCATCTTGGCGGTGTTGGCCTCCTCTGCATCCTCATATTCTGCGGAGATGGTAGCCACGCTCTCGTCGGAGCTAGTCCATACGATTTGTCTCAAAACGCTTGGATCGTAGAAAGACAACTCTTTGCCTTCGCTGTCGAAGAGACGGAAGGAGAACTTGCCCATGAATAAGTCGAATGATGCAGAATCACCATTCTTCACAGCGTTGTCCAAATCGCTGGACTTGATTGATGCGCCCTCGAAGAAGTTCATCACCATGTCAACATTTTTATTGTTTGTGTTAGAACCAGTTTCCTTCCAAACCGTGTTGAATTGGTCAATGGTGAGCTCCAATTTCAAGTTGCCGTTTGTTTGGTTTCCGCAGACGATGGCGGTGAGACCTTTGTTGTTCCTGATATCCAGCGTGTCGATATTGTTCTTGTTACAGATCAGGGTGGTCAACGCTGAATTTTGGGAGATATCCAATTTGGTGAGTTGGTTGTTTTGGCAACGCAGCGTCTGGAGTTTTGTCAGTTTAGACAAATCGAGAGCGGCGATTTGGTTGCTTTCGCAGCTCAGTTCCTCCAAGTTGAAGAAGTAGTAGAGCTCGTCGAAAGAGGTGATGCCCTTGTCGGAGATATCCAATGATTTCACCAATTCAGCCTCTTTGCGGGAGATACCGTCATCACCGTCCGTGTTGATGCTAGAGTTGCTCTTCAGGGCGTTCAACAATTTAGCGTCTTTGAAATCGATGTTCTTGAGGACAGTCACCTTACAAGAGTCCTTGTGGTTGCCGCCTAATGAAGTGACGACGATGTAGGTGCTTCCCGCATTCTGTGCGCCGAACACTGTACCTGCGGAGGTGACATCGGCGATGGTCTTGTCCATGCTCTCCCAGTTCACGTCTAGCGTGTCTGCGTTGGCAGGCAATATGGTAGCGGTGAGTGTGAAGTTGTCGCCCGCGAAGATGGTTGTGTCGTGGATGTTCAGTGTTACGCTCTCCACTTTCACTACCGGTCTAGCTGGCGCATCCGCCTTGTCTTTCTTACATGAACCCATCATGGCTGGTAACGCCAATGTGGCTACCACCATCGATTTGAATAAAATACTTCTTTCCATTTTATGTTATTAAATTAATTAATGATTCTATTCTGTTTTACACTGTTGTATGTTCCAATCAATCATATACTTACGCTGCCGGATTCATCTCCTCGCAACGACCACAAAATTAGTTTGGACGTGTAATCGCCCGTATATCTGGCAAAGTTAATATCTTTTCAAGGAATTTTTTCTTTTTTTATCGTTAATGTTTGTGAAAATCATGGGCTGAATTTAAATAAATAAAGTGTTCTTGGATATTATGTGTCCTACAAGCCCCATAGGGGCGACACATTAAGAATCGGCTAGATGTGCAGTGGTGGCATGGATGTTATAGAAAACCCCTACATTGGATAGAACCTCACATAAACGAAAAAAGCAGTGAACCATCATATTCGCTGCTTTTTTCATATCAGGTCGGATGATTACAGATTATCAATCTCCTCCTTCGTCAGATGTGTCACCTCCATGATGACATCCATAGGCATCTTGTTCTGTTTCATCTCTTTGGCGACTTGGGCGATGCCTTGCTGCATACCGTCCGCCATGCCACGCTCGTAGCCTTGCTTCTCCATGTCGATCTCGTCGGCCAGGAGCTTCATGCTGGCCTCATACTGGTCATACTCCTTCTCGCTGAGGGCTCCCACCTCGGCGCGCTTGATGAGCTGTCGAAGTCCCTCGTCAGCCCGCTCATATACAGATGGGTCTATGAATTCCATATTGCCTAGGTTTTTGAAAAAATAAAT
>JAGCGM010000298.1 GCA_017649635.1 Paludibacteraceae bacterium | reverse complement strand
TGCCCAACGAATCGCTGGTTTGCGAGATCTCCTTGCGGTTCGGCATCTCAATCTGCGCATCCACCTTGCCCAATTTGATGTCGGTGTTGGAGATACCCACCTGCAGGGTCTTCTGGTTGAACACCGGGCTGAGCATCGGCACTTTGACCACCGTCACGCCCGCTGGCACCTTCACATGGCCTTTCCGGTTCACCAACGCACCCTGTTTGTATATCGTCACCGTGTGTATGTCTGACTGTACGGATAGGGTGTCCGCCAATGCACCCTGAGTGGGAAAGAGAGCTATAACACTGATTACCAGTTGTATGAAAAATCTTCTATACATATTTTGCGCTTAAACTATATTCTTTCATTCTAATTTGTCCTACCAAATCAAAATCCAAATATAATGATTAATTCGAAAAATGGATTAAGAATTAAGAATTACTTTACTCATTGGGGCTGAAGTTTTACGGAGGCTATAAGTGCAATTCGTATCATCTTTCCGTAAGTCCTGAGATATTTTTCAATTAAATTTCTTGCCTTTGTGGTGGTGTTAAGGTATAATTTGCCTCGCATCGGTGCGGTGGGAGACCTCATGGTGCATTCCCTAAGGCGTTGCCCTAGGCTATATATGTATCGCCCCTTCAGGGCTACACGTCCCAAACCCGTTTGTCATCAGGGGTTTACACCCCTGTCTGGGGGATGTCGCCCCGCTGGGGCTGGGTATGCGCAGCGTGAAAAGAGACGCACTTCCCTTAACTCTTAATTGACTTCGTCGAACTAACGTTTCATAATTGACTACGTCGAACTGACGTTTCAAAATTCATAATTAAAAAAGGGGCATGCAAACCGCACACCCCAATTGACTACGTTGAACTGACGTTTCTTAATTACCCTAGGGCGTTGCCCCAGGCTATATATGTTTCGCCCCTTCAGGGCTGGGATATACGCAACATGCAAGGATACGCACGTCCCGCCCTAATTGACTACGTCGAACTGACGTTTCTTAATTCAAAATTTTCACGTTCTTCGCCTCAGTCCTAACAACGTACGTTCCCTTGCCAGGCAAGACGAAGCGGACCGTCTCATTCTCCTTGCTCTGTGCGCTACGCAGTAGTTTACCATTGAGATCATAGACCTCGATGCGACCCACAACACCCCGCACGAAGAGGAAGTGGTCCTCCGTCCAGACGGAGCAATTCTCCGCAGCGACATCTACCGCACCAACGTCATCATCCTCGCCATCAATGTATTGCACTTTCCAACCCGTAGGAATCCTGTCTTCCCCGTATTCCTCAGCCAAAGCCCGAGGGCAAATGAAGGTACCATTCGAGGCGACACCCTCAACCCAAGTTTTCGTCTCTGGCGTCCAAGTCGTGAAGTTCACCTTTAGCTGCGAAAGCTTCTTGCAACCATAGAACATATCGACGTAACAGGAGTCGACCAGTATATCTGTGGCGGGCAGTTCCGGCGCCTGTGTCAGGCTGGTGCATCCTTTGAACATCCCGTAGTAGCAACCATCCGACAACTCCGTGGCGGGGAGTTCAGACGCTTGCGTCAGGTTGGTGCATCCTTTGAACATCAGCACGTAGCAATAGATGGGCAGTTCCGTGGCGGGCAATGCGGGCGCCTTCGCCAGAGCGGTGTAACCGAACATTGCTCCATAGCAACCGACAGCCAAATCCGTGGCGGGCAGTTCCGGTACCTTCGAAAGTCTCTTGCAACCGAAAAACATTGTGTAGTAGCAACCCTTCGACAGCTCCGTGGCGGGCAGTTCCGGCGCTTTGTCCAGATTCTCGCAATAACTGAACATGCTTTCGTAACACCACTCAGTCAATTTAGTGGCAGGCAATTTGGGTGCCTTCAAAAGGCTAGAACATTCTGTAAATAGATTACAAAAACACCAATCGCATGGAATAACCTTACTGTCACCTTTGTTGTCGATCAGACTCATCACACTTCCGCTGGCGACGATGCGCCCCTTCATAGTGAAATAGGTATAATTATCTTTTCCACGGGAAAATCCATCCGGGTTGTCTCCTCTCAGGATAGCCATATCACCCCTATACGGTAGACTGATTGTTTCGCCTTCCGAGAGGGCTTGCCAAGTCTCTCCGTTATCCAAAGAATATTGGACGTCCACATTGTTGTCTTTGTTTACGATACCGAACGAAGAGTAGTCCTCCCATGCAGTGAAAGTGAGGTAGTTCCCGTTCGACGTTTCCTCAAGGTGTTTCACGGCCCAACCCTTGGGAATTCTGTTTGCGCCATACTCCAAAGGCAATTCTTTCGGGCAGATGAAGGTGCCGGTAGGGGCGACGTCAGCGACCCAACTATAAGTATCCGGCCATTCGGTGAAGTGCACCGTTATTTCGGAAAGATTGGTGCAACCACTGAATATGTTCGCATAGGCGTTATGGTCATATCCAGGTAAGGCGGCAGCGAACAGCTCAGGGGCTTTTGTCAAGCTAGTACACCCCTCAAACATATTATCGTAGCAACCCATTTCTCCTATCTTGGCCGGTAATATCTTAGGCGCCTTCGTCAGGCTGGCGCATCCATTGAACATCCCGTAGTAGCAACCCACCGACAATTCCGTGGCGGGGAGTTCAGGCGCTTGCGTCAAGTTGGTACAACCGCTGAACATTTCGCAGTAACATTCAAAATCCACTATCGTGGATGGCAGATCGGGCGCCTTCGTCAAGCTGGTGCAATCCTTAAATAAATAGTTGAAAGTAGGTGCTATTTCGAGTTCCTTTGTTGTGTCGACTAGGGTATTCACGCTTCCGCTGGCGGCAATGGCCCCTGTCATGACAAACTGCACATAATGCCCATACTGGGGAGATATCCCTCTGTCGTTCTGCCCCCTCAACATTGCCTTGTCTCCTTTTTTCGCCAGAACGACCGGTTCGTCTTTCGGGAATTGGAACTCGGTCCAAGTCTGCCCATCGTCCAATGAATATTGGATACTAGGCGGATTATTCGCGAAACCAGTGTTTTCTTCGAAGTAAGCCTTCAACTCAGGATAAAACGAGGAATTGTCCTCCTCCGCAGTGAAAGTGAGATAATTGACTGCGAATGCAAAAGCATGGGTGCATAGTAGCGCAACCATCAATGTTAATTTCTTGATCATAAGCCCTCTATTGTATTATTTGTTGTTTTTTGAATATCCACACCACAACCTGTCTGAAAAACAAATGAGAATCGTTTTTTTCGACATCACACCATAAGTTTTACCAAAATAATATTTTTTTTTGAATAATTCATGTTTTCACGTGAAAAATTATCCTCATGACACGAGAATTAAACGAAAAAGGAAATACATCCCTCCGCTTGTTCCGATAGAATTTACATGCAATACCTCCTGATGGCGGAGATATAGGCCGTGCCATAGCGGGAAAGCGGAACGCCTTTACGTGTGACAACACCGACCGTCATTTGGTCACTGACCGCAAGGGGTCTGGCGATGATGTTTTGGCCGTTCAATTCGGTACTGATGACACCCGAACAGATGGTGTACCCGTTCAGACCGATCAGCAGGTTGAAGAGGGTCGCACGGTCACGCACTTTGATGTTGCGCGGGCAATCGAAGTCAATGGCGGTCAGCGGCTCCTCAGCGTAGTAGAACGAGTTGAAATCGCCCTGCTCATACGTGAGGTAGGGGTACGGACTCAGGTCCGACAACGAGATGCGCTCCTTCTGCGCCAACGGATTCCTGACCGACAGGAAGACATGGAGCGGTGTGCTAAACAACGGTTCGAAGACCAGATTGCTCTTCTTCAACAACTTACGCAACACCTTCTCGTTCTTTCCGCAGAGATAGAGCACCCCCACCTCACTCTTCATCTTCGCCACATCATCGATGATTTCGTTGGTCTGCGTCTCGCGCAACGTGAAATCATAGCTATCCCCGCCAAACTCACGGATAACATCCACAAAGGCATTCACGGCAAACGAGTAGTGCTGGCAGCTGACCGAAAAGATGGTGTTTCCTCCCGCTCCCCCCTTGTACCGATCCTCCAGCAGGGAGGCCTGCTCCAACACCTGCCTTGCGTACGACAGGAACTCATCCCCCTCGTTGGTGATGGTCACACCTTTGTTGGAACGATTAAAGATGACGATATTCATCTCATTCTCAAGTTCTTGTATGGATGCCGTCAAACTCGGCTGAGAGATGAAGACCCGCTTGGCGGCCTCCGTTATGTTGCGCGTGTCAGCCACCGCCACAACATATTTCAACTGTTGTAAAGTCATAAATCTATTTTCTTATCATAGGAAAAACCTATCGTCAACGTACAAAAATTAGTATTTTCCCGATTGCAAAAAAAGACAGAACTTTGCAAAAAACAAAATAAAACCAAAAGAAAAGAATATATGACATTGAGAAAAACATCAGTAATTGGATTCCCACGCATCGGGAAGAACCGCGAACTAAAATTCGCGAGCGAAAAGTTCTTCAAGGGAGAGATCTCTGAGGAAGAGCTAAAGAAGACAGCCGCGGCGATACGCTTATATGGCTGGGAGAAGCAACAGAAGGCAGGTATCTCGTTCATCCCTTCGAACGACTTCTCTTTTTATGACAATCTGCTTGACACCGCATTTTTGCTCAGCGTCATTCCTGACAGGTACAAACAGTTGAATCTCAGCGAGCTGGAGACCTATTTCGCTGTGGCGCACGGATATCAGGG
>JAGCGM010000297.1 GCA_017649635.1 Paludibacteraceae bacterium | reverse complement strand
AGCAGCTTTGGGAGCAGGATACATCCTCGTGACTCCTAACCACAGAACATACAATGATGCGCTTTACCCTGCACAAATCAACGATATCAAGGCGGTTGTCCGCTACTTGCGCGGTAACGCACAAGAGTTGGGCGTAGACACTTCCTTCATCGCGGTGTCCGGTTTCTCTTCAGGAGGTCACTTGGCATCCTTGATGGGTGTGACCAGAAACGTGAAGGACAACTACACCGTTGGTTCCGCTACGATGAACATCGAAGGTAACCTTGGTAGATATACTGGGGAGAGCAGCTGGGTGGATGCAGTATGCGACTGGTCTGGTCCGGTAGACTGCCGTGACAAAGGCTGCGGCAACCCGATTCCGATGGCTCCAGAGAATGACATGGTGGGTGGTTGTGACGACCGCACATGCCCAGACAGGCACGCCCTGCTTGGCGCAAACACCTTCATTGACGAAACAGACGCACCTGTATTCGTGGCGCATGGTTCATCCGACAACATCGTTCCACAATGTGAGGGTAAGAAATTCTATGACAACCTCATCGCAAAAAACGTACAAGATTGTGAATACCATCCTCATAGTGGTGGCCACGGTGTGGAAGGCAGTTTGACTGGCGACATGGTTAAGTTCCTCAATAAGATCAAGGAAAAGAAGGCAGCCGCACAAGCACAAGGCGGTGAAGGCGGACAAGGCGGTGACGTCTCTGTGGACGATATCATTGCCTTCAACAACAGCATCTGCGTGGACAACGACAGATTGTACTTGTGCAACGAAAGCGCTGAGGCTACGGAATTCAACTTGAGCGACGTATCAGGAAAGATTCTCATGATTGGCACTTTGGACAGCAAGGGCGTAGATATTTCTTCATTGAATCAAGGCGTCTACTTCGTCAGAACAAACAATGGCGGTAGCTTCAAATTCATCAAATAAGGGGTCATTTTTCATCTTTATTTGCTTATAGTGGTGGACAAAGGCACGGACAATCTCTGTGCCTTTGTCGTATCATATACCTTTAGAACAAACACATGCGGGGTGGGGGAATGACGGAACAACGCAAGAAAGACGGGGACTCCAACAATTATTTCAAAAAAAACCGTATATTTACAAGTGTTTACTAGGGAAGATCATGAAAAACACGGGGAAAGGCATCTTAGCATTATTCATGCTCATTGCGCTCCAAGGGCTTATTCACGCCACGGAGACGAAGGAGTATGCCCGTTTCAAGCACTTCACCACGAAGGATGGTCTGGCCTCCAACAGGGTGTTCAACCTTGCGCAAGACTCCACTGGATTCGTGTGGATCGCTACGGATTTCGGATTAGAGCGGTTCGACGGAATCAATTTCAAACATCATCAGAAAAAAGACTACCCTAACTTGCACCGCAACGATATCATGTACGTCGGGCATATCGGCCACGACCGCATCGTCGTGGGCGGATTCAGTGGCGTATTCCAAGAGTATGATAGGAATAGGGACGATTTCATCGACAGAATGCCCGCCGAGTTGGATAGTACTGGCTACACGCAGGTCAGGGCAGTCTATATCTCCGAAAAGGGAGAACAATACCTGCAGACCAACGGGGGTATTTACCATTACGACAAGGCTTCCGACGCGTTCAACTCCCGGTTCCCCGCCTTCGAAGCGCTGAAAATAGACTTCGTCAATACAATGTACGTCGACCAACGGAATAGATTCTGGGTCGGCTCCATCAATAAAATCTATGTCATCGATGAGCAGGGGAAAACCGTGCGCTGCTTCGACATCGAACATGACGGCTGCGGATATGTCTCCGGCATCATCCCTTTGGGGGATGGCAAGGTGGTCGTCACCTTCCTGAACAATGAATTATGGCTCATAGACACCTCCCTGGAAGAGGTGGGGAAGATACAACGGATACCCATCCCCTTCCATAGCGTCATGAAGATGATCCGAACGGATGACGGACGGTACTGGTTCGCCACGGACGGTGACGGACTATGGTACACCGACGACCCGATCTCTCCCGACGCGCGCTACAAGAACCTCATCCCCTACGGCGAAGCGCAGAATGAAATCAAGAAGATCTACGGATTGGCCAAGGGCAACAATGGGGAGATATGGATCGGCACGCAAAACTCAGGCATTTGGTCCTACAGCAAGAAGAGCGAAGACGGGGTCACCTTCTCAGGGGACATTGGGTTCCCGACAGAGGTCTGCTCCTCCTTCCAGGAGGACAAGGACGGCACCATCATCGTGGGAACGGACGGTGACGGTATCTATACGCTCTCCAGTGATATGCAGGAGATCAAGCACTATGATTTGCCTAACAACAACGTCACGGGCGTATATGCCGGCGACGGAAAGATCATCGCCGCCACATGGGGAGCCGGATTGCTCGAATTCGACCCGAAGGACGGCTCCGCCCACTCCATGACGCTCGATGACATCACAAATCCTATCCGGATGTTTTTTAGCGTCGGACGAACCCCGAATGGTGTGCTGTGGGCATGTACCGCCAACGACGACCTCTACCTGAAGCATGACAAATGGAGCAAACTTTGCCTGCACGACGACTCGTTCCCTTCCATCGTCAGCAAATGGATCGCCAAGGTGATTCCAGGGAAGGACTCCTCCCTATGGGTGCTCTCCACCAACATGCTATGGTATGTCGAGGGAAAGACTACCCGCGCCATCTATCCGGAACTCTTCATGAACAAATCACACGATCCGCTCGTCATCTTCGATGCTGTGTGCGACCAAGAGGGTAACCTTTTCGCCACCAGCAACCACGGCATCTACAAGTACAGCAGTGACGGGAAAGAGGTGAAAAGGCTGGATTTCCTGCCCAACTATTTTTACCGGATCATTATCCAAGACCAGACGGGCAGGTTCTGGGCGGCCTCATTCGACGGAATCATCTCCTTCGACTGCGAGAAGGAGGAGTATAGCCACCTGCAAGGAGACTATAACGACATCGCCCAATCCTTCTTCTACATCAAGGCCGGGTTCAGGGACTCCAAGGGAAGAATATATTTCGGCACCAACGGAGGCTTCTACACCTTCGACCCCGCCCATATCGTTCCGGACACGGCCATCAGCCATATGGGATTCTCCGAACTCTATGTCTCAAGAAAAAAGATAGCCCCAGGCACATCCGTCCTGGAGGCTGGTAACATCGCCCACATACAGGAGCTGACGCTCAATCATGGCGGGACGGATATCACCATCGCCGTGGATGTCATCGATCATGCGAAGTCGAACAAGGTGAAACTCCGTTACAGACTGAAAGGCATGCAGGAGGACTGGATCGAGATGGACAACACAAGGCATATCAATTTCAACCACATCCCTACAGGCGATTATGTACTGGAAGTGGAGGCCTTCCGCCCTTACATAGAGTGCGTGGGCAGAAGAATAACCATGAAGATCCATGTGCTCCCGCCTTGGTGGTCCACTTGGTGGTTCCGCCTACTCATGACCCTCCTCATCTTCTCCGTCATCCTCCTCATCTTCAGAAGGAGAATGCGCAAGCTGGAGGAAGAGCAGATCATACTCCAGAAGAAAGTGGACGAACGGACCACCGAGCTCAAGCAGGTGCTGCAGGACAAAGACCGCCTGATCTCCGTCATCGCCCACGACCTGAAGAACCCGATGTTCGCCATCGTGGGTGCCCTCGAGACATGGTTGGGAAAGGAGAAACAGATGAACGACACGGATAAGCGGAACCTTATCGGAGACACTTACCAATCGTCCGTGACGCTACAACGGGAGATGCTGAAACTCCTTGATTGGGCGAAGTCCAAACGTGACGAAATCATCTGCCACCCGAGCGACATCGACCTCAAATTCGTCACCAACAACGTCATCCTACTTCTCAAAGGAATGATGGAGGACAAAAAAATAACCCTGGAGCAACACTTCAGGCTGAGCCACTACGCCTATGCGGACTCACGAATGATGGGCACCGCCATACGCAACCTGCTGAGCAACGCCATCAAGTTCACCCCAAGGGAAGGCACCATCCGCATCAACGGTTGGCAGGAGGGGGAGAAGACATTCATCGAGATATCCGACTCAGGCGTGGGCATGAGCGAGGAGCAACTGAGCCAACTCCTCAACGGTGGCAACGCGACAACACCGGGCACCGAAAACGAGAAGGGCACCGGACTCGGTTTCCGCATCTGCCAAGACTATGTGTCTCGCAACAACGGAAGCCTCTCCGTGAAGAGCAAACAAGGGGAAGGCACCTCGATCCTCATCACCCTACCATCCTCCAACAAGGAGTTGGAGGTCGTTGACCTTCCTGCGGAGAAGACACCGGAGATGTCCATCGATAGGACCATCCTCGAAGGCAACACCCTATTGGTTGTGGACGATGACCCGCTCATCTGCAACAACATCAAGAACATGATGGACGATTACCTGCAGACCATCGTGGCCAGGGACGGAAAAGAGGCTCTGGAGATAGCGGAGAAACAACAGCCGGACGTTATCCTCAGCGATGTGGAAATGCCGAACATGAACGGTATCGAGATGAGCCAGGCGCTCGGACAACACCCGAAGACGAAGCACATCCCTATCTTGTTCATCTCCGCGAAGAACGAGGAGAGCGACCGCCTATTAGGCCTCCTCAGCGGTGCCATCGACTATATCGCCAAACCGTTCAGCCAATCCGAACTGCTCCTCAAACTGACCAACATACTGGATGTCCGTCAAAAGCACCAGAAGAAGATACTAGGCGACTATCTATGCCAAGAGGGTGGGAAAGAGACGAAGGAGGAGGCAACCTCCGAGGAGGTCATCAACCCATTCCTGAAAGCCTTTTTGGAGGTGATCAAAGAGAAGTACACCGACAGCCAGACATCCGTGGAAGACTTGGCAAAAGGCATGGCCGTCAGCCAGCCGACCCTTAACAGGAAGATCCGCTCCATGACAGGAAAGACACCATTGGAAGTCCTTACCGAATACAGGCTGAACACAGCCCTGAAAATGTTGCAGGACGCCCATTCGGACGCCAACGTCTCCGATGTAGCCTACGATGTCGGATTCAACGACCCTTCCTACTTCACGAAGAAGTTCCGTGATTT
>JAGCGM010000296.1 GCA_017649635.1 Paludibacteraceae bacterium | reverse complement strand
TATAAGAAATTGAAACTGGATGAGAAATTCGACTTCTCCAAGACCAGCAAAACATCCAAATTCATGCTGAAATTCCAACAAGTCTACTATACCATCGATGTGGACGCACCTTCCACCCCTGCTGGATTTTTCTCGAAAGACGTCACCGCAGACGATCTACGCAACGCCATCGGCGGGAAGAACACCGTACCCGTATATGTCTCCAGCGTAAAATACGGACGTGTGGCCTACGTATGTGTGGAAAGCAACATGAAATCCGACTCCGTCGCCAACATGCTGAACGCTTCCTTTAAATTCGGCGGCGACTCAGTGGTAATAAAAACAAGTGTCGAACATAAGAAAAAAATGGAGGAGTGCAAAATATCTGGTTCCGTGATAGGTGGAGCAGCAGATAGTGCCGTAACCGCCATACGAGGCTATGAAGGCATTCTTTCCTTTATTACCTCAGGAGGTAATTTCTCGAAGAATTCGCCAGGCAAACCCGTTGCCTTCACCCTCACGAGACTATCAGACAACTCTGTGTTCAACGTAGTAAACGGAACCGAATACGTATCACGCAAGTGTTGGTCGACCAACGCCTCCATCGTTCCGCTTGACATGTATGGCATAAAGGGGAACGACAGCATCTGTGGAACCATTACCCTAACGATTTATAAGGGCAACACCTACGTCTCAAGTCCATTCTATTTATTCAACAAAGCCACCTGCAAAGAAGATGCAATATTCATAGAACAAGGGAAAGCGACATCTATACCACCAAGCGACGACATTCAATCCATTGAATTAGAGAAAGGGGAGGACGCCACCTTGCTCGTCCAAGCCAAACTGATCCGTTGGCAAACGCCATGTGGCTGTGGGAACAGGCATGAATACGATGAATTCGACACCTACACAAAAGCGATTCCTATGTCCAAAGTGATTGAGAGCGACGGAATTGTGACATTAGATGAGATCAAGTTGACAAGAGATTTCACCGAAGGCCATGACACATACAAAGCATTAGGAATAATAGGGAAAACAAGGACAAAGCATGATCCCCACTATACGGCAACCGAAAGCCGTGTGAGATTCAGATTCCAAGTTAAATTTAATCAAGAATGATTTCAAAACAATAAATCATGAGTTTTAAAAATATAGGTTTAATAATAGTAGGAATGGCATGTTTATACACCTCCTGCAAAAAAGACGAAAAGAAAGAGGGAACAGAACCGATTGAACCGCAGTTGGTGAAAGTCGGAGAATTCAGGTTATCCAACCAGTATGACTCATTCCCCATGTTCGATGCCAAAAGGATGGAAGTCGTCATGATGGAAGTAGACACTACCGCTAAGGATTACGAAGAAAATGACGAAAATGTATATGCGGACAACCATTCGTTTGATTTCGCCTTCGCCCACTACGACACACTCGTCATCAATAACATTTTCGATGGTCAATCATCTTTTGACTACAAGAGTTGCACCCCATCGACCTACCCTAAATACTACTTTGGAGCGCCTTCTTCCAAAGATCTGAAGAGGAGCGGTTTTCTATACAAATGCAAACGAAAGACCATTTTCTATGATGTACCCTACAAATTCACCTATGCCCACTTCGACACGCTCACTACCGTCGCAGGAATCAAGGAAGTTATCGCACTTTCAGAAACTGTCACTAACAACGGAGACATGTCCTCCGACGCCTATTTCAGTGACGCATTCGGGTGGTCGGACGGAACGGTCATCGGATTCAAGACTCAGGAAGGGAAATGCGGACTCATAAAAATCATAGGGAATCCTGAAACCTACGAAAGAAAGGGGAAAAGTTACATTAAAATCAAAGTAAAATTCGAGGGAGAGTGATTATAGGAAAAACATATCAAACACCTTCAAAAGAAAAGTATCAAAAATGAGACATTACAATTCAAAAATCATGGCAGGCATCATCATGTGCCTGACATCGACAGCATTTCTTTTCACCAACTGCGGAGAAGATGATGTGAACGACAATGACGTCAAAAAAAACAAATTAAACGAAACGGAACAATTGCTTGTAGGAGAATGGGTATCCACAAACGGAACAATCTATTATATCATAAACGGAGATACAGCAACAATAGAACCAATATATGACAAAATATCTTTTTCACTCTACGATACCCATGGTACCAAAATGGGTGGTTATCAAGGGAAATGGTACGCAGACGGATCAAATTTATCCGTTACAGGAAAGGAAAACAAACTATACCATATCATTGAAGCAACAAACGTAAAGTTAGAAATATACGAAGATTTCTATTACGAAGATTACAAGGGGAGAAAAGTCACTGAACGACATGTTTTCAGAATGGTAAAAAATTAACAAAAACATCCAATAACAAAGCCGTCCCACTTCGAGTAGGACGGCTTTTTTCGTCGACACGCAGGCCGCATCACCCCATCCGCCCGTAGCAGATGGCCGCATTGCTGCCTCCGAAGCCCGAAATAAGCTTCAGGAAGCAAGACTTCTCCGTAGCCATAAGACGTTCACAGATGGTCATGGGCTGCACCACACCATATTGCTCGTACCCTAAGGTAGGCAAGATACAACCGTCCGACAAGGCGGATTGGGAAAGGATGCACTCCAACAACCCCGCCGCACCTAACGTATGGCCGTAGTATCCCTTCAAACTGAAGGTTGGCACGTCACTCAGTCCCGCACGGCTGATGGCCCACGACTCCATATCGTCGTTGTAGCGGGTAGCGGTGCCATGCGCGCAGATAAAGGCGATATCCTCTTTCTTCACATTCTTCAAGACGAGCGTCGTGGCGTTGTAGAGGCCCTCTCCCGTACGGGAAGGACCCGATATATGGTTCGCGTCGTTTCGGTTGCCGCCACCTCGCCAGACGAAGCTATCAGCAGGCAGGGAGGCTGAATCCGCCACCTTCTCAAAGACCATTGTGGCAGCCGCCTCTCCAAGGTTTAGTCCCAACCTCTCCGCATCGAACGGTTTGCACCGCGAAGGGGAGAGCGCTTTGAACGATTGGAACCCGGAGACCACGAACTTGCTCAATATATCTCCGCCCACCACCACGGCATAGCGATAGCCATGGGTGCGCATCAGGTCGAAAGCCAACAGTTGCGCCGCCACGCCCGATATGCAGGCGTTGCTTACCACCACCACCTCGTTCGGGTTGCCGAAGTAGTCGCCCAGGATCTGCGCCGAGCGCCACAACTGCGCCCTATCCGCCTCAAATCCCTCATCATTACCTAACAACGAGACATTGCCTTTCGTGGTCGAAAGGACAAAGAGCACCTCGGGGCTGCTAGGGTCAATACCCGCCTTCCCGATCGCCCGCTTGGCGGATAGCAGGATAATCTTCTCGAAACGGGTGAGACGCATGGAGGGAGCTAATTCACGCTCCACCAATCCATCGATTTCAGCCCAATCGAGCAACGAACCGAAGAAGGGTTCCGGCAAATCGAACATCCCCTCGTGGAGCGTTCCCTTCGTCACGCCAGCCTTCACGTTCGCATAGTTCTCTTCCGCCGTATAGCCCAACGGAGAGATAATATTGTCAGATAAAACTTGTATCATGATAGCCTAGTATTCACTTTGTAGGAGTTTGATCCGTCAGGACGACGCGCATCTCGCCTTGCGCCACAAGCACGCCCTCGGAAAAGACCTTCGCCTCATAAATGGAAACGGAGAAAATCGGTTCGCCCTGCTCCTCCACCGTCGTCTCAATATGCGCACCCACCATAGGCAAAGAGAGGATTTCCACGTTCTTCACCGAAGCGACCACCCCGATACGGATCGGGAGATGGCGGGAGAGATAGCCGATATGCGTCGCGCAAGTCTGGGCGATATTCTCCATAATTCCCCCCTCACCCAAGCGACCATTCCGCACCATCGGATGCTCCATCGGGATGGTAAAGTCGGTGTGGCAGAAATGCTGTTCACACGCCAGCAACCTGTCCACAAGGAGGAAAGGCGCGCGTTGCGGCAAAAAAGCGGAGGCGTTCAACGGGTTCATTTCTGTGCGATTTTACAAACGACAAGGCTATGACCCATTCCTAATCCGTCGTGGATAGCCTCCACCTCAAGGCCCGCCTCGTTGATGCAACGGATCATATCATTGGAGTAATACATCTTACTGTTGCCGTTCGCCATGGCGGTGAAATAGATACTGATCTGCGCGAGGCAGTACGAAGCGGTCTCGAATCGTTGTCTGTCCCAGAAGGTCTCCATGATGAAGAGGCGGGTGTTGTTGTCCATCGAAGCGGCGGCGCGGCGCAGGATGCTGACCACCTCCGTCTCGCTGAAGCAGTCGAGGAACTGGCTCATCCATATCGCGTCGAAGCCCGTAGGGAAAGGCACACGCTCGTCCAAAAGGTTCGCGCCATGTCCGTGGATCCTATCCGCGCCAGGCAGACCCTTCGTCTGGACACGCATCATCTCCAGTTGCTGCGGAAGGTCCATGATGGTCACCTCGGCCTCCGCGGAGTGCGTGACGCAACGTGTGGCGAAGCGCCCCGTATTTCCCCCGACATCCAGCAAGCGCTTGCGATGTCCGTCGAAGACGATGTTCAGCGCCTCGTCGAACGAGCAGTCCGAATAGTAATGGTCAAAGCCGAACCAGCTCTTCTGCACCTGCTTAGGCAGTTGGGAGAGACCCTCGTAGATCGTCGGCCACTCGCCGAAGACCTTGAGGCCTTCAGGCTTGCCGTTAAGGATAGCCTCCTCCAGGCGGAATAATCCCAGATAATTCACATCATGGTTAAAATCCATGTTGACGCGCACCATATCGTCGTGCAGCAAAAACCAGCCCGCCTTCGCCAAGCGGAAGCGGCCCTCCTTCAGGATGATGGTTCCGATCGTCAGGGAAGACTCTAGCAGGCACTGCGTACCATACTTGGAGAGATGGGTACGCTCCGCCACCTCTTCCAACGTCAAGCCATCCTTGTTGTCGTCCAACAACTGGAGGATGCCGAACTTAACCATGAGGCGGGAAACCTGAAACACGACCGGTCCCGCGGCGATCTCCTGCGCAAGCCGTTGAGCCTGCAAAGCAGAGAAGCGTTCCTTTCCATAGATTTCCTTTTGAGGAGATTGTAATTCCATATGCTATTTTATGAGTTCCAATATTGATAATAATTAAACCATTGAAGCGGGAAGCGTCGTACCAACGACTCCATCTCCTCCACGAACTGCTTCGCGAGGAACTCCGCCTGCTCCGTGGAGTTCGCGGCGGTAGGAGAAGGATGCAACAGCTTGGAGTATCCGTAGTATTTCGAATGGCTTATTTTCACGATGAACAATGTCGCGACCGGCACATTCAGCTGTGCCGCAAGGCGGAAGGTCCCGACAGGGAAATCGGCCTCACCATCCAAGAAAGGCAAGGAGACCTTCTTCTTTCCACCCAGGAAACGGTCGCACGGGATAGTGACCACTTCCCCCTCCTCCAACGCATTTTTGATGGTGAAGAGGTGCGACATATCCTCCGTGACAGGGATCAGGTTAATATTCATCTTGCCGAAGGCCTGGTCACGGCGGTTCTGGAATCCCCCACGCTCACCCCCGAAGATGATACCGTTCATGCGTTTCTTTTCCTGATGGATAGAGAGTCCGGCCATCTCCAGATTGCCGAAATGCGCACTGGCGATGATGAAGCCGCTCTCACCGTCCAAGAGTCTGTCCACGACATCCTCCCCCTGCATCTCCACTTTGAACTGGGAGGTATTACCCGCAAGGATGGCGAACTTATCCAGCACCACTTCGCCGAAAAGGAAATGATTGCGGCAAGTGGAGAGGAAGGATTGCCACTTGGAATAGTGAAGACGTTCATGAAAGTAGGAAAAGATGGCATGGTAGCCCTTTCGAGCGAAGATCAGGTAGAAAGGGATGACAAGGCACAAGACAGGGTAGAGCCAGACGACCCTCACCTTGCCGAGGAACATCAGCAGGAAGTTCTGTCCGAACCAACCGCCACCCGTCTTACCCTTCCAAGTCCTATTCCCCATCCGTCATAGGATCTTTAGATTCGACGCAATCCTGAAGCAATTCGCGCATCTCCTTGAACATACGTTCGCAGTGGCACATCTCGCGGGAGAGAAACGGGTAGAATTCCGGCCATTGTTCCTGCCTATGGATATCCAATCCGCCAAGATGTCTATAGATACGGGAGACCATCGTCCCACACGGTTTTTCGAACTGTTCCTGCCACTCCGCATCGGCGAAGAATTGGTCCACCACCACCTTGTACTTCTTCATCAACTCGAACATTTCGAGCCGCTTACTCAGCTTCGGATGATTCAGCTCGAAGATGACATAGGCACCATCGCGGGCGGCATCGAACTTCAGTTCCACGCCCTTGATTTTGGTATTATACAAAATCCACTTACGCTTACGGTATTTAAATCGGGGGAGCTCAGCGCAGAAAGCGTCGAAACCCGTCCAGAAGTTGCGTTTTAATATTTTGACCTCTTCCCTTGAGTACATGAGAAAACAATTTTAACGCAAAAATACGATTTCCCGCTGAAAAACAAAAGGCAAACGATGGCGATGGGCGATGAAACACCACAAAAGGAGATTCAGACGAGCCACCTTGACAGAGAGCCACCCTCAACTCACTTTATAGCATCCGTATCCATCATATTTCCCAATGAACAAAAGTCTGGATATAGGTTTAGGACAAACAAATACAGCTTACGTGCAGGAATATCCATCACTGCACGTATAGGCATCGATCTTTCGTATTTATCACTTGACGGTCGAACGTATTCGGCTAAGCGTCTCCGGGGTGATACCCAAATAAGAGGCCACGTAGATGGAAGGGACCCTCAAGACCAAATTAGGCTTCTCCTCCAACAGAATCTGATACCTTTCCTTAGCCGACTTGAATATGGTCTGTTGGATCCTTTTTTTCTTCAAAAGAAGAACCACCTCCGTCAACAACCGGAAATAGCGGCGGATCTCCGGGCTCCGGTTGCACAGTTCCTCACATTCCAGGCGCGGGAACAGATAGAGCGTGGTCGGCTCCAACATTTGGATGAAACGACGGCTAGGAGACTGGCTGAAGAAACTGTCATAATCGAGGAACCCATCCCCTTCATGAGAAAGTTGCTCGGTGATTTCCTTGTCATGCTGCAGGTAATAGATGCGGACCAAACCCTCCGACACATATCCCCAATAACGGCTCACATCTCCCTCGATTTGCAGAAACTCACCCTTGTTGAGCCTAATGATACGGGCGTAGGATTTAATCAATTCCTTAGATTCATCGGAAAGATTCACATCAACTTTATCCCCTAAAACCTTATTCAAGAATCCATAGAAAAATACTTTATCCAAACTTTCCATAACACATACATTTTTTCTTTCGAACGCAAACATAATAAATTTATTGCATTTTGCAAATATTTTTTCATTATCATTTGACAATTAGCAAATAGAAAAAATTTTCATTAATTACCAACGTCCGCCAGGTCCGCCAAATCCGCCAGGCCTGCCAGGTCCGCCATCAAACCCTTCGGGTCTGCCGTCTCTCCGTTCAGGGGAAGGAGCGCCATCCGGGCCCATACGTCTTTCCCTATTCGGGCGTTTTTCATCCATCTCAGGCGCCTCCTCCTCTTTCGAAGCTTTCGAGCCCAAGGTGTTGAACTTATATGTGAATTGGAAAATAAAATAGGTGCCCAAGGTGTTGGATGTTGTCTCGACGATGGAGTTCTCCGTGATCCGGCGGGACAGGTTGCTCTGCTGCCCTAAGATGTCGAACACCTTGAACTTGAACGCACCGGCGTTATTCTTCAAGAACTGCTTGGTCAGGCTAGCGTTCCACAGGATAGCATCCTTGTCGAACATGTCACTAAAGCCGCTATAATAATGATAATCAATGTCTGAGGAAAGGATCATATTCCAAGGCAGGTTCACGTCAAAGTTCAACCCCGACCCGAACTCCTCGGTCTCCGTCGTACTGTTCTGATAACGTCCCGTCACGAACAGGAAGGTGCTGAATTTATCATGCTTATACCCCAACTGATACTTTCCGAACAGGTCGAACATGCTCAAGACACGTCTCAACCCGTCATCCTCGAAAGAGACATCCCTGCTATAACCAGCCTTCGTGTCGCTGGAGAAGAGGAAGTTACGATGTTTACGGAAAGGTGTGCTATTGGAGAACTGCGCATTGAGGTCCCAGTTTCCGTTCACGTTCGCGCGGTGGTACTCCTGCGCACCCGTGGTCTCGTCGTACAGGATGATGTTGGTGATCGCGTTCACGACGTTGCGGAAAGTCACGTTCGCCATGATGCTGCTCTGCTTCGCCTGATTATATTTCTTGAATCTGGCGGAAACCGTGTTCGTATACGATGGCTTCAGGTCCGGGTTACCATACCGCAGGTTCAGCGGGTCGCTCTCGTCGATCACACGCTGCAGATCCTCCACGTTCGGCGCGGAACTCTGTCCGTTGTAGCGGAGCATCAAGTTCTGCTGCTTGCTGAATCGATACATATAGCGCAGGCTTGGGGAGAAATTGAGAACCGTTTGTCTTGTGTCTTTGCCTTTATTGGCCCCCAAAAGGTTTTCTGTTGAGGAAATCTGCGGTTGTAAAGCGAATCCGACATTATAATTCATCTTGGCACCTCTTCCCTGGAACCCGACCTCGGCCCGATGGGTATTATAATCATTCTTCACCGAACTACTGAGCGAATCGAGCATAGTGGCACGGTCATCCGCATCATACACGTAGGAACGGGAGTCGGAGCCACGGTGTTGGAAGCGATACTTGAAGGTCAAGAAATGCTTCGGGAATAGTGGCTCAGTGTAAGAAGCCTCGGCGGAATAGTTGAAGCTATTCCTCTTCTTATCCGTCCAACGGTCCGTCAGCAACGAAGAGTCCACCGCCTCGTCCATGTCAAATTCATCCTCATAGAAACGGAAATCCGTACGGGTCATGGAGCGTTGGTCGGAAGGGACATAATTATAGCCCGAGTTGAGGTTGATTCCGATGTTCCTACCCTTCTCGTTCAACTTGCGGACAAAGCGCAACGAGCCATTCAGGTTCAGGTTGTCGCCCGTGTTTCTGCGGGAAGAGGTCTTGGAATAGTTCATCTTATGGGCACTGTTGTAATTCGAGGACAAGCCCTCGTTCTTCCCGAAAGTATGCGAATAGCTCACATTAGGTCTAAAAATGATATTGGTCATAGAGTCGGGGCTCCACTTAAAGCGGAAACTACCCGAGACGTTGTCCGTATGTTTCAGGGAGAGGTCATTCTCATCGGAGTACGTCGTTCCACCACGGCGGAAAGTCTCCCGGTGGGTATCCTTCTCCACATCATTTTTCACGTGACGGTACTGCAGATTGCCACCGTAATCGTAATGCTTGTTCTTTTCCTTGGCGAAGGTAGCCCCCACCGTGGAAGCGGTATTGATACCGTTATCCTGCGAAGAGGTCCTGTCGCTATTACCATCATAGCCATTCTTATTCGTGTTGTTGGAGGAAGCCACCAAGGAGAAGTTGGAGTTGTCGGTGAACTTGCTGACGTTTCCGCCCAGTTCATAGCGCAAGTCCGGGTCGTCGACACGCAGGTCGGAACCTAGCCCGGCGAAGACATTGCCGATCCACCCATCCTTCATGCCCTTCTTCACGCTAAGGTCGAGCACCATCTCGTCCTCATCATCGTCCACACCTGTCAGTTGGGCGGATTCGCTTTTCCTGTCGTAGGCCTTCACATCCTTCACCATATTAGCCGGCAAGTTCTTAAGGGAGACCTTCGGATCGTCGGAGAAGAACTCCTTGCCGTCCACCAATATCTTCTTCACCTCCTTGCCATTGACAACCAGCTTACCATCGGAGGTCAACTCGGCGCCCGGCAACTTCTTGACAAGGTCCTCCAGCATGGCGCCATCGGCCACACGGAAAGAAGAAGCGTTATAAATTAAAGTGTCCTCCTTCACCTGCAGAGGCGTCATCGTAGCCAAGACCGCCACCTCCTCGATCAGTTGGTTATCCGTTTTCAGGGCGATCTTGCCCAATTCGACCGAACTGGTATCCGCCGGCACTTTCACCTTCCGATAGCGGTCCACATAACCCATGTATGAGGCACGTACCAAGTAGTCCCCCACCTTCACATTCTCAAGAAGGAAAGCGCCATCCTCGGACGACATCTCTCCCTTCACCAGGGAGCTATCCGAAGCGAGGAGGAGTTCCACATTCGCATAAGGCAATGTCTCCTTCGTTTCCCGATCCGTCACCCTTCCCGTAAGGGTAGCGGCGGAGAGAGAGAAAGAAAACGCACAGAACAAACCTGTAATCAGGAATAGGCGACCATTAAAAGCACTCATAACAAGACAATTACAATTATACCATGTTCGGATTTTAGTTGCGGAAATCCCCCAGAATTCACTCTCCAAATACACATCTGAATGGTTTAAGACAAAGCGTCACCCCGAAAAACTTTCCGAAAATCGGGCAAATATACTATTTTTACAGATGAAAATGCACTTTTCGAGGAATAAGTTCATTTTTCTTTGCGTATGAATCAGATTTAACTAATTTTGCGGAGATAAACACGATGAAAAACGCGCGAGAATTCCGATAGATGATGTGTGGAATTCTAAAAGGAGATTTGGAATAGAGTATTAATCATTATACACTTATTGAAATATGAAAAAGAAATTCTTTACACTTATTGGCAGTGTGGCATTATGCGTATCAGGCATGATGGCGCAGGAAGTGGCCACATGGGAGAATTGGGCCAAGTCGGCGATAACCTTCACCTTCGATGATGGTGCTAACGAGGTCAACTCTCACTCATGGGCTGCAGATGAATTGAACAAATATGGGTTTAAAGCCACATTCTATGTGGTGACGGGATGGACTCACGATTGGAGTGCCTATAAACAGATGGCACAAAAAGGACATGAAATCGGTAGCCATACTGACTCCCATAGCGGAAACTCAAGTGAGTTGTCCTCTTCTAAGAGCACGATCGAAAGGCAGATCGGACAGCCTTGTTTGACCATCGCTTACCCGAACTGTAACGAGATCAGCAATACGCTCAACTACTACATCGGTGGACGTATCTGCGGTGGACAGACCAACAGCAAATCCCCACAAAACTTGGCAAGATTCGACTGTCAAATCTGTGGTGATCAGGGTATCAACTCACAAAGCCAGATGACCAGCAGATGTTCTGGCGCCAATGGAGGATGGATGGTATTCCTGATCCACGGTATCCAGGGTCGTCAAGCGAATGGTAGTTATTCTCCTACAAGTGCGGATGCCTTCACTGGTACGCTGCAATGGTTGAATC
>JAGCGM010000295.1 GCA_017649635.1 Paludibacteraceae bacterium | reverse complement strand
GGTGGCGAAACGACGACCGAATCCGATGGTCAAAGCCTCTGGATTGATGCTCTCCAATATCTTGATGATGCGGGAAGGATCCCCTTGGTTCCTCAACCAGTTGTCTTGGTATTTCACCCTGATGTAGTCGATGAGCTTCTTCTTCAGGCTCTTCTTGATGCTCCAGATCTTCTCGTCAGGCACGGAGTATATCTTCTCCCAGATGGCCATGTTGGACTGGTCTTTGTAGAAAGATGAGTCGAACGTTTCGATGTAGAGTTTCTTCCACTCGTCCGCCGCCCAAGTAGGCATGTGCACACCGTTGGTGACGTAGTTGACGTGAGACTCCTCAGGGAAGTATCCCTTCCAGATGTTGGCGAACATCTTCTTGGAGACCTCGCCGTGCAACCAGCTCACACCGTTCACCTCTTGGCAGGTGTTGCAAGCGAATACGCTCATGGAGAATTTCTCTCCCTTGTCGCCTGGGTTCTCGCGACCGAGATCCATCAGTTCGTCCCATGAGATGTTCAGCTTTTGGGCGTAGTGGTACATATATTTCCCGAAGAGACCTTCGTCGAACTTGTCGTGACCCGCAGGCACTGGCGTGTGTACGGTGTAGAGGGAAGAGGAGCGAACCACCTCGAAAGCCTCTTGGAAGCTCAATCCCTTCTGGTTGATGTAGTAGTTCAGACGCTCCACGTTGATGAGCGCCGCATGACCCTCGTTGCAGTGGAATGTGTCGTGTTGGATGCCCAATCTGTTGAGCAACAGCACACCACCGATGCCGAGCATATACTCCTGCTTCATTCTGTTCTCCCAGTCACCTCCGTAGAGTTGGTGGGTGATGGAGCGGTCATATTCAGAGTTCTTTTCGATATCTGTATCCATCAGGTACAGGCTGATTCTTCCGACAGAGACCTTCCAAACGTTAGCGTAGATGGTACGGTCGAAGAAAGGCACTTCATGTACGAGCGGGTTGCCGTTCTCGTCCTTTACTTGGCTGATAGGCAACGTGTTGAATATTTGAGGCTCGTAGTTGGCGATCTGCTCTCCGTTCATAGAGAGTGTCTGGGTGAAGTAACCATATCTGTAGAGGAAGCCGATGGCGGTCATGTTGACGTTGCAGTCGCTAGCCTCCTTCAGGTAGTCTCCCGCAAGCACGCCCAAACCTCCCGAGTATATCTTAATGATATCCGTCAAACCGTACTCCATGGAGAAGTATGCCACGGAAGGTTTTTTCGGATCCTTCGGCTCGTTCATGTACTTTTCGAACTTGTCGTATACGGAGTTGATCTTTCCCAGCAACTCGTCGTCCTTCTCGATCTTCTCCAAAGTGTCGATCTTGACTCTTTCCAGGAAGAGGACAGGGTTGTTGCCCACCTTTTCCCATAACTCTTTATCGCACTCCTTGAAGAGCTCTTTTGCTTCGCTGTTCCATACCCACCAGAGGTTACCTGCTAACTTGGTGAGCTTCTCCAACTTTGCTGGAACTTTCGCTTTCGTGTTGATTTCCTTCCAAGTCGGATAGTTTGATTGGTTGATTTTTACTTTCATCTTCTTTTATTTGTTTTTAATTTTTGTATTCTTTTTTTTCTCTTGAAGGGCTATTTTGAAGGCCTCCTCGTAGTATTTCACGAATTTCTCCCAAGCGCACCCTTCCGCGATCTTCAGGGCCTTCGCTCTGACCTTCGCTACTTCCTTTGCCGACATGGCGGCGAACATCTCCATGTTGCCCTTGATGGCTTGGGACGCTTCGTAGTAGTTGTGGTCGTTTCTGTTGACGACTGCCACGCCGTGGGTGATGTCCACCTGCGAATCGGAGACCCATAGTCCGAAGCCCGCCAAGTTGGTTGTGATGGTCGGGATACCGAACGCCGCACTCTCCAGCGGGGTGTAGCCCCAAGGCTCGTAGTAGGAGGCGAAGACGGTCATGTCCAATCCGATGAGCAGTTCGTAGTAGCTCTTGTTGAAAATACCGTCGTCTCCGTTCAGGTAACTTGGAACCAATATCACTTTGACGGTCTTTTCCTCCTCGTTAGTGAAGGAGTAGCCCTGTATGGTGTCATATAGTTGATCATCCGCGACGTTGTATATGTCATGGGTGATGTTCCTCCTGAACAACGTGTAGATCGGGTTCTTCTCGCTCATCCGCTGCTGGAGGTCCTTGCGTGGACCGATATTCCAGCCCGGCACCAATATGAAGGCGATCGTCTCACGCTGGTAGTTCGGGTCTTCGGACAGCTTCTTGAGGGAATCCAGGAAGATGTCGATGCCTTTGTTCCTGAACTCGTATCTTCCGCTTGTTCCGATGAGCAACGCATCGTCCGACACTTTTTGCCCGATTAGGTTCTCCGCCACGTTCTTGAGTGTGGCGCGTGCCTTCTCCCTGGCCTTGTCGTACTCTTTCCCTTGAGGGATGAATCCGCTTTCGAATCCGTTCGGGGTGACGATGGAAGGACTCTTCTCCAACAGTTGCTCGCTCTCCTTCGCTGTCAGTTCGCTCACGGTGGTGAAGCAATCCGCATTGTGCGCGGCCTTCTTTTCCAGCGAGTGTTTGGCCTGCACGTTCAGCTCGTTGGCCATCTGATCGCCGTTGTACTTGTCGAAGTATTCGTACAATTGCTTGCCGTTGAAGCAGATGGACCTTCCCACGGTTGTTGCGTGGGTGGTGAATATGGTGCGCAGGAACGGGCAGTGTCCCTTGCAGTAGAGGAGCCCGGAGGCTGTCGTCCACTCATGGAATTGGGCAACGTTCAACCTATCTGTCAGTTTGTTGTATTGACAGAAATGCTCTATTGTCTTGGCGGACGCAAGTCCGAACGTGACCGCTTCGTTGTAGTCTCCGTAAGCCTTGAGCGAATCGACCTGAAACTTGTCCCACATTTCGTAGAGGTAGCTGTTCAATTGCCCGGAAAACGGTTGGAAGTCCACCAATAGCGCGAGAGGATTCCCTGGAATGTTCCATCTGCCGACTTTCACGGTGATGCCTGCTTCCTCTTTGTAGGCTTTCACCCAATCCTTGTAGGCTTTTTTGTCTTCCTTGAATAAGAGGTTGTTGTCGGCTCCGAAATGGGGACCGACGTATATGAGGTTATCTCCGTGTATGTCGTGCAAAGATTTCGCTTGTGTGGACAATACGGTGTAGATCCCACCGATTTTGTTGCAAACTTCCCAGCTCGTTTGAAATATGAAGTTGTCTGTTTGGACTTTAGCCGATTTTGCCACCATTTTTTATCACTCCTTTTTGTATACTTTTTAGCAAAGATAGGAAAAAATTTTAAATTTCTATGGGGGAATTGAAAGAATTACTATTGATAATTGTGTGAATTTGGCAGGGTGCATAATGCACTTTTATACACTTATTGATTTTTCATTACCAATCATGCCACGCACCCTGAAATGACGCGTGTTCTTTCGCACCCTACGTATGGCGAGGAAGAAGTGTATGGGGAATTAGTACCAAGCAGGATAGTCTGTGGCGGTCGTGCGTTTCTCCCACTTCAGGTCTTGCAGCATGGAGGAGTTGACTCCGATGAAGAAGTTGAATCCTTGGTTGCTTCCGAACGGAATGAAATTCAGGCTGGCGGACCAGCAGTGCAGGTTCCTGTGGATACCGCAGGAGGTGTATGACAACTCCTTGTTGATGAAGTCGTATCCAGAGCTGAAGGTGAAGCCCCAATTATCCGTGAAGTTGAAACTGCCGGAGAAGTTCAGCGTCTGTGTGAGTCGTTGCTTGAACTCGAGTTTTTCCTTGTCGAACAGGTAATCTCCGTAGGCGATGGAGTAGGAGAAGTTGATGTTCCAAGGCAACTTGTATTTGAAGTATCCCTCTTCATCGTATTTGCTGTCCGTTTTCTCTTCTTTCTCGGATGCTTTCACCTGATTGTCGTACAGCATGTCGTCCACCGTCTCGGCATTGTAGTCTATCTCCTCCTCTTCCTCTTTTTTCTTCTGCTTTGTTCCACGCCTGAAGATGTTGTTGTTGAAAGAGTAGTTGAACGATGTCCTTGCGTTGGTGAGTCGGGCTAGCCTGCCGTTCCTTTCCATCTTTGATGTGGTGGATTTGTAGTATTGCCCGCTCTCGTTGAGTTTGTAGGTGTACGGACAGAAGGATCCGCTCACGTTCAGGTATATGTTCTTAGGGAATTTCAGTCGCAATGAGGTGGAGATGTCCGACCAAGGCGTTTCATCTTCGTCCGCGAACATATTATAACCCGTTGAGAATGTGAGGTTATCGATGAGCGATATCTTCTTGTAGCCGGTCGAGTCCTTTTCGGTCCGCACTTTCATCTCGATGTTGTTGGAGAGGCTCAGGTTGACGAT
>JAGCGM010000294.1 GCA_017649635.1 Paludibacteraceae bacterium | reverse complement strand
TTTTTCTGTGTTTTCAGAGGTTGTCTCTTGACTCTCCTCCTTGCCCTCCTCCGTATCCTTTTTCAGCTTGGCCTTGAGGTATGCGGCGGCGATGGGCGCCAAAACTGCGACTGATAATTTGATTACGTTTTTTATCGTTTTGCGGTTCAGTATGCTCATGTTGTTTCTTGATATATGATTTGACTTGTTATTACTCCTCGCTCTCCTCGTCGACGGTGACGTAGCACTTGGCGGATATGTTTCCTGCGGAGGCGATGATGGAAGTCTCTCCTTCAGCCATGGCGGTGATGGTGCCGTCCGGTGAGACCGTGGCCACAGCGTTGTTTTCGGAGCTCCATGAAATGCTGAATCTCTCGCTCGACTCCTCAGGGTAAATGGCTGCGTTGAGTTTCTTCTTGTCGCCCACCTTCATGTTCAATTCGTCCTTGTTCAGACGTATTTCGCTCACTTTGGCGAGGTCGTTGGTTTTGACGATGAAGCTGTCCACCACATAGACACTATTGCCCCTCCAAGGCAGGGTGTGGAAGTACTCTTTGTAGTAGAGGTCCACGGTGCGGTCGCCCATTTCCATGAGTTTCAGCGCCACGTTTTCGTCCTCGATGGAGAATATGAATTCGTTGGACTGGATGGTTCCGCCGTTAGAGGGTGCGCTTTTCAGTCCGTTCTGGATGATTTTACCCTCATAGGTTTTGAAGATATAACCCTTCTTCACCACGTAGTTCAATTCGCCGCTCTTGACGCCCTCGCCGAAGACATAGTAGTAACGGAAGTATATGAATGCGGATAATCCCAATAACACGAATAGTATTGAGAAGATGATTAATTTAAGTTTCATTTCTTTTTCTGAGTTTATGTGGAGTTAACCAAACGTTTGTTCTATTTGTCTATTAGAAATTATTGAATCTGTTGTCTCTCTTGTAGCCGATGACGACGCCCATACCTAGAGTCACCCTTGTGTCTCGCACGTAGCAAGGAATCTTGTGTCCGGACAAGTGCGCATATCTGAGTGGAATATGGTCGATGGCGGCATATAGGTTGATAGGGCCCGCATTGCCGTTCAGGCCGATGCCGATGTTGTTCCACCCGTCGAACAAGGTGTAGGTGAATGTGCCGGAGAAGAACTCTATTGGTCGGAAGTTAGCGGAGAGGACGAACTCCTCCCTTGTCGCTTTACGGACGAAGTAGGTTTTGGAAAGAGCTCCGATGCTAAGCATGTCGTCCATGAAGGAATATTCGCCTGCCAAAAGCAGTTTGGCGGAGAGCCATGTCGTGTAGTTTTTCGGGTCTTCGTTCTTCTTCAACATACGTTTGAATCGTGTCTTGTAGGGTTGCCACCATTTTTCGCTGGAGGCATCCTCGCCCACTTCATATTCGAGTCCTTTATAGCTGAATTGTTCGCGTGGATTGAGTTCTTGAATGTTTCCTGACCAAACAAGGAAACCCAGATCCAGTACGCTGGCGGATATTTTCAGTTCTGGAGATGGTTTGTAGCTCGCACCGGCGTCGATGGCGAAACCATGGCCTTGGGATTGAGTGATTTTCCCACCGTTCGATTTGAGTCCGCTGACTCTGTCCGTTTCTGTGACGGTGATTTCCTTCGTAGGGGTGGTGATGCGCAGGTTGCCACTTCCGGAGACTTGCCATTCATCTTCGCTCGCGGTCATGTGCAAGTTCCTGAGGTTGGAGCTCACGTTCGCATAGCCGACCAATAATTTCGCCTTGGCGCCCAATGTGAGGTTCTCGTCAATCTTTGCGGAGACACCTCCGCCGATTTCGTTGTAGATGGTTGCTGCGATAGACATTTTGTCGATTCCGAAGTCGTATTTTTCTCCGTTTTCCATGCCTTTGAAGAAGAATTGGAAGAACTCTTTCGGTATGGAAATGGAAGATTCCATCTTGTTGCTGACGGTGAAGGAGACGAACAGTTTGTCGTTGATACGGTAGCCCGCATCGAACAGGTCAACCCTATAGGCGGCGTGTAATTGTTCACGTCCGTGGATGGCATTCAGGAACTCGTCCGACGCCATTATGTTCTTGTCGCAGAAGAGCAGTGTCTTTTGTTCCCCGTTGATTTTTTTAGTCTTGAAGACGTCCGTTAGGGTGAGGTCGGTGTTGCCTCCTCCTATGGCGATGGTGGATCCGATAGGCACGCCCACGTATAGTTTCCCCTGAGGTTGGAAGGCTGGATTCAGATGGTGTTGACGGTAGTTCTGTTTGTCGAAATAGAGCGTGTTGGAGATTTGTGCCGACAATGTGCCGCAAATCACGCTAAGTAGTAGGGATAATACTGTCTTTTTCATTGTGCACATTGTTTTAGAAATCATATTCGTTAATTAAAATGCCGCCCTTGAAGAAGCAAGCGATTTTCATCTTCATGGTGTTCTTCTCCGTCAGGATGGACTGGTCATATTCATCCATGGAGAACGAGTATTCCACATTGATTCGGTCCACCATGCTTAGTGGCGTCATGTATTTTTTGTCATATGTGATTTGGTGTTTCGTGACCTTGCTGGTCTCGATTGTGTGGTTCGACTCGCTGAGTGTGGCAGGAGCTGCGGTGAAGGATTGGTCCTTGCGCAGTTCTGGAATCTCCTCCATCGTTTTGGTGATGGTATCTTTGTGGTAGAATCTAATCGTGTAGTCTATGGTCAATGGCAGACCATTCTCCACTTCAATCTTCAGTATGCATTGTTCCATAAGGTCTATCGCGCGTCCTTCTCCCACTTTATTGTCGAAATGAAGTCCGGGGAATGAATCCATCTCTTCGATGAATGAACCTTTTTGGATTACTATAGGGAATTTGATGCTTTCCTTCTCGTTGCCTGTGAGGACGTAAGTGGAATCAGGCGTGATGATGATGCCTTTGCTTTTCGTGTGTTTTATGATCTCTTTCAGGCTGGCCGTTACATGTGCGACAGGGACATCCAACGCTGTTTGCATGTAGAGACTATCTGTGTCCAGATTGTCCAAGTCCAAGTCTTCGACAGTGCAGGAAGGTTGTCCACAGAAAGCGGCAATAATTCCTAACGTGACGGATAAATACTTGATTATTCTCATATCTGTGCGTTTTTTTATTTAACAAAGGTAATTATTTTTCTGGATAAATAACCAATTTGGTTTATGTATTTTAAATGCGCAAAAATTCTTTTCGTCCGTAAAGTTTTTGTATTTTTGTGAAAAATATTTTCAGTGGGGGTATTGCTTCCCCTTTTTATTAATGAGTTATAACAATGGATTTTACAGGTAGAATTATCGCTGTTTTGCCTAAGAGGACGGGAGAAGGCAAAAATGGACCTTGGATGAGCCAAGAGTATGTGATGGAGCATGATACGTCGAATGCCCAATATCCTCGTCGCATGTGTTTCAATGTTTGGGGTGAGCAGAAGATCAATGAGTTCAATATTCAGGAAGGGCAGTTCTACACGGTCAGTGTAG
>JAGCGM010000293.1 GCA_017649635.1 Paludibacteraceae bacterium | reverse complement strand
TGCGATAGAAAAAGAATAAATAATTAATAACGAGATGGATAAGAAATTCAAAAGAACAACGGTCACATCGGCCCTGCCATACGCCAACGGTCCCGTGCACATCGGTCACCTGGCGGGGGTTTACGTGCCTGCGGACATCTACGTCCGCTATCTCCGTCTGAAGGGTGAGGAGGTGGTCTTCATCGGTGGATCCGACGAGCACGGCGTGCCAGTCACCATCCGCGCGAAGAAAGAGGGATGCACCCCGCAGGACGTAGTGGACCGCTACCACAAGATCATCAAGGACTCCTTCCAGGAGTTCGGCATCTCGTTCGACGTCTATTCCCGAACGACTTCCGCCACACACCACAAACTCGCGTCAGACTTCTTCCGCACGCTCTACGACAAGGGCGAGTTCATCGAGAAGGAGAGCGAGCAATACTACGACGAGGAGGCGAAGCAGTTCTTGGCGGACCGCTACATCGTGGGCGAATGTCCACGCTGCCATGCGCAAGGCGCTTACGGTGACCAATGCGAGAAGTGCGGTAGCGCCCTCTCCCCTGAGGAGCTGATCAACCCAGTCAGCAAACTCTCCGGCGCCAAACCGGTCATGCGCAAGACGAAGCACTGGTACCTGCCGTTGGACAAGCATGAGGGATGGCTCCGCAAATGGATCCTCGACGACCACAAGGAGTGGAGAACGAACGTCTACGGACAGTGCAAGAGTTGGTTGGACAACGGCCTGCAACCCCGCGCCGTGAGCCGCGACTTGGATTGGGGTATCCCTGTGCCTGTGGAAGGCGCCGAGGGCAAAGTGCTCTACGTGTGGTTCGACGCCCCTATCGGCTACATCAGCAACACCAAGGAGCTGTGCGACAACAACCCTGACAAGTTCGGCAACTGGGAGAAGTGGTGGAAGGATCCGGAGACCCGACTCGTCCACTTCATCGGCAAGGACAACATCGTATTCCACTGCATCGTCTTCCCTTCCATGCTGAAGGCGGAGGGCAGCTACATCCTGCCGGACAACGTGCCAAGCAACGAGTTCCTCAACCTGGAGGGCGACAAGATATCCACCTCCCGTAACTGGGCGGTTTGGTTGAACGAATACCTGGTGGACTTCCCAGGCAAGCAAGACACCTTGCGCTACGTGCTGACGGCCAATGCGCCTGAGACGAAGGACAACGACTTCACATGGAAGGATTTCCAAGCCCGCAACAACAACGAGCTGGTGGCCATCTACGGCAACTTCGTGAACCGCGCATTAGTGCTGACACAGAAGTATTTCGAAGGGAAAGTGCCTGAACTGAAGGGACTGACCGACTACGACAAGGCCACCCTACAAGAGTTCGCCGACGTGAAGGAGAAGCTGGAGCAACTGCTCGACAACTTCAAGTTCCGCGATGCGCAGAAGGAGGCGATGAACCTGGCCCGCATTGGAAACAAATACTTGGCGGAGACCGAGCCTTGGAAGCTCTCCAAGACGGACATGGACCGTACATCCTCCATCCTCCACATCGGCCTGCAGATCGCAGCCAACCTCGCCATCGCATTCGAGCCATTCCTGCCATTCTCTTCGGAGAAACTTCGCAAGATGCTGAACATGAACTCATTCGATTGGAACCAATTGGGCAAGATCGATTTGCTGCAGACGGGTGCGCAACTCGGCAAGGCGGAGCTCCTCTTCGAGAAGATCGAGGACGAGGCCATCGACGCGCAAATGAAGCGGTTGGAGAACATCAAGAAGGAGAACGAGGCCAACAACTGGCAGCCTGAGCCAATCGAGGGACAGAGCACCATCGACGACTTCGCCAAGCTGGACATCCGTGTCGGCACCATCCTGGAGTGTCAGAAAGTGCCTAAGTCGGACAAGCTGCTCCAGTTCAAGATCGACGACGGTTTGGGCGGACGCACCATCCTTTCCGGCATCGCCAAGTCTTACCCGGATCCGCAGGAATTGGTAGGCTTGCAGGTTCTCTTCGTGGCGAACTTCCCTACCCGCAAGATGATGGGTCTCGAAAGCCAAGGCATGATCATGTCGGCTGTAGACAAGGACGGCAAGCTGGTGGTCACCTCCGTATCCAAGAAGGTGGCGAACGGTTCCAGAGTGGGATAACAAAACCGTCCGATTCGCCAAGCGTAATCGGACCTGATCATACGAAAGGTGAGGCTTCGGTCTCACCTTTTTTGTATTGAGCCACCCATTTAGTTTCGGAAAAACATTTTTTTGTACTTTTGAGGAAAATATAAAAGCAACAAGCATATAGATTGATCATGAAGAAAAAAATATTTCTCTTGCTGCTCATGGCGGGGCAGTTCATGGCAGGTTCGGCGAAGGATGTAATCGTTTTGAATAGCTCAGATTCTATCAAGGCGAAGATTCTTGAGGTAACCCCGACAGAAGTCAAATACAAGAAAATGAACTACTTGGATGGCCCCACCTTCATCATCCTCAAATCAGAGATAAGCAAAATCACCTACGGGAACGGAGATGTTGAATCCTTCGTACAGAAAGAGGAGAAGAGCGCCGTCTTGGAAAGCACAAGCGACATCGCGAATACAGGCACAGAGGCCGACACAAGCACCACTGCAGCCAATACAGAGGCCAATACAACTGTTAGCACAAGCACAATTCTTCCTGTCGATAGTGCGGAGAGTGTTTCGGAAGAGGAAGCGCCGACATACCCGATGCTAGACCGCATAAAAGGGAAATACGTGTTGGGAGACATGGTCATGGACAAGAAGGAGTATGGGAAATTCCTATATGCTAATTGTCCTATCGCCTATGAGAAGTGGCGCTCCGGTTCAAAACGGGTGAAAAGCGGATGGACATTGGCCATAACCGGTTTTACCTGCGAGATGATATCCACCATCTCATTCATCTCCTATGCGAAATCCGAGCGTTACCATGCAAGAGGAGGTTACTACACATACAACGACGGGGCATTGGCGCTAGGCATC
>JAGCGM010000292.1 GCA_017649635.1 Paludibacteraceae bacterium | reverse complement strand
TGCTTCATTAAGCTGTCAATGTCTATATTTCTGTCCATAACGTTATCTGTTTTAGAGCACACCTTTAGGCGCGGCGGTGTTTGAAAATAATTGGTTCACACTTCTTGAAGATAAAGTCCTGTATGATGCCTATCGCGATGATGATCAGCAGCAGGGCATATACGCAGTCCATGGAGCTCTGGCGCGTCATCGTGGTGATGCAGGCGCCGATACCGCCCTCGCGGTTGATGTTCTCCGCTAT
Organism: Paludibacteraceae bacterium; assembly: GCA_017649635.1. Lineage (GTDB taxonomy): Bacteria > Bacteroidota > Bacteroidia > Bacteroidales > Paludibacteraceae > UBA1181. The sequence goes on along the minus strand of JAGCGM010000292.1, from coordinate 2,473 downwards.
GGTGACGTAGGTGTATGAGATGGCCACGAGTCCGCGGATGTCGCTGTAGACGCTGGACATCACGTAAGGGAAGTATACGTGGCGGAACATCTGCCAATTGGTCATGCCGATCGTCTTGGCGGTCTGTAGATAGACGTTGTCCTTTGGGTTGTTCGGGTTCTGCAAGTCCAGCACCTTCTGCGTCACCACTGGTAGGATGTAGATCAAGATACCCAAGGCGAGGAAGCTGGCCTTCATGTTGAATCCGAGACCGAAGATGGCCACCATGATACCGCTGACCGCCGGCAAAGGCAGGAAGCGGATGGCCTCGAACGGTTTCTGGAACATGGAGCGTAGGATAGGGTAGATGCCTATCAGGAAGCCCATCGGGATGGCGATCACCAGGGCGATGACGTAGCCGGCGAGGTTGAGCCCCACGGTGTAGCCTATGTTGCCGAAGAGGTTGCGCTCCGAGATCAGTTTAGGGATGGCACGGAGGACATCCAATGGGTTGGGAAGGATTTTTGGGGAGATCCATCCCGTGATGGTGACGATGTACCAAATGACAAGTAGCACGATTCCTCCCACAATGCCAGTTATCATCGAGTCTCTGGTGGATAAATTCCCTCCGAATTTAAATAGTTCTTTCATCTGTCATTGAAAATAAAAAAGTATAGGCGGACACACTGCCACCTATACTTTTATGGTTATTGTAATCTTATTGAGCGATCAATTGCAGGTCGGTCGTACGGTAGCTCTCGTTGGACTCCTTGACACCGTCCTCGATGGCGTGTTTAGGACCATTGCCGACCACAACGAACCTGTTACGGTTGATCTTGTACTCGTTGGTGAGGTAGTCAACCACGGCCTGCGCTCTCTTCTTGGAAAGGGAGACGTTGGAGTTGTAGTTACCCGTGGCGTCCGTGTTACCCTCGATACGGATACGAGTGTTGGCGTAGCTCTGTACGATATCCACGAACTCGCGGTCGATTGTGGCGCGCGCCTCGTTGTCGAGGGTGAATCCATTGACAGGGAAGTTGATGGTCACCTTCTTGTTGGAGAAGGCCTTCACCGTATCCTCTTTCACGGTAGGAGCCGTGAATGTTTTCTCTGCTGTACCCACGGATTTCTTCTGCTCAGGCGTCAGAGAGTTCTTCTCGTTCACCAGCTCCACGATGTCCGTGTAGGCCGCCTTCGACCAAGGCAGTACGGACTTGCAGAGGCCTAAGCCTGAGTATATGCGTGACATCTTGGAGTAGATGCGCTCGCCTGTCATGCCTGAATAGTCTGAGTTGAGGCCCATCCAGTTGATTTGGTCTTCCATGGATGCGTAGTTGATGGTGGAGCTGGAGGCGAGGGCGAAGTCCACGTCCGTCTCAAACTCTTTCGCGAATACTTGCGCAGCCTCGTTGAAGGCGGTCTTGTTGTTGGTTACCTCCGCATTGGCGGCGAGGATGGCCTCCACGATTTTAGCGGCGAGGTCTTTGTTCTTCTCCAACCACTCTTTCTTGGCGATGAGACCGTCAGAGACGAGCATGTTGGATTGTGCGGTAGAGGTGAGCAGGTGCGCACCCTTGAATGCGTTGATGCAGTCCACATCATCCGGGCTCCAAACAGCGGCGCAATCCACTTGTTTAGCCTTGAAGGCTTGGGCGGCGTCCACACCGGAGGATACCTTGACAGGGATGATGTCGTCCATTGTCAGACTGGAGGTCTCGAGGGCGTTGATGAGCAATGTGTGGGAGGCGGTACCCTCCGCATATGCTACACGTTTGCCTTTCAAGTCGCTGATTTGGTTGATGGTAGCGTTGGCCACCAAGGCGTCCGCACCGGCGCTGAAGTTCAGGAGCATGAAGTACTTCATGTCGGTCATGGTACCGCTTGAACTCATCTCCACAGGGAGTGCGTCCAATGTGCAGTATTCGATCTGCGCGTCATCGTTCTTCAAAGCGGAACGAGCGGCGTCGAAATCGTCCATCACGATAACCTTCAGTTTGAGTCCGTACTTCTTGGCGAAGTAAGAGTCGTCCTTCGGTTCCAATCCTCCGTTACCCCATACGATCGGAGCGAAGCCCGTGTAAGGGTTCACCACCAATGTGGCGTCGTATTTGGATTTCTTTGTCAACGAGCCCAGTGAGGGAAGGGACGGAGCCTCCTTGCTGTTGTTTTCCGTGCAACCGCTCATGATGCCAGAGAAGTATAGAATGGCACATACGACTGCGGCTATGGCACCGATGATGGTAAATCTTCCTAAGAATGTTAGTCTGCTAAAAAAACTCATAATCGTTTAGTTGTTTAAAGTTATTGTTCCTTTGTCGTTAATTAACACCACTTGTTCACCTCTACCTTCTCTTTCTCCTTCACAGTGCCGAAGCTACTGTTGTCGATTTTAGATTCCTCGCTGAAGGAAGAGAACGAATCCTTCTGACCATACTTCTTGAGGATCTCCTCCACACGGTCTTCGTTGACGGCTGATTCGAGGTTGTAGTTCTCG
>JAGCGM010000291.1 GCA_017649635.1 Paludibacteraceae bacterium | reverse complement strand
TTGAAAATCCGTATGCCATGATAAATAAGAATTAAGAATTAAGAATTAAGAATTGTGAAACGTTAGTTCGACGTAGTCAATTTATTATAGTTTGACGTTTAGGTTTTTCTCCTTCAACCATTCGTCGTTGAACATCTTGGAGAGATATTTGTTACCGCTGTCGCAAGCTAGGGTGACGATTCGTTTCGGGGTGGTCTGTTCCTGTGCGTAACGTAGGGCGGCGCTTAGGAGCGTGCCGGTGGAGGATCCTGCCAGGATGCCTTCTTCCCTCAGCAAAAGACGGGCGGCGGTGAAACTCTCCTCGTCGGTCACTTCATAGGCTTTCGTCACCAAATCGAAGTCCGCTAGCTTAGGAATGTAATCCTCTCCGATGCCCTCGACGAACCATGAACCCGCATCGTTGCGCAGTTTCTTCAGATTGATGTAGTCCGCAAGGACGGAGCCTTTCGGGTCGGCGAGGATGAACTCAGTCTGAGGACTGACGGTCTTGAAGAATTTTGTCAAGCCGGTTAATGTACCCGCTGAGCCGACGCCCACGACGACAGCGTCCACCTTGTGCTCCAACTGCTCCCAGATTTCAGGGCCTGTGGTTAGGAAGTGCGTGTCGGGGTTGTCTTGGTTCTCGAATTGGTTGATGTAATAACCGCCCCGCTCCTGCGCGATCCGTGCGGCCAAGTCTTGGTAATACTCCGGGTGGCCCTTGCCCACATCGCTTCGGGTGATGACGGTCTCCACACCCAGTGCGCGGAGGTGGTTGATCTTCTCGGTGCTCATCTTGTCAGGGATCACCAGCAATAGCTTGTAACCTTTCAATCGGCTGGCCAACGCAAGGCCTAACCCTGTGTTGCCCGCTGTCGCCTCCACGATGAGTTGCCCCGGACGGATCGTTCCGCGCTTCTCCGCCTGGACGATCATGTTCAGTCCGGTGCGGTCCTTGATGCTACCCCCGGGGTTCTGATTCTCCAATTTTAAGAAGAGGGAACTCTTACCTGTGTTCAATCTTGAGAGTTGGACAATCGGTGTGTTGCCAATCGTTTCCAATATGTTACTATAAACTGCCATTTTGATATTATTTATGTTTGATTATTTTTATAATTACTTGGTATACAATAAGTTAATTGATTGTGACTTACCTAATCGGACAAAAGGAATCCGAGACTTGAAAAAATAATGATGGTGGATTGCCCCCTAAAGGGATAACCTTAAAGATCTGTGATTGTCCGATTGTAGGAATTTAGCACATCGGCATGCAACATCGGCAACAACACTCGCATATGGAACATCGCAGTTGTGCCTGACAAGAAATTCTTGTAGATACTGATAAATAGATAGAATGTGATTCGGCAAGGAATAGACCTCCGGCAACCTCGGGAAGATTCATCCCTGGCATTTGGGCTGCGGTAATATCTATGTTTATTCTCTTGTCCATTTCTTTGCCTTTCGTTTTGATATTGCAAATGTAGTATAGTAGAATGTTTGTTGCAAGAAAAATGATAATTATGGAGTATTTTTCTAATAATACATTTCTAGTAGTTGATTTATTCTATTTAGGGGAGTATTAAGACGTGGATCATGGAATTTTTATCTGCCATGAATATCCATAACAAAAATGCCGCCTGAACATAGTCCAGACGACACTTTCCGAATATGAGGGTTTGATTATTTTCCTCCAACAGATGCGCTATAGATCCTTTCCAGGAACTGCAAGGCGCCCTTATAGCCGATGTGGGAACGGTTGACGATGAGCGTCTCGGACGAAGGTGTCGAGATCTCAAAGAACAAGGCGTTCTTCTTGTTGGCGAGGGTGAGTTCCCAAGAGGTGCCGAGAATCAATGGCTTGCCTGACGTGAACTCGACGCTCTCGATCAGTTTCTCCACCTCGTAACCATCCTCTTCGAAGACGACATCGATACTCACTCCCTCGGAGATATTGTTCTTGAAGTACTCCGAAATGGCGGGACGGAACTTCTCTGGTGTCTTGTCGGTGATGATCACCTGTTTCGGGATCAGACCGATCTGGTCCGCCAGGAACTTCGAGTAGGCCAATGCGTAGGATGCGTCCGCCGTCACGACAAACTCGCTTGGCATACCGTACCAATATTCCGCGAAGAACTCGGAGAAGTGTTCGAGGTAGTAGTAATAGATATCCGCCTCTTGCTTAATGAACTCCTCGGACTGCTTCTTGTCGATGCCTGCGAACTCCACCACCTGACGGATGAACTTAGCCGTAGCCTCCTCGCCGACAGGGATCTCAGGGATGTGCAGGTAGGGTTGGTTGTACTTCTTCTGGAGATGCTCCGCATTCTTGACGCCCACCCATGGTGAAACCACCAGGTTGAATTGCGCCTGAGGAATGCGTTTCCAAGCCTCCACGCCCGGGTTCTCAGGACCGAACAACACGTTCACTTCCAAGCCTGCGCCACGCAAGATACGTGCGAGCTCCTGGTAGTCTCCTCGCCAGTTCTGGTTGTAGTAAGGCACTTCAAACCAGAGGTTGACGAGTCCTTTCTTCTTCTCTCCTTCGTAGTTCCCTACGTATTGGTCGATGATGGCATCCACCACCGTTTCGTGACCGAAGATATTATTGCCCTTGAAACCGGCCGTGTTAGCGTAGACGATAGGGTAGCCCGCCTTCTGGTACTTGCCCACGAGGTCAGGCACGTTGTCGCCGATCAGCTCACCCGTACAACCCGTCAGGACCACAAAGAGGTCTCCGTCGTAGATCTTCAGCGTTGATTTGATAAGATTGTCGAGGGTCTTTATACCACCGAAGACCACATCATTCTCTGTGGCGTTGGAGCTTGGCATGTTTCCGCCTCCAGCCGCGATACTACCTTGAAAACCGTTCTCGAAGGTCAACATGGCGGTAGTCTTCAGCTGACAGCCAGGGCTACAATTGGCGATTGGCACTGCACCTTTGATGGCCACTACGGTGTTGGTCGCACCCACCGCGCAAGCATATCGGACATCGGATATTACCGAAGGTTTCTTCTTTTGTATTTCGCTCATTTGATTGATTCTTTTGATGTTAAAAACTTAGAGGAATTATTCGCCCAATCGCTCTTCGATCTCCTTGAAGACCTCCTTGTCGTTGGTGAGCTTGAACGGATCGGTCTGGCTGAACCACCAATCGTTGTAAGGCAAGCGTACGTGGCGCTGCAGTGTCTTGTTGAACTTCGTGCGGGCCAACACACCCTTCAGGATCTCACCCACACGCAGGATTCCGTCGTAACCCACAGGGATGTGCTCGTCGCCTAAGGCGAAGGTTGGCACACCAAGGTGTCCGGCCACTGAGGCGAGACCTGGGTGACGGATGATCAGGAAGTCCGTCTTCACACGCTTCAAGAGTTGAGGCAACTGGAAGGCACGTGTCTTGCTGACCGTGTAGTGAGGAATATCACCGTAGGTCTCGACCAACTCCTTCAAGGTGTCTTGGTTCTTACCCGCACCATCATAGACTGGGTCGTGGTGGAATACTAGGGCGGCCTCGTTCTTGATGCCCAACTCAGCCAACACACTGATCAATCCGTGTGCGTAGGCGGAACCGGTGAGCACCATTCCGTACTTGCCTTTGAAGTATTCACGGTACTCCTCCAACTTAGGAGCGATACGCTTATGTTCGCTTTCAATGAACGCTTCTGCCTCTTTCTCTTTGCCTACCACTTTCGCGATAGCACGCAACCAAGCGTCCGTTCCTTTGATTCCGTAAGGTTGTGGGGCGTCGATTTGAGGGACTCCAAATTGGTCTTCCAACGCAGCTCCCATGTAACCACCAAGGGTTTCACAGAAAGTTGTTGTCGCCACGGCCTCCGAAGCCTGACGGATCTCCTCGAACGAAGCACAGTCCAAAAGGTAGTTCACCCGCAAGCCAAGCGGTTTCAACAAGTCGGTGAACCAGTCCGTTCCCCACAAAGCGATGATATTGATGAGGTCTTTTTGCTTCTTCTTCGGGTTCTTGTCGACGATCTGCCTTAGCACACCGTGGAAGGCCACGTCGAAGCCCGTGCTCCAGTGTTTGCTACGGAAACCCTCGCAGTGCAGTGGGATGATAGGCACGCCTACCTCCGGCTCCAGCTCCTCCGCCACGCTGTCGATATCCTCGCCCGTGATGGCCGTCGCGCAGGCCATGGCGATGAAGATAGCCTTCGGATTGTAACGCTCTTTGGCGATACGAATAGCCTGACGAAGTTTGGCGCTACCACCGAACACCATGTCTTTCTCTTGGAGGTTGGTACTCATGTTAAGTGTGTTCTGCTGAGGCTTGCCACGACGTTCCAATCCCTTGTGCATGGAGAGGTTGAACTTCGCACATTCACTACTACATCCGATAGGCGCATGGTCAATCAAGACACAATCGGTAAGGTTACCGATCTGACACTGTACGATGGCATTGGAACACATCGTCTCTTGGTTCAGCGGGCTCTGCAACTCGCAAAGCCTACAGCCTTGTCCGGCGCCCTTGCAGCCTCCGTGCTTCTTTACGCTTCGCTCGTCGTAGGCAGACTGTTCGATCAGCTGCTTGGCCGAGCCGTCCCACCCGATGATCGTGCCGAGCCGCAACTCGCGGTTCTCGACGGTGGTCATATTTAAATTGATTCTATTCGCCATAATGAATTTTATTCTTCTTGATTTTTAAACTTCAGCTTCCTCTCGTCGATTTTGTAGTAGTAGGCGACGATCTTCTCCAAGGCCTCTTTGATAGGCATTTCGATGTCGAAAACCGATATCGCCTTGCGCTCGAACTGTTTCAGGATGTTGCGCCCGATCTTTTTGCAGACCACACATCGGCAATCGGAAAGCGACTCCACGGCTTCCGACTTTCCTCCGTTGTCGCAACCGTTCTTGCTTCCGCAGCCGGTGCCACAACCGGAGTTACAGCCGTTGCCATTATTTGTGCCACAACCAGTCTCGCCACCGACATTGTTGGTGCTCGAGAGAACCTGATCGTCTGAGGTTGGGACATCCCTGGTCTCTATTTTCAGGAAGTCCGTATCGTCGACCGTGTAGATGTCGAAGCTCCGAGCCGACCCAAAATGCAGGTCTACATTCACTCCGTCAGATGTGGCAACCGCAATTTTGTACCTCATAAACTATCAACTTTTACCTTTAAACTCTTAATTCTTAACTCTTAATTAGATCCTATAGTCGTCCGCATTGTCCATCAAACCGTATTCAAGAAGGATCTCTTCCAGACGTTCCGAAGTCATTGGGGTTGGGATGACAAAGCTCTTGTTTTCTATAATTGCTTTGGCAAGATTCCTGTATTCGTCTGCCTGATCTGAGTCTGGCTTGTACTCGATAACAGTTTTTTTGTTGATCTCTGCACGCTGAACGATATTGTTACGAGGTACGAAATGAATAAGCTGAGTACCTAATTCTTTCGCGAACGCTCTTAGCAAGTCCAACTCTCTGTCCACGTTACGAGAGTTACAGATGATGCCGCCTAAACGTACGCCTCCTGTTTTTGCGTAACGTTGGATACCTTTTGCAATATTGTTTGCCGCATACAAGGCCATCATCTCTCCTGATGCCACGATATAGATTTCCTTGGCCTTGCCCTCACGGATTGGCATCGCGAATCCACCGCAGACCACGTCACCCAACACATCATAGAACACATAGTCCAAGTCGTCCGTATAGGCGCCCAAGTTTTCCAACATGTTGATGGAGGTGATGATACCACGGCCCGCACATCCCACGCCTGGCTCCGGACCACCGGACTCCACGCAGCGTGTGCCGCCGAATCCCTCTTTCATGATCCTATCCAGGGAGATGTCCTCACCCTCGTCACGAATGGTGTCCAACACTGTTTTTTGGGCCAATCCGCCCAACAGGAGACGTGTGGAATCAGCCTTCGGATCACAGCCTACCACCATCACTTTCTTACCATGTTCTACCAATCCGGCCGTTAAATTCTGGGTGGTTGTGGATTTACCGATACCACCTTTTCCGTAAATTGCTATTTGTCTGATTTCTGCCATTGTGCATATACTGTTTTATGCCACGAAATGTGGCGGGTGAATAATTAAAATAAGTTTTGAATTTCGTTGTAAGAATAAATTTTGTCTAAAGCGTCGGTCAGCTCGCCCGGCAAGGCCATCGCCACGATCCCCTTCTGTGTCAGCAGGGCGCTGGCTCCTATTCCGATGCGTGACGCGGTGACGTATTGGCAGTCGGAGAAGAGTTCCACCCGCTTCTCCATGTCGTCCCTGGAGTGTACTCCGTTCTGACAAACCGGGGGTGCCGTGCGTCTCTCCACATAGACCCATTCTCCCTCAAAGAACTGGTAAATGTAGAAGTCCGTGGCTCTGCCAAAGTGCGTGTCGACCGTGTATCCGTCCGTCGAGGCCGCCGCTACTCGAAATGCGTTGTACTGCTTCTTGTCATCCATGTGAAAAAGTGTCTGATACTACAAAATCTTCTGAATAGACCTCCTTGGAGAACTCGCTCACGCCTGGCACGCCCACCGCATCCGCACGGCAGCGGTTGCAATGACGGAAGACGTCGATGTACTTCCCCGCGCTTTTCCTCGCCTCCTCGATCTCGAAGCAGAAAGGCGCTTTCTCGTCTTTCAGTTCGTAGGTCGGAATCAGCGGGATGATGTTGTAGATGGAGGCGCCTAAGGAGGAAACCGTCTTGGCGATCTGCTCGATGTGGCTTCCGTTGATCCGTGGCACCAATACGGTGTTGACCTTCACGGTGATACCACTCTTCGCCACCTTGCGGATACCATTCAGCTGGTTCTCGATCAATATCTTGGCGCCCTCGTAAGCATCGTATTTCTTCCCGTGGTAGAGGACGAACTTGTTCAGCTTCGCCTCGATCTCAGGGTCGATCGCATTCACGGTCACCGTCAGCGAATCGATTTTGGACGCAATCACTTGGTCCGCCTTCTCGTCGAGCAATAATCCGTTGGTGCTCATACACTTGAGCAGGTGCGGGAACTCTTTGTCCACTAGGCGGAAGGTCTCCAAGGCTGTGTCGGTCGCCAGCGTGTCGCCCGGTCCAGCGATGCCTACCACTTTGATGTCTGGACATATCTTCAGCGCCTTTCTAAGGATGGCGATGCTCTCCTCCGGTTTGATCACCTTCGCCGTAACACCTGGGCGGTTCTCCGTGTCGTTCAGCACGCGGCTGCAAAAGCGGCAACCGATGTTACATGCCGGACTGACAGGCAAGTGAATCCTTCCCAGATTGCCCGGTTTAGAGGCAAAACATGGATGGTTATTGCGTAATCTCTCTTGGTTCTCAGTCATAAATTTTAGATATAATAATCCCCCCTTCGACAACTTTTCAGCCATCGACGCATGTAGAAGATATGTTTGAAACGATGTGTTAACTAATTGTAGGCAAGGCCGCCGGGCATGGAATGTAATCCCCCTTCCCGACGGCCTTTTTTGCCATCGGCATACGCTGAATGTATGCGAGATTCAGTGATTAATTGTTTGAGAACAAGGCGGTTGACAAGTATCTGTCGCCAGAATCAGGCAGGAGAACCACGATGTTCTTCCCTTTGTTCTCAGGACGTTCTGCCAAGATCGAAGCAGCCTTCAATGCCGCACCTGAGGAGATACCCACCAAGATACCTTCGCTCACCGCGAATTTCCTTCCCTCGGTGAAGGCGTCCTCGTTCTCTATGGCGATCACCTCATCGTAGATCTTCGTGTTCAACGTCTCTGGAACGAAGCCCGCACCGATACCTTGGATCTTGTGTGAACCAGCTGTTCCTTTCGACAAGACAGGTGATGTGGCAGGCTCCACAGCTACTACCTTCACGTTCGGGTTCTTGGATTTCAGGAATTCGCCCACACCTGACAATGTACCGCCAGTACCTACACCAGCCACGAAGATGTCCACCTTACCGTCTGTCTGGTCCCAGATCTCAGGACCTGTGGTCTCGCGGTGAATCTTAGGGTTGGCAGGGTTCACGAATTGACCCAAGATAACAGAACCTTTGATCTCCTTGTTGAGTTCCTCCGCCTTAGCGATGGCACCCTTCATTCCCTTTGCGCCTTCGGTCAATACGATCTCCGCACCGTAAGCCTTGAGAAGGTTTCTACGCTCCACGCTCATCGTGTCAGGCAAGGTCAAGATCGCCTTGTAACCCTTAGCGGCGGCTACTGCGGCCAAACCGATACCCGTGTTGCCTGATGTTGGCTCGATGATGGTGGCGCCTGCTTTCAGAACACCTTTCTTCTCCGCATCCTCGATCATCGCGAGGGCGATACGGTCCTTGACTGAACCTGCAGGGTTAAGGTACTCCAACTTCGCCAAAAGCGTCGCATTTTTTATACCTGCGTTCTTTGCGTAATTGTTGAGTTTCAAAATTGGCGTCTTGCCAATTAACTCCAATGAACTTTCAATAATCTTTGCCATTTTCAAATCCTCCTATTCGTTATGTTATTGTATTCGCTATCGTTTTGCTATCGTTTGACATTGCAAATTTACTGCAGGTAGATTAATTCACCAAACATATTTAAAATTATGGATAAATTATCTATATGATAAATATACGACGGAATGATATACTAATATTGGAATCCACCGATAGGTTTTTGTAGATTTTTATTCTATGAAGGGGTGGGAAGGGTAGATGCTATAACTGATATTCTATGCAAAAACGAAACAGGTGGACATAGTTAAGGCCCTTAATATCTAAGATAATTACTTGAATGTTATTCTTGGATCATATTCAGGAAATACTGGTGAATTCTCGTGTCCTCGTTCAGCTCAGGGTGGAACGATGTGACGAGTTGTTTGCCTTGGCGGGCCGCGATGATATGTCCGTCGTGGCTGGAAAGCACATCGACGCCCTCGCGTACCTTTGTGATGTAAGGAGCGCGGATGAAGGTCATCGGCACGTTGCCTATCCCTTTGAATTCCTCGTCGACGAAGAAACTGCCGAGTTGCCTGCCGTAGGCGTTCCGCAACACGGAAATGTCCATGGTGGCGATTCTTTCCCTCGTGTCGTTCTCCACCTCCTTCGCTAAGAGGATCATGCCGGCGCAGGTGCCGAAGGCGGGCAAACCGTTGGCGATCTCCTGACGGATAGGAAGGAGCAGCTCTTCGTCCTTCATGATCCGGAGCATCGCGGTGCTCTCTCCGCCGGGGAGGATCACGCCGTCTTTCGGTTGTTGCCAGTCGCTCAATTTTCTTACAAGGAATGTCTCCACATGTAAAGAATGGAGCATTCGTTGGTGTTCCTCGAATGCTCCTTGTAATGCTAATATCGCTATTCTCATTTTCCTCTTTCAGCCATTAATAGTTGGATTTCGCTCTCGTTGATACCGACCATGGCCTCGCCAAGGTCTTCGCTCAACTCGGCCAAGATCTTAGGGTTGTTGTAGTTGGTCACTGCCTTTACGATTGCCTGCGCGCGTTTCACAGGGTCACCGCTCTTGAAGATACCGCTGCCGACGAAGACGCCCTCAGCGCCCAATTGCATCATCAAGGCTGCGTCCGCTGGGGTAGCCACACCACCTGCCGCGAAGTTCACGACTGGGAGTTTGCCGTTGTCGTGCACGAATTTCACGAGGTCGAAAGGCACACGCAATTGCTTAGCCGCCTCGTAGAGCTCGTCGTCGTTGAGCGAACCGAGTCTTCTGATCTCGCTCTGCATCATGCGCATGTGTCTAACGGCTTGGATCACATCGCCCGTGCCAGGTTCGCCCTTGGTACGGATCATGGTCGCGCCCTCGTTGATACGGCGCAATGCCTCGCCAAGGTCTTTCGCACCGCAGACGAAAGGCACTTTGAACTTACGTTTGTCGATGTGGTATACGTCGTCGGCTGGTGAGAGCACCTCGCTCTCGTCGATGTAGTCGATTTCGATCGCCTCCAGGATCTGCGCCTCTGCGAAGTGTCCGATACGGCACTTAGCCATCACCGGGATAGATACGGCCTCCTGTATGCCTTTGATCATCTTAGGGTCGCTCATGCGGGATACACCGCCTGCCGCGCGGATGTCCGCCGGGATCCTTTCCAACGCCATGACGGCGCATGCGCCCGCCGCTTCAGCGATACGAGCCTGTTCTGGGGTTGTCACGTCCATGATTACACCGCCCTTCAGCATCTGTGCGAGGTTGCGGTTAAGAATTGTTCTGTCTTCCATCTGTCCTTTGTTTTTTATGAATTTCTTATTTTGGGTGCAAAGGTGGACAGAATGTGTTATTTGGAAAAATAAGTATTCCTATTTGGTAAAATATTGTGCTTAAAAACACAAAGAGGAGGATTTCCTGAACTGGGAAGGGGATACTTTTTCGTAGTGGCGGAAGAACTTGCAGAACATGGCTTGTGAGGTGAATCCTAATTTGTCCGCCACCTCTTGGATGGTGAGGCGGGAGGTCTCCAATAGTTGGATGGATTCTTGTATCAGGTAGTTGTCTATCACCTGCTTAGGCGTTTTGCCCACTGCCTTGTTGGTCACTTGGGAAAGGTACCTTGGGGTGATGGATAGCTGGTCCGCATAGTAGGCCACGTCGTGTGCGTGACGGTAATGCTCGGAGATGAGTGACATGAGTTGGTTGTACAGGTCCGCGTTCCGGTAGGCTTTGTCGGGGGAGGGCACGGCGTAGACCACTTGGCTGTGGATGTAGTCGTGCGCGTTGCGGATGGCGGTAGGTATATCGTCGCCCAACGCCAGCCTCACGGCGATGGCGGAGGAGAGTGCCCCGCTGACTCCATGCTTCTGCCAGCCGTCCATGTTGTGGGAAGAGAAGAAACGCTTCCTTCCCTTATGGTAGAGCAGGGTGGTGATGCGTCCCTCGGTCTGGTGCCCGCCACGGAGCATGATGGCCTCCGCCCCCATGTCGGAAAAGGCTTCGGCTGTCGCCACCATGTCATCGTCCGTGAAGATCTCCTTGCCTAGTAGGAGCTTGGCCTCCTCGCATTTGATGATGAGCAGGGTGGAGATGGGTATCAGGTGTTTTTTTATCGCTTCGAGGGTTTCCTTGCGCACTAAGGGGATGCCGTCGGATGAGATGATCCCGGGGTCGCAGACGATGGTCTTGCAGGCGATGACTTCATTCCTCAGCCGTCGGATGGCCTGGTCGTCTCGTATCAGCCCGATCTTGATAGCCTTGGGTTTCGCTTTCTCGATGATGGATTGGGCCTGTTCCGTGACGATCTCTACGGGCAGGTCGAATATCCTTCTGGAGCCATCGCCCTTTTCTACGGATACGGAGGTGATGATGGAGAGCGGGTGGCCCCCCAGTTCCGAGATGGTTTGGATGTCGGACTGTATGCCCGTCTCGCCAAAACCGTCTGATCCGGTGATGCTTAGGATAGGGGTGTCGCTCTTCATAGGCAGAGGGGACTCTCCGTTGGGTTATATTCCCGCACCGTCGGCGAACATCTCCTCGACCGCCCTTTGCTGAACGATCTTCGAGTATGGTCTGACGCTCTGGGTGACCCAGATGTTACCGCCCACGATGGTGTCGTGTCCGATGGTGATGCGTCCTAGGATAGAGGAGTTGGAGTAGATAGTGACATTATCCTCAATGATAGGGTGCCTTGGCGTGTTGAGCAGGACACCCTGCTCGTTCTTGGCGAATTTCTTGGCGCCGAGCGTAACACCTTGGTAGAGGGTGACGTGGTTGCCGATGATGCTGGTCTCGCCGATGACGACGCCTGTGCCGTGGTCGATGGCGAAGTATTCACCGATCTGTGCGCCCGGGTGGATGTCGATACCCGTCTTGGAGTGCGCCAACTCCGTGATGATGCGGGGCAGTACAGGCACACCTAGTTTCAGGAGGGCGTGTGCCACGCGGTAGTGGAGCATCACCTGTACGATCGGGTAGCAGAAGATGATCTCTCCGTAGGCGGTGACGGCCGGGTCGGCTTTCGCCATCGCTTCGATGTCCGTGTACAGAACCCTTTTTATCTCAGGGATGGTGTCGATGAACTGCAAAACGATTTCGTCGCTCTTGTCCTCTTGGATTTCCTCCCCTTTGAAACTCTTGAAACTGAGGCTTATCTGTTCCTTCAGGTATTTCTCCAAGTTCTCTATGCTCACGCCCACGTGGTAGTGGCGGCTTTCCGTGCTACGGATCTCCGCACCGAAATAACCAGGGAAGATGATTTGTTGGATTGTCTCTATGATTTTCTCGATGACAGGAATAGACGGTTGCTTGCCGCCCTCCGTCTTCATGAATTTTTCCTGGTCGGTGATTTTTGCGAGGTTTTTTACTATTTCTTTCTTATTCATTTCTACGTTTTTGTTTATGAAAATGCAAAGTTATTAAAAAAAACGCAAAAGGGAACTGTTTGTAAATTTAACTGTAATTTTATCCTTCCTTTTTGTGAGTGCTTGTGCGTCAGTTGATTAGCACTTTGCATTCCCCATGCAATTAAACAATAAATAGCCTCAATGTGGATGCCTGATTTGCTTATTGGGGTTTCGACACGAACTTCCTCTTCTCATCTCGACAAATAAGCTGTATCGCCCATTTCCCGGACTGAACCGACGGGGGAATGCCTCCGCCAGGGAATAACCATTGTCCGGCTAAGTAGAAGTGGTCCAGGTTCGGTATCCGCTGGTCCAATTGGTCGATCACATTTTTAGGTGTCGGTATAAAGCCTTCGTAGGACCCCCTCCATGCCCCGGTGTAACGGATGGTGGTCAGTGGGGTGGCGATGTCACACACCTCGATGTGC
>JAGCGM010000290.1 GCA_017649635.1 Paludibacteraceae bacterium | reverse complement strand
TTTCTTCTTAGTGCGGTGGCTGCGATGCGGAAGTCCGACCAAGAATTGAATTTCTTTATGTGGTTGAATATGAAGGAAGGACGGATGAAGAACTTCACGTTGTTCCAGAACAACATCTTCTCCATCTCCTCGCTGGATAGGTTGGGGTAGTTGATGATGGATTTGTGCTGCACGTCGGTCGGGACGTACTCTCCCCCCTTGATCCAGTTGTTTTGCTTCGCCAGTTCGTAGAATTCGGTGCCCGGGAAAGGCGCCACGATGTTGAACATCACTTGGGAGACCTTCAGTTCTTTGGCCTTCTTGAGCGTCTCCTTGATGGTCTTCTTCGTCTCGAGCGGGCTCGTGCCGATGAGGATGTTCAGTTTTACCGGCACATTGTATTTCTTCAGGAGCTGAATGCCTTCGTAGATTTGTTGGGAGGTGATCCCCTTCTTGATGTATTGGAGGATCTCGTCGTTGAAGCTTTCTACGCCGAGGTCGACGAATTGGCATTGGGCGTCCGCAAGGAGTTGCGCTGTCTCCTCCGTGATGGCGTCCACACGTGCCTGGCATCCCCAACTGAGTTGGTGCTTTTTCAGACATTCGCAGATAGGGCGCAGCCGCTTGGCCGTCGTGATGAAGTTGTCGTCGATGAAGCAGATGGCCTTGTAGCCTTGGCTGACGAGCATCTCAATCTCCTCGATGACGTTCTCGACGGAACGGAAGGATATGAAAGGTTTCTTCCCCGTCACCCGTTTGTTCTCTATTTCCCTTGCGAAGGTCAGCGAGCTAGGCACGCAGTAGATGCAATGGAAAGGGCAGTTGCGGCTGGTGAGCACCGTCGTGTAGGGGTGCTTTTTCAGCTTAGGGTTGGTGAAGGTATATTGCTCGATGAAATGTCGTGCGGGGAATGGCAACTCGTCCAGGTCCCGCAACAACTCGCGCGTCGGGTTGTGCGTCACCTTGCCGTCTTGCAGCCATGTGAGACCTTTCACCTGCGAGAGGTCACCTCCTTGCTCGATGGTCCGCACCGCCTCGGAGGCCGTCAGTTCGGGCTCCCCGCGGGCGATGATGACACGCTCGTCCATGAGCAGTTTGTCCGTGTAGTAGGTCACGCCGGGACCCATGGTGATGACCCAAGCGTCGGGATGGTTCTCCCTGATCATTTGGATGCACTTCCGGTCTGTTTCTAGGGATAGGTTCACGCACCAAAAAGCGTAGATGTCGCTGCGGTCGTTCCGTAGGAAGTCGGACAGTTCCTTTTCGCCCTTCTTTTCCATCACGAAATCCTCACGCCGCACGTCATGTCCGTCTCTTTCCAATACGGCCGCGACGATGAGCTCATAAATGTTGGGCATCGGGTAGACGAGGTGTGTGCAACCGGCGGTACGCTCGGCGGGCATTTCCCCGTCCAGTGCGGGCGGTACGATGAAAGTGACGACCATAATCTCCTTTTTCTGTTGATGATACTTCTATGAGGGGAACGGAGCGTCCCCCGGATTATTGTATGGTCGGGTTATTCGTTCGCCATCATTTGCTCCGCCTTTATCCTGTCTTCACCGATGGCGGCGCGCAGGTCGTCCTCAGAGCAGAATTTGTTCTGTGCGCGTAGTTTGTGGAGGAACTGCATGTTGATGCGCTCTCCGTAGATGTCTTCGTCAAAGTCGAATATGTTGACCTCGATGGATACCTCACCTCCTCCGTAGGTTGGTCGGGTACCGATGCAGGCCACGCCCTTGTGTGTCTCGCCCCTCACAGTGACCTTCACGGCGAAGACGCCGAAGCAAGGGATGCATTTGTTCTCGATCTCCGGCTCGATGTTGGCGGTCGGGAAGCCCAGCTTCCTGCCGTTCTGCTTGCCGTGGATGACCGTACCCGAGATGTTGTAGTTGTAGCCGAGGTAACGGTTGGCCAACTCGATGTCGCCTACCCCAAGCAGGTTGCGGATGAAGGAGGAGCTGATGGTGAAGTCGTTCTCTTCGTAAGGTTCGGCTCTCGTGACCTTCATGCCGAGTTCCTCCCCGTATGTGCAGTAGTCGTCGAAACCTTCTTCCCTGTTCTTTCCGAAGCGATGGTCGTATCCGATGAGGAGGTGCTTCACGTTGAGACGGTTCTTGAGCACTTTCTCCATGAAGTCGTGGGCGCTGAGGTTGGAGACCTCCGTGGTGAATTCCATCTGGATGCAGTAGTCCACAGGCAGTTGCTTCAGCAATTCCAGCTTCTCCTCATGGGTGTTCAGCAATTTTGGCTGATAGGCCTCGTGGAGGATGATCCTTGGATGTGGCCAGAAGGTCAGAATCGCAGACTTCAGCCCTTCGCTTTTCGCTACTTTGGCCAATTGCTTCGCTAAAAACAGATGTCCATGGTGGACTCCGTCAAAGAATCCGATTGTGAGCGCAAGCCCTTCCTTACTTGCTAATCCCGTCTCCTCTATCAATTCCATCTTGCTTCTTTTTTTATTCGAATATTTTGTACTTTGGAGACAAAATACTACTTTTGCCTTCGTTTTGCAAAGGTAACAATTTTTGGTTAATTGCAAGCAGGACCCATAGCTCAGTTGGTTAGTAGCACCTGACTCATAATCAGGGGGTCACAGGTTCAAGCCCTGTTGGGTCCACATACGAGGAGAAACATGGTTTCTCCTTTTTTTATAACATATTGAGTGATAGATGTTTATAAATCCGTCTTCTCTCGGTATTTTTCTCTGTGTGGAGTTTTTCCACAACCTTGCTGGGGTGTATCTTTTTGATGTATTTCGATGAAAAAATATTTTGGCGAAATTTTTCTTGATGGTTGATTTTCACCGATTTCCGAAGCGTTTTTTAGGGTGTCGATGGACGGGAGAGATAAGCGCCGGAAAGGGTTTCCCCTAGGTTTTAATGTCGGATTTTATATAAAATAAAAGGAATATGGATAAGGAAGAAAGAATCGCGCGTGCGAAGGAGCTTTTTAAGAGTGGTTTCAATTGTTCTCAGTCTGTGGTGGCCGCTTTCGCTGATCTGTATGGATTGACGGAGGAGCAGGCTTTGAAGGTGTCCGCCTCTTTTGGTGGCGGTATTGGCCGTATGCGCGAGACTTGCGGCGCAGCTTGCGGCATCTTCCTTCTGGCCGGACTGAAGTATGGTTCGACTGACCCCAAGAATGCCGATGCGAAGGGCGAGAACTACCGTATCGTCCAGGAGTTGGCGGAGGATTTCAAGAAGGCTAACGGTTTCCTGAAGTGCCGTGACCTCCTCGGCTTGGACAAGAATCTGAAGGAGTCTCCCCAGCCTGCCGAACGCAACGCCGCCTATTATGCGAAACGCCCGTGCGTGGAGATCGTGGCTTCCGCCGCTAGGATATGGGCGGAGAAGCATGAGGATTTATAAAAATCATACCTGTTGACTCGTCATGGACTGTGCCGGGTGCGATGAAAAGGTGGATTTATGAAAAGTGTCGCCCTATGTGCCGCATCGAATCATGTGTTAAAAAATATGTTAAATAATATAAAAACCCAAAAAACTATTTTCGTTTAAAAAGTTTTCAACTAATTTTGTGCCGGAATATTGAGAGCGTTGATGCGAGGCGTGAAGCGCCCTACCAGAAATGTTGTTAATTATGAACACGGAAAACCGGGACAAGATTATACGTGGTGCGTTGAAGTTGTTTCAGGCACAAGGGATTAAATCGGTGACGATGGATAAGATCGCCACCTCGTTGTCCGTTTCTAAGCGAACGATATACGAGCATTTCGCCGACAAAGAGGCATTGGTTTCTGACTGCCTCGCATATTTCAAGGAGGATTATGACAAGAAACGGGAGGAGATCCGCCAGACGACGGAGAACACATTCTCCTATTTGTTGGAGATGTTCCGGTACAATGTCTCAATGTTCAGAACCATCAATTCGAATTTTTTCTCCGATGCCAAGGCGATGTTTCCTGACCTTGTCAAGGAGGTGAAGATGAACAAGAAGTCGATGACCGCCAATTTTCAGGAACTGATAGAGAAGTCACAGCGGGAAGGCCATATCAACAGCTCTTTCTCACCGGTGGTTTTGGCGGAGGTCTATTATGAGATGATGAAATCCATACAGGATCCTGACGCGTACGATTTCACCCTTACGCCTGCGACGGAGGTGTTCCGTATCCTCAGCAACATCTATTTCCGTGGCGTCGCGACGGAGAGCGGGTTGTCTATCATTAAGAATCTTCTGGGTGGTTATGAGGAGGCTTGATAGAATAATGAGTTAATGTAACATAAATATGATGAAAAGAAATTTTGGTAAAGTTGAGTGCCTGTTGGCAGTGGCTTTGACGTTGGGCGTTCCCGCATTCGCGCAGTCCTCGGATTCGTCGGCTGTCATCCAAGACGATTCCAAGTTGTCGTTTACCTTGGACGAGGCGAAGAAGTATGCGTTGGCGCATAACAGAACGATAAAGAACGCTTCATACGACGTGCAGAAGTCGGAGGCGGCCCGCTGGAAGGCGATCGCCAGCATGTTGCCGCAGGTGAGTGGAAATGTGGGGTATAATTATTTCTTCGACAAGAAAAGTACAATGAAAAGTGGCGAGATGGAATTCCCGATTTCTAATCCCGCTTATTTCGAATTTGGTATCACGGCGACGGCTACGGTGAGTGGCTCGCAGATCGTTGGCGTGAAGGTCTCCAAAATCGCTGAGGAACTTTCACAGATCGGAACGGGCAAAACGGACCAAGTCATCACGGCGAACGTGGAGAAGTCGTACGTGAATATCCTCGCATTGGAGAAGACGAGGGAACTTCTTACCCGGAACCTTGAGAATTTGAACAACTTGCATAAGATGACCATGAACGCTGTGAAGGCGGGTGCCGCTGAGCAGAACGACGCAGACCAGATCGCGGTGCAGGTCTCTTCCATGAACAGTGCCCTTAATCAAACAAGCCGTGGCATCGAGGTCTTGTACAATACGATCCGCTTGATGACGGGTGCGAAGCCTGATGCGGAAATCGTCCTGACGCAGACCTTGGACGATGTGGTGAATCCTGAAACCATCCTCTCCTTGATGGGTGAGGATTTGTCGCTCTCCAGAAACTTCGACTACTTGCTGAAGTGGAAGAGTTTGGAGTTGTCTGATAAGCAGGTTACGTTGAGCAAGATGGCCTACGTGCCTAACTTATCTCTTTTCTACAACTACGCCAGCAAGGCCTTCCCTGGTGACGAAGGTATGAACATGGTCCCTCCGCATACGGTGGGCTTCAAACTGAATGTGCCTATCTTCTCTTCCGGCAGCCGTTGGGCGGATGTGAAGAGCGCGAAATTGGACTACGAGAAGGCGCGGAACGAAATGGAGGACACGGAGCAACAACTCGGCATCCAGGCGAGACAGTTGAGATATAATCTTACCTCCGCCTATGAGAACTTCGAGATTCAATCCAACAATATCGGTGTGATGCAGCGTGTCTTCAAGAGCAATACGGAGAAGTTCAAATATGGAACAATCTCCAGCATGCAGTTGACAACCTCCAGCACGGAGTTGGTGAATGCGCAGAACACCTACATCAACGCTTTGTTGGATATGGTGAACGCTCACGTGGAGTTGAGGAATCTTTTGAATAGATAATTACGATAATAATTAAAAACAAATATACAGATGAAGAAAGTAGTAAGATGGGGCTGGGTCTCCGTGATGGCTTTGGCTTTGGTCGGTTTGACCGCTGGTTGCGGCAAGAGTGACAAGAAAAAAGCGGACGAGTCTACTGAGTCCGAAGGGCCGAAAGTGGAAAAGGTTCGTGTCGAGCCTGTCGTAAAACAAGAGATCGAACGTGACGTGGAGTGTACCGCTGTGCTCGAAGGATATGAGACAATGAATGTTTCCCCTTCGTTGACGGGTATCATCGAAAAACGTTTCAAGGATGTGGGCGACCACGTTTCTACCGGTGATTTGTTGGTGCGTATGGATCAGAACCAATTGATCCAGGCGAAATTGAACCTCGCGAACCTCGAGACCGAGATGAAGCGTATGGACGCTTTGCTGGCGGGCGGTAACGTGACCCAACAGACGTACGACAAGACAAAGATGGGCTACGAGCAGGCTAAGCAACAGGTGGAGTTCTTACAGAACAATACCTTCTTTAAGGCTACTTTCCCTGGCGTCGTTTCCGCAAGGAACTACGAGAGCGGTGAGCTCTTCAATGGCGCTAGACCAATCTTGACGGTGGTGCAACTGAATATGCTGAAGGCGATTATCGACGTGCCTGAGGCTTACTTCCCTAAAATCAAGGCGGGTATGAAGTTGAACATCATTTCCGACATCTACCCTGACACGAAGTTCCCTGCTGTCATCGAGACGATTTACCCAACGATCGATGCGGCTACCCACACTTTCCAGTGCAAGGTGAAGATTCCGAACGGTAGCATGAAGCTCCGCCCAGGTATGTATGTGCATACCGCCGTCAATGTGGGCAAGGTGAAGGTATTGGCCGTTCCTTACCAGTCTGTCTTGAAGCTGACGGGTTCCAACGAGCGTTATCTCTTCTTGAACGAGAACGGTTTCGCGAAACGTGTGACGGTAGAGGCTGGTCAACGTTTCAACCGCTATGTTGAGGTTATTTCCGACGAGGTTGTGGAAGGTGGCGAAGTGGTGACCCAAGGTCAAGCTCGTCTGATCGATGGTGTCGAGTTGCAGATCATCGATGGTGACTATCAAGAAAAGATAGAGGCAGATACATTGATATCGGATGCGAAAGAGGCTGAAGTGAAAACAGAGAAAAAATAAACGCATTAAATAGTAAACGATGAGTATATACAAAACCGCGATTAATAAGCCGGTCACCTCTATCCTGATTTTCGTGGCCGTCATGTTGATGGGTATCTTCGCCTATATCAAGTTACCTATCGACCAGTTTCCGGAGATCGAACCTCCGTACATCGCTGTCATGACCTCCTACCCGGGTGCCAACGCCAGTGAGGTGGAGAGTAACGTGACGAAATACCTGGAGAATAGTTTGAACTCTGTGGACGGATTGGATGAGTTGACCTCCACGTCAAAAGATAATCTTTCCTTGGTTGCCTTGGAGTTCGAGTGGGGCGAAGAGCTGGATGACGTCGTCAACGATATCCGTTCGTATGTGGATATGACGAAGGACAATCTGCCAAGCGGATGTTCTAACCCTCTGATTATTAAATTTAACAGTTCTTCCATGCCGATCATCCAGTTCGCTGTTCAGGCGAAGGAGAGTTATCCGGGCTTGGAGAAGATCATGAACGACATCGTCATCCCTCAGTTGAACCGTGTCGACGGTGTGGGTAACGTGACGATGTCTGGTGAGCCGGACCGCTATGTCTACGTTGAAATCGACCAAAAACAGTTGGATGCATACGGCATCTCTCTGGAGACAGTCGGTAATGCGGTGGCCGCCAACAACCTGAACCTCTCTTCCGGCAACGTGAAGATGAAGAAAGAGCAATACGCCTTGCAGGTGCGCAGCGAATACTTGGAGAGTTCCGAGATCAAGGATATCGTCGTGGCCACCATGCCTGACGGGAAGCAGATCTATGTGCGCGACATCGCGACCGTGCGCGATACCATCAAGGACCTGAGTCTGGACGAGAAGATGACCTCCAGGGGGGATGCCTCCGGTCAAGAGGCTGTCCGTCTGATCATCTCGAAACAGACGGGTGGAAACACTGTGCAGATCTGTCGTGATATCCACAAGGAGTTGGAGAAGATCAAAGCCTCCCTTCCTGCGGATGTGAAGATCAACGAGATATATGACTCGTCCACGGATATCGTCAGTGCCATCGATTCTTTGAAGGAGGCGGTGCTCTATGCAGTCTTCTTCGTCGTACTCGTGGTGCTCTTCTTCCTGGGCAAGTGGCGTGCCAGCGTGATTGTCGGATTGACCATCCCGATCTCTTTGCTGGTTTCCTTCCTCTATTTGTTGGGCGCCGATAGTTCGCTGAATATCATCTCCCTCTGTTCCCTCTCCATTGCGGTGGGTATGGTGGTGGACGATGCCATTGTGGTCTTGGAGAACATCACCACGCATATCGACCGTGGCTCGAATCCTCGTGAGGCGGCCATCTATGCGACGAATGAGGTGTGGGTATCCGTGATCGCCACGACGTTGGTGATCTGCGCCGTGTTCGTGCCGTTGACCATGTTGACGGGTATCGCCGGCATCTTGTTCAAGGAGTTGGGTTGGATCGTGACGATCGTCTGCTGTACCTCTACCGCTGTGGCTATTTCCCTTGTGCCGATGCTTTGCTCCAAGTTGTTGAAGGCGAAGACCGTTAAGGTGGATAAAGAAGGTAACTTGATCGTCGAGAAGCAAAACACGAGGAAACTTTCTTACCAGA
>JAGCGM010000289.1 GCA_017649635.1 Paludibacteraceae bacterium | reverse complement strand
TTTTGAATTAAGAATTAAGGGGATGTGCATCCCTATGCAATGCGCACAACCTGCAGGACCATCCCTTTATATAGACCAGGGCAACACCCTGGGAAGGTGATACGACGTTCCAAGCCCTGAAGGGGCGACACAATACAGGCAGGGGTGTAAACCCCTGTACGATGGAACCGAGGATAGGACGAACCCCGAAGGGGTGACACCTTCATGAATTATGAATTAAGAATTTTGAATTTTGAAACGTTAGTTTGAAGCAGTCAATTATGATGGAAAGATTTAACATATACTACAAAGAGATCAACGCACATGCGGAGGTGTCCCGTTTCGCCCCCAAGGGAAAGACGGAGGAGTACCACGTCATGATCCATGTCGCACCATGCGATGAGATGTTCCCTCAGCAGTACAAAAGGATCTGCCAAGCGGAAGATTTGTTACTACAACATCCTGACTTACAGGGAGCCAAGGTGATTTTCAAACGATACTTCGTCAGCGACGCGACCAACCAGAAACCGCTGATGAGGCAAGAGAATACCGATGCGGTATCCCTCATCCAACAGCCCCCACTGGACGGTAGCAAAGTGGCGGTATGGATCTATTTAGCCAAAGAGTTGGAGGTCGCAGCCAAGGAGGGTTGCATGACCGCATCACACAACGGATATACGCACATCTACAAGATGGGCATGCACGAGCATAACGGGGACAGCGCCACACAGACGGAGAGCCTGCTGTTGGACTACGAGGAGACGTTGGCGAAGTTCAACGCAACCCTTGCGGACAACTGCATACGCACCTGGTTCTTTGTGCGCGACGTCGACACTCAGTACGCCGGAATGGTGAAGGCCCGCCGGGAGAACTTCACGGAGCAAGGGCTCACAGAGAAAACACACTATATCGCTTCGACCGGCATCGGCGGATTGCCTGCCGACACCCGCTCGCTCGTCCAGCTCGGCACCTATGCGCTCACAGGGCATGAGCCAACGCAGGTCAGGTATCTCTACGCACCAGCCTACCTCAACCCCACCTACGAATATGGCGTGACCTTCGAACGGGGCACCTGCGTGGAATACGGAGACAGGGCGGAGATCTACATCTCAGGCACGGCCAGCATCGACAACAAGGGCAATGTGCTCTATTTGGGAGATATTCAGAAACAGACCTTCAGGATGATGGAGAACGTCAACGCATTGCTCACGGAGGCGGGGAGCGGATTCCAGGACATCGCGCAGATCATCGTATACCTACGAGACGTGAGCGACTACGCCATGGTGAAAGCAATATTCGACGAGAGATTTCCGGACATTCCACGCGTCATCACCCTCGCACCGGTCTGCAGGCCCACATGGCTCATCGAGATGGAGTGCATCGCCATCACCCAAAGAGGAAACGATAAATTCAGGGATTTCTAAACAATGGATTAGGCCGCGACATCAACCACGGACGCCCTTCCAACAAAGGTGGTAACGCCAAGCAGAGAAGAGCTTACGATGCTTTAAGTAGGTGAAATCCTGGTCGTTGGAGAAAGCCTCCCGCTCGAAAGAGATGCTACGGTAGGGATTAATGCCACGGTCGAAGAGGCTACGGATAAGCCAGAAGAGCCATTCCAACAAGTAAAGAATATAGAAAAAGACGAAGAGGGTCTCCACCATCTGCGCCGTATGGATCCGCTCGTGGTTGAGCACCCGATCGTTCACATGCGAAGCATACGCCTTACGGACAAACAACATGCCAAAGAGATTGATGGCGATAAAACCCTTAGGCGGCAATATACGACTGATGAAGATCTTCATGTCCGACCCCCTCTATAGCTGTCCCGCCTCCACCAGATTGATGACTCGTTCGACAATCCTATCCTCCTCATTGGTATTGGCATCATACGACACCTTCAGATTGGCGCCGAGCATCTTGGCGAATCCTTGCCAAAAAACAGCGCGGAAACCACCACGGAACTGCTTGATCAACTGGTAGGAGGTCTTGTCGCACTCACGGTCCACCAAGCGAATCATCATCTTGCCTTGGGACAATGTGAACTTCTTGAGGATAGGCTTATAGGTCGCAAGGAGCTCCTCCTCCTTCGCCTCCATGTATTTCTTCCTTTCCCTATCATTCGGCAATGCGGCCAAATCCTTATCAATCTCCTTCAGCATCTTACCGACCAACTTCGCGTACGGGAGGGTCTTCTTCACGTCACGGACAGTCTTCCAATAGAACTTCTCCTGTTTCTTGTCCTTGAACACCAACACAGGATAGACATACACCTGAGGGAGGAGCAGATTTGGAACCGTATCCCCATTCTCATCCACGATGGCAGGGACAAGATAGCCCTCTCTTTCAGACTCATCCTGCGCAAACGCCTCTCCGAAAAAAGAGAAGAAGCAAGCGAACGTTATAAGATATTTTATTATCTTTGTCATCATCTACACTGTTATATATGCCATATGCAAATGTAGCATAATAAACATGCAAAACAATTTGTAAAATAAAAAAAAATGAAGATTATTCCTGTTTTTATTGCATTTTTTAGCATTTCAGTTTTTAACGGTTCAGCAGAGGCGATTCACAACTGTGCGCGTGCCTCAGCCGGAGAGTGCCTCGCCTACGACGTCGGGGCGGAAGATCCTCGCCTATGCGACGTCCAAGCGTGCCGCCTCTACGCCACCTTCGGCAACCACTACCTCGCCCATGAACTCAGCCACAGCAGGCTGGAGGCCGTCATCCCGGCCCGCACCCTCGTCTTCGCCGCCGACATGGAATGGTTCGGCTATGCGCTCTACAACCGCCTGCGCACCCACTGCGCCCTCTCCAAACGATTGAGCGGACATTGCGCCATCGGGGTGGGCTTCCGTCTCGCCTCCCTCCATTACGAAGGGAATGAGAGGAGGTGCCTTTCACTCGCGGAGGACCTCACTTTCCTCTTTCAGGGCAAGACAACCGACCTCTACGCAAAGGGGGAAAACCTCTTCGATACGGGTTGGCAAGGAATCTGCGGAGAGAGGTTCAAGGAACCGGTGCACACGACCCTAGGCGTCCAATTCCACTTCTCCGAAAGCGTCAGTTGCGCCCTCGAATCTTATTGGGAAGGCGGACGGAACCTCTTCGGACGGTTCGGCACACGCTACGACATCGGCAAGTTCCAGCTGAGATGCGGCGTCACGGGTCCGCCCATCGTCCCCACATTCGGATGCGGGTTCCTCGGAAAGAATTTCCGGCTGGACCTCTCCGCCCGCTGGGTCCGCAACCTCGGATACGCACTGGACTGCGGCGTCGGTTACACTTTCAACAAAAAAGATTCGGAAGTTCCACCTATCAACGAATAAAACATGAAAAGGCCTGTTTTCACCGCTCTTCTACTGCTACATACGCTCCTATGCCTCTCGCAGGAGGAATTCTTCTCCGAACAATTCATCGATGTGATGGAATCTTTCCAAGAGGAGGATGGAGAGCAACTGGACGTCGAGAACCTCTACGACATCCTCAACGAATTAAAGACCAGCAAATTAGACCTCAATAAGGCGACGGAGGAAGAGTTCGAGCAATTGTCCTTCCTCTCCCCCTCAGACGCCCGCAACCTCGTGCGCCACAGGGAACTCTACGGCAACTACCAGACCCTCTACGAGCTGAAGCACATCCCCGACTTCACGAAGGAGAAGATCGACCAACTGCTTCCTTTCGTGGTCATCCGAAGGGACGAGAAGCGCCTCACCCTCCAGGAACGCCTGCGGAAGAGCCAGTCGCAGTTCTACGTCGCCACGGACCGTTTCCTCCCAACGAAGAAGGGATACCTGCCCGACAGCACAGGGACGAGCCGTTACGCAGGCTCCCCCTACCATTACTACGGCAAATACCTCTTCAACGCGGAACGCCTCAAAGCCTCGCTCGTAGGCGAGAAAGATGCGGGGGAGGCGGAATGGAGCCGCAACGGACATGGCTTCGACTTCGCCAGCGCCTCCCTGGAAGTGGAGGGCACGAAGTGGATGAAGCAACTCTGCCTGGGAGACTACAAGGCGAACTTCGGGCAGGGGCTGGTCGTCGGCCCAGGCTCCATCCTCGGGAAGAACGCCAGCGTCACCAACGCCTACAAGAACACGCAGGGAATCAAACGATACGCCTCCACCGGCGAAAGCGGGTTCTTCAGGGGCGCCGCGACCACCGTAGGCTGGGGCAACCTCCACGGTACTCTCTTCGGCTCCTGGCGCCAAGCGGACGCCACCCTCAAAGAGGAGAAGATCACTTCGTTCAAGACCGACGGTTTGCATCGCACCTCCCAAGAGATCGAGAAGAAAAAGAATTACACGGAGAAACTCTGGGGCCTCAACCTCAGCTTCAAGCACAGGAGCCTAACGCTCGGCGCCACCCTGCTCCATTACCACTACTCCAGGACACTACACCCCACGGAGAAGACCTACACGCACTTCCGCCTGTCGGAGACCCACTCGCACTGGAACGCCGGGCTGGACTACAAGGCGAGACTTCAGCACATCACCTTCTACGGAGAGAGCGCCCTCGACGCTAACGGACACTTCGCCACACTGAACGGCGCCGCCATCCACCCCCTCTCCCGCCTGGAAATCACCTTGGCGCAACGCTACTACCAACCCGCCTACCAAGCTAACTACGGAGGCGGATTCGCCGAAAACTCCAGGGTGGAGAACGAGCAAGGCATCTACCTCAGCACCCGTTTCACCCCCTTCAAACGTCTCGTCCTAGCGGCTTATGCGGACGCCTACAGGTTCCCGTGGGCGCTCTACGCCTCCCCCACCCCCTCGTCGGGGCAAGAGCTCTGCCTACAAGCCAACGTGAAGATGACGAAACGGACGGACCTAACCCTCAAATACAAATACAAGGAGAAGAGCGAAGAGATGAACCACAAGCGAACGCTACGAAGCACTCTCAACACGCAGGTACGGAGATGGAGGATGCAAACGATTCTGGAAGGGAACCGCGCCGACAAAGGTGGACAATCCCCCACCTACGGATGGATCCTCTCTCAGACCCACACGGGCAACCTCCCCAAGCTCCACCTCTCCTTCGCCCTCCGCTACGCATATTTCCAGGCGGAAAACTACGACAACCGCATCTACATCTACGAGAAGGACCTGCCCTACACACTCTCCTTCCCGATGCACTACGGCAAAGGGCACAGGCTAGCCGTCAGCCTCTCTTGGAAGAAGACCGAACGTCTACAACTGATCGCGAAAGCGGGATGTTTCGTCTATACGGACGGGCGCACCAGCATCGGCACGGGACAAGAGATGATGGAGGGAAACGTCTCCACACAGGTGAAATTCATGGTCAAGGCGGTTATTCCATAGGGAGGTCAGACAATCTCCGCAAAAAGGGCCAAGTTATCGTCCACGTAATGGGCGATCGCCTCAGTAGATTCCTCCTCAATCAGGAAGAATTTCTCCTCCAGTTCGTCGAAGACCTCAAAGTCCACATACATGGCGAGGAACTCCTCCTCGGTAGTCTCCCTCTCCAATTCCTTCTGGTTGTCCATGTAGATTGTCCTTGCGTCATAGACCAGTTTGGCGAGTTGGCGCGCCCCGAAGAGTCGCATCGATTTAGCGAAAGGGTTCTGGAAGAAGTAGCCACCATAGCCGTTTTGGATCAGCTGGACGAAGCCCCCGTCGTTCATTTCGTTGCGGAAGATGGAGTACGCCAGCAAGGTGTTTTGGTAAGCGTTCAGTTTAGCCATACCCTCGGCGGTGAGTTCGCCTCCCATTTCGGCCCAGTACTTATCCACGAAGAGGCCGATGAATTCGTCCATGCCTTTCTCCGCTGCCTCACGCAGCTCAGCGTCAGAGACCTGTATCATTCGATTCGTCGTTTTGTATATTCTTAAACTTGGAGACGGAAAGCACGTAAGCGTCTTCCGCGATGTTCCCGGATTGGTCACGGAACGCAACCACCTCCTCTTTGGTCTTTGCGGAGAAAGCGGAGATGTAGAAATGTTGGTCGATGCCAAGCAATTTCAATGAGTTGTTCTTCGCGGTGTGCAGGTAAGAGACGGCGGACTCCTCATCCCGGAAGTCTGCCACGATCAGGTAATAGCCATCCACCGCGTCGCGGTATGCATCCAATTCGGACTGCACCTGGTTCAGTTCCTTGCTCTTCACGTCCAATTCCTTTTGCAGAGAGCTTTTAGAAGCTATTTGAGGCATCATAGAGGCCATGTCGGTCTGTGGGGCGTCATTGATGGGCTGCACGGCGAAGAGGAGTGCGATGACCGCCACAGCGGCCACTGTGAGCGATTTGAGTCTCTTCGAGGCGGATAGTCCCGTCGAGGCGTTTCCCTTCCGTTGGGACTTGTCCAGTGCCGGGAAATAAAACTCGTTCAGTCCGAAGGAATCACCACAAGCGATCTTCAAGTTCTTTTGGAGGAAGGCCACTTTGGCTGACTTCAGCGTGAAGACGCCGAAGTTAGGGGCGACGAATATACCGTCCTCGCGCAACGCCTTCCACATGGAAGCCACCTCTTCGGAGATCATCCGGTTAGCCTCCTCGAAGGAGCATGACTTCGCCTTGGACAATGCCGAGGCCAGGTCTCCGTCGTTGTGGACGAGTTTCGAGTTATACACCAACTCCTTGCGGGGCGGGAAGAATTTGCCGTCTATGACTTTAGCCGCACAATCGTTCACCACGAATCCTCCGAATTCTGGGACGATCACGCACTCGCGGCGAGACAACAGATCTATAATAGTTTCGAACATATCACGAATTTTTAGGAAGACAAAGATAATAGATTCCACGAGAATCGGCGCACAATCGTCCGAAATCAATGTTAACAGACGGTTCAACACGTTATTGATAGGTTATTAACAGGTTGTTAACAGGGGAAGGGGTTCGTCGGGGAACAAGGTGTTGATTTACTATTTAGCTATTTACTATTGGGGTATTTATGATTTACCATTTAACTATTTAACTATTTACTATTTACGATTTCAGGGATTCGGGGATGTGAATCTATCCTGACGTGAACCTATCCTATGGCATGGGCAAAAAAAGAGCCGTTCGTTAGTCGAACGGCTCTTTTTCTATTCGTCTTGTAACTACGAATTACTTAACTTGGATGACCAATTTCTTAGAAACTGACCAGAAAGTCTTGTAGTTAGTGATCTTCAAGATCAAGTTCTTGTCGTCACCTGGAGACTTAACCAAAGAGTAAGAGTTAGTTGGGTGGTTAGTCAAGATGACAGCCTTCTTAGCGCCGAGAGGCAACTCCTTGAACTCACGGATATCAACTTTCGTGCAAAGGCTCTCGTTGATAGTAGCGCCTTGCAAGTTCTTCAAGCCTTTCTCCTTCAAGGTCTTCTTGTTAGCCAAGAAATACCAAGCGGTGTTCAACTCCTCGTCTTGCTGTTGGATAGCGGCCATGTTAGCGTTGTTAACCTCGTTGATAGAGTCTCTGATGGCAGCGATGCTGGCAACAGTGCTGTCCAAAGAAGCAATCTTGATGTTCTTCTCGTCCAACTGAGCCTTCAAGTCCTTGATGGTCTGCTCGCTGGCCTTCAAATCCTTTTGCAAGCCGGCAACCAAGCCACGCAAGTAAGGGAGCTTGCCCTCAGCCTTCTTCAAAGCGTTCTCCATAGAGTCGAGCTTAGAACGGCTGTCTTGGAAAGCGCGGTGGATAGACTCGAAATCCTGTTGAATCTTCTGCTTGCTGTCAGCGTTAACACCCTCGGATTGAGCCTCGTCCAAGATACCCAACTCAGTTTGCTTAATGCTCCTCAAGTTAGATTGTACCTCAGTGATCAGAGCAAAATAGCTGTTCATCTTTTGCTCGTTCATGTCATTCACCTGTTGAAGTGAATCAACCTGTTGCGTCAAAGCGTCAATTTTGTCTTGGTTACAAGACACTGCGAATAATGCAACGAATGCACCTAAAACTACTTTTTTCATTTTGTCTTAAATTTAAATTTATAATAAAAAATAATTACTCTTCAACATTCTTATTTTTATCGTTTTTGTCGCTAGGCTTTCCAGCCAGCACGACCACAATCTCTCCTTTCGGCTCGTGTTCTTTGAAATAGTCGCGCACCTCTTCGACCGTTCCTCGGACTGTCTGTTCGTGCACTTTTGATATTTCGCGGGAGACCGAGACGCGCCGTTGCGGCCCCATCACCTCCACAAATTGTTCCAACGTCTTCACTAAACGGAAAGGAGACTCATATACAATCATTGTCCGTCGCTCCTCCGCTAATTCCCTCAATTTCGTCTGCCGGCCCTTCTTCTGTGGCAAAAAGCCCTCAAAGCAGAACCTGTCGTTCGGCAGACCCGAGTCGACCAACGCCGGCACAAAGGCCGTAGGACCCGGCAAACACTCCACCTCCACCCCGGCATCCACGCATGCGCGTACCAGCAGGAAACCAGGGTCGGAAATCGCGGGCGTACCCGCATCGGAGACCAACGCTATCGTCTCGCCACCCCTCAATCGCTCAACCACGGCCTCAGTTGTCTGATGCTCGTTGAACTTGTGGTGGGAGAGCATTTTTTTCTCTATTTCAAAGTGTTTGAGCAACACGCTTGTTGTTCTCGTATCTTCCGCGAGGATCAGGTCCACTTCCTTCAATATTCTGACCGCCCTCAGCGTCATATCCTCCAAATTGCCTACGGGGGTAGGCACGAGGTAAAGTTTCCCAGTGTTTTTCATGAAAACCTATCCTCCAGTAATCTCATGAAATCCGATACGGCCTCATCCGTCTCGTCCCACGAGAAATTCCACTTCACGTAATCCTTCGCCTCTTGTAGGGTGTTCATGGCATCTAACGCCGATATGGTCGTCGTCATCAGGTCGGCGTCCCCGCCGAAGAGTTCATTCAGGTAACGAATACGGTCGTTCAACGTGATAGCCTTCTTGATAGATTGGACAAAACGGCTCTCGACGCGTCTCGTCGACCGGTTGGCATCCAACACCGTGCGAACACTTCCCTCGTCAGGAACGTGGTTCTTCATCTCAGGGTGAACGCCCACTTCACGTTTCCCCTTCTGTGCTCCGATGCTGTTCTTTGCAGGCACTGTCTCCTCTTTCTTCTCAGGAGACTTCGCTGACTGATATTCAACCCTTTCCACCACTTTCTCCAGATGTTCCTCCTCCTTGACCACCGCCTTCGGAGCTTCCTGAACAGGCCTCGTCTCCTTTACAACGGGTTTTGTCTCCACCTTCGGAGCCTCTTCCCGCCTCTCCACCGTTACCGGCTGACTGACGACTGGCTCAACCACACGAGCCACGGGCTGAATGGGCGCTTCCTCCACTCGGGACGACGCCTCCGATTTCTGACATGACTCCAGCATCTCAATCCTCTGCAATAACGAAGTTGCCTTCCCCTTCGCCAAACTCAACACGGACGTCGGGACATTAACCATCTCCGACATTCCGCTGCATAATAGCGAAAGTTCCTTCACATCTTCTGATATTAGACTCATCAAATCCTTACTGTCCATACGCTCTGTCTAGAAATTTTTCTTTTCAGTCCCCAAAACCTTCACGAATTTATGAGAAACTCTGTATATTTGCAAATAACCGCGTAAAGGTATAAAAAAACTTTACCAAACGTACCAATTTTGATTCCATTTTTTGTGATGAACACACCTTTTTCAAAACCATTCACTTTAGATAGAACCGTCAGAACACTGTTGGTTATCGGGCTGATTGTTGGCATCGTATTGTTAATCAGATATTTAAGTCCAGTACTTATCCCTTTTTGCTTGGCTTGGCTGCTAGCTTACCTGATTTATCCTGTCGTCTATTTTATTCAAAAAAAACTGAAGGTGGGCAACAAAAGCATCTCAATTCTCCTCGCTTTGACGGCTATTGGAGGCATAATCACCTTCCTCGTCTGCTTTTTCGCTCCCCAATTTGTCGAGGAAGCGGTGAAGTTGAAGAACTTTTTGGTCGAATATTCCACCAATAACAACGAGAACGGTATCATTCCCCACCGCTGGGAGATTTTCCTGCAGGATCTTATCCGTAACTACAACCTCGCTGAGCTTGTGGACCGCGAGGACTTCCTCGACATCGTGAAGAGCGTCTCCCCTCATGTCTGGTCGCTCGTCACCAGCTCCGTCAACCTCACCCTGAGCATCTTCGCCATGCTCATCACGGGCATATACCTCTTCTTCATCCTGAGGGACTACAGAAAGATCACGCAGTACTTCAGCGCGCTGATCCCTCCTAAATACAGGACTTTCGCACAAACCTTATACAGGGATATCGAAGAAGGTATGAAACAATATTATAGGGGACAGGCTTTGGTCGCCATATTCGTGGGCATCCTCTACACCACGGGCTTCGTCATCATCGACCTCCCCTTGGCGCTCACCATGGGACTCATCATCGGCACGCTGAACATGGTCCCTTATCTACAGGTAATCGGCATCCCGCCTTGCATCCTGCTGGCGCTCGTGCATGCCGCGGAGACCGGACACTCGCCTTGGATACCCCTGCTGTCGCTCCTCGCCGTATTCGTCATCGTGCAGATCATTCAGGACGGTTACCTCGTCCCTAAAATCATGGGCAAAAGGATGGGCCTCAACGCGGCGGTCATCCTGCTCTCCCTCTCCGTCTTCGGCATGATGTTCGGCATCCTCGGTTTCATCATCGCCCTGCCGGCCACTTCCCTGATAATCTCCTACTACAAACGATATATCCTTTCCCGCTACTATAGCACGCCGACCAACGAGACGCAAGAATTCATAGAGGAGGAAAACCAATGAACAACGAATGGATCACACGCATCGTGGAGGCGCTTGCGGGAGCATATCCCGAACGGGAGGCGAAAAACATCGCCTACCTCACCCTGCAGCATATCTGCGGATGCAGTATGGTGGATTTGCTCATGGGCAAACATGATTACCTGACGGAAGAGCAAACGGCCCAAATGGAGGAGGTACTCGACAGACTCTCCGAGGGGGAACCTATCCAATACATCCTCGGCGAGGGGGAGTTCCACGGACTCACCTTCGAGGTGAACAGGGACGTGCTGATCCCCCGCCCGGAAACGGCGGAGCTGGTGAACTGGATCTGCGACGATTTCTGCGACAAAAACGCATCGTTCCTTGATGTCGGAACGGGCAGCGGATGCATCGCCATCACCCTGAAATACCTGAACGCCCAGTTCGACGCCAATGCGACCGACATCTCTCCGCTTGCCCTGAACACCGCCATGCGGAATGCGAAAAGGCTCTGCGCGGATGTGAGTTTCATCATAGACGATATACTGCACCCCCAGACGGAGTTCGACCCGCTGGACTTCATCGTGAGCAACCCGCCTTATATCACCGAAGGGGAGAAGGCCCAGATGCGTCCAAACGTGCTGGACTACGAACCACACTCCGCCCTTTTCGTCGAGGGGAATGACCCGTTGCTCTTCTACCGCGCCATAGCGGACTACGGCCTCACCCACCTGAAGAACAACGGATTCCTCTATTTCGAGATCAACGAACAGTTCGGCAAGGAGATCCGACAAATGCTGGAGGAACGAGGATACAAGGAGATTGTCGTGAAAGAGGACATGGAGGGGAAAGAAAGGATGGTGAGATGCAAAAGGAAATAACATACGAACAGGCTAAGTCTAAACTGGAGGCGCTCTGTTCCCAAAGGGAACTCTGCGAGAAGGATGTGCGGGACCGCCTGCAGCGTTGGGGCATCGGCAACGACGATGGAGACAAAATCGTCAAACACCTCATCCAGGAACGGTATGTGGACGACGCCCGTTTCGCCCGTTTCTTCGCAAAGGATAAGCACAACCTCTCACACTGGGGGAAGACGAAGATCACTTTCGAACTTCGAAGCCGCAAAATCCCTACCCCCATCATCGAGGAGGCCATCGCGCAAATACCCGACGAGGGCTACGAGGAGCAGTTGGAGGAGATGCTCGTGAAGAAAAGGAAGAGCATCAAAGCCGGCAAACCCTACGAAATAGGCGCCAAACTAATCCGCTTCGGTCTCTCCAGAGGGTACGAGAGCAGGCTTGTCAACGACACAGTTAAAAAGATCATCAAAACAGATAACGATACGTCAGATTATGAATTTGAATTGGATAACATTTAAGGGAATGTTCGCGGAGAGTCCGCTGTGGAAGAAAGTCATTTTATTCATCTTCCTACTCATATTTTGCACAGTCACCCTGACTTCACTAAGCATGCTCATCTCCCATGTGGCGGGTTGGAACCCCAATAGCATAGAAGATCTAAAGGTAAAACAACTGATGTGTTCGTCAGGAATGTTCATCCTAGGGCCAGCTCTCTTCGTATACTTGACGAAGCGAGAGCCATCAGGTTATTTTCAACTGAATTTGGTCGACCCCAGAATCATCTTTCTGGGCATATTGGCATTCTTCACAGCCTATCCTTTCATTGCGGTTGCCACCTCATGGAACGAAGGGATGCACCTGCCTGAGGCTTTGCAAGGCGTGGAGAGATGGATGAGGGAATCCGAAGAGTTGCTGAAGGACACCACATTGCGGATGTTAGGGTCAAGTAGCATTCCCCAACTCATCTCCAACTTGATCGTCATCGCCCTGATACCTGCCATCGGGGAGGAGCTGACATTCCGAGGCGTGATCCAACAAAGCCTTGCGAAATACCTCAAGAACGAACACGTGGCCGTATGGCTCGCCGCGACGATCTTCAGCGCCATCCACCTGCAGTTCTTCGGTTTTTTCCCTAGATTACTCCTCGGTGTGCTGCTTGGTTATATATTCCTCTACGGGAAGAGCCTGATAGCCTCGATTTTCTGCCACTTCATGAATAATGCGATCATCATCATCTACGCCCATGTGAGCGATCCTGAGACCGCATTGGCCTCCGAATCATCCTTCAACATGACGCACGGCACCATCGCGGCCAGCGTTCTATTGTTGGTCGTGA
This sequence comes from Paludibacteraceae bacterium, assembly GCA_017649635.1. Lineage (GTDB taxonomy): Bacteria > Bacteroidota > Bacteroidia > Bacteroidales > Paludibacteraceae > UBA1181. The sequence goes on along the minus strand of JAGCGM010000289.1, from coordinate 1,360 downwards.
CATTCTTCATCCTGATGAGGATTAAGTATATCAGTGATAAAAATAAGGGGAGCGATCTAAAGCAATGATCACTTGCCCAACAGGTTCATGAACTCCTCGCGGGTCTTGGCGGTGTTGAACGCACCCGTGAAGTCGGACGTGGTGGTGATGGAATGCATCTTCTCCACACCTCTCATCTGCATGCACATGTGTTGCGCTTCGATGACGACCATGACACCCATCGGGTTCAACGTCTCCTGGATACAGTCCTTGATCTGAGTGGTGAGACGCTCTTGAATCTGCAAACGACGGGAGAGAATCTCCACGACACGGGCGATCTTACTCAGTCCGGTTATCTTCTTGTCAGGTATATATGCCACGTGCGCCTTGCCGAAGAAAGGCAATAGGTGATGTTCACATAGGGAAAAGAAATCGATATCTTTCACGATGACCATCTGTTGGTAATCCTCCTCGAAAACGGCAGATTCCAGAACCTCTCGAGGGTCAATCTTATAACCGTAGGTCATGAACTGCATGGCTTTAGCGACACGTTCAGGGGTCTTCTTCAATCCCTCTCGTTCCACATCCTCTCCTATCAAAGAGATTGCTTCCCTATACAGGGGCACCAACTTTTCCGTAAGGCTCTTGCTTGGGTACTTGGCGATATCCCAAGGCTTCATTTGCAAATCGTCGTTCATTTTCTTTTTACTTTTCGAGGCGGACATCACGGGCCTCATCATCGACCACGAACACCTCTCCCGTCATTTCCGGGAATTCGGACAATATATTTTGGGCAAACACCATCGCCTCCGTCTGCACGCGGAAATCGCCCAGACGCAGTTTCCAGAACGGGGAGGAGAAGGTGAGGTAAGAGGTGACGTTAGGGTATTTCGCCTTTATCTTCTTCTCTCGCTCCAATGCCTCCACCTTGGATTTCTTGGGAAGATTGCCCATATAGACCTGAACCCTATAGCCAGAGAATGTCACATATGTTTTATCGTCATTGACTGATAGCTTCTTCCTCATCAGAGACTTCATCTTCGGGTCTTGCTTTATCACCACCTTGCCGGCCCCCGCCGGTGTCTTGGAGAGGGTCTCGAACACATCCGTGTAAGGCTTCTTATTCGAGGACTTCGTCGACTGCGCGCATAGAGAAAAGCTCAATCCGCATGCGACTGCCACAAGAAGAATTTTATGCCACATATACATTCATTTTAAAATCACCACAAAAATACATAATCTTATTCAAAAACGCAAAAACAATAAAGTCCACTCTCCTTCCCGTTCCGTTTCTTCCAAGGGAATTCCATTCCCGCCCCCCCCGTTTCGTCCCTTCCGCGGGAATTTTATTCCCGCCTCTCCCCCCCCCCCTTCTTCAACC
>JAGCGM010000288.1 GCA_017649635.1 Paludibacteraceae bacterium | reverse complement strand
GCACCAATATCACGGTCAAAAACATCTGGATCAGTTTCTTTAAAAACCTCGGAGACATGGAAAATATTGACCCATCGGTATACGAGCGAGCGGACGAGGGTCTGCTCAGGCTGATAGAGAAGGCGAAGGTGTCCGCCCTCTCCGAGGAGGAGTACGACCAGTACGAGGCCTGCATGAAATACCTCGAGGACGAGATCGACATGGAACAACATGGATACGAGAGGGGTATGGAAGAGGGGCTGAAAAAGGGAACCGAACAGGGAATGGAGCAGGGACTGAAGCAAGGGATGAAGCAGGGAAAACTCGAAGGAGAGAAAACCGCCAACCTACGCAATGCGAAGAACTTCAAAGCGTTAGGCGTGGACATCCATACGATTTCCCAAGCAACCGGTCTGTCTGTTGAAGAGATCGAAGAACTGTAATTTGTTTGTTTTTTGAATTTTAAGTTTGGCGAAGTCAATACGAAACATATTTTGTATATTTGTAGGATATAATCGCTTGCTCTCGTGGGGAAGATATTGTGTTCCAATACTTTAGCGCTCCCTTTCTGTTGCGCTGGCGGATTTGTTCGGTTGATTTGAAATATTGTGATAAATATGTGTTTGTTGTCTATTAGTACAGGAATTTTCCTTTTGGTCGCATTTGCGGCTCTATGTGTTTATGAACTGGGCGTGTTCCTTTATTTTAGATTTGTGAAGGGAGATGACTCTGGCGTTTCGAAAAACGAGGCGAGAAAGCGTCGTGAGCGAGTTCAGGACTCTCCCAAGCATACGCCCGAGACCCGTACGGTTACTTCGAAGAGAGTGAAAGAGTCGCGGCGTAAAGGTGACGTGCCGGATTGGGAAGACCTGATCGATTATCGTAAAACGAACCATGCGACTTCATCTGAGAGTGTCTCTGGGGTGAGGCAGCATCGGTCTCCTGTGATTGATGTTTTTTCTCCGGCGGACACTCATGCTGATTTCTCCCGTATGGATGAGTTGAACAGAGAGTCCGTTGAAGATCTTTTAGGGAATGCCTCTCCATCCGTTGCCGATGTCGTGGAGCCTGTTCAGAATGTGGAGAAGGGTTCTGTTCTTCAGGGAAAAGATGTCCCTATGGATAAAGAACCGCTGCCTGGTGAATATTCCTCCCAACGTCCTTCCTCTGCCGAAGGTGAGGGATCTTCCTTTGATGTGAATACGGCTTTCCCCGAATTTGATTGTTCTAATATGCTGGGTTGAGGCGTCGTGTGGCTATGGAAGGTGACCGTTCTTCCGTAGACTGTTTTTGTGGGATATTGTCTCGTCTTGTCTTGTTCCGCATGATGTATGCGGACTGGGAACGAGGCAGTTGAGTTCAGTGTCCAACTGAAAGCGTCCTTGGCGGAGACGGATGCTCCCTCCGTTGCGGAGTTCCTCCCTTTGGGTGTTTGTCAAATGGATTCTGTCGAATGTTTGGGCGAGTTGCTCTTTGGTTTGCGCGAGGTAGAGCTGGGGTTTGTTCCCTCGCATGAACAACTTGGCCGTCAGATCGTTACCCTTGAAATGGAGAGGGGGCGTAAGCGAACCATTGCGGGTTTCGCGTAGGGCGACTATTGATTCGGTGGTGAAGAATGCTTCTATTGGTATCCGTTGGTGTTGCCCGTTTTGGTTTTGTATGACGATGGTGTCTATAGCCTCGTAGTTGCGTTTTTGGGGCTGCAGGTTCTCCATCACTTCTTTCCATTGGTTGATGATTTGGTTGATGGATAGGAAGTCCGACAGGTTTTGTTTGGGCACGTCGATTGCTGGTTTGCCGCCGTTGGACAGCTCCTTTTCGTAGTTGTCGATTTTATTCGCGATGTTTTCCGCCAGTTGTGCCGCGTCGTTTTGCGTGTCGCATGGGACGAGGACATAATCGACGCTTTGGCTAATCTTTTGCGATGCTGCTTCTATCTCTTTCAACACTTTCACGTTGCTGATTAGTAGTACGTTGTCCTCTTCTCTGCTTTCTGTTTCTATGACAAGCTGGTTGATGAGCCTATCGTATTTTTCGGAATGTATGTCCCCGATTTTTTCTTGTGAGTAGGCGAGGTCTATGGTGAGGTCTTCGATGTGTTGGTCGAGGGTTCGCAGGTTCCTTTTTGTGCGCTCTTCCTCCTCTTTGTCCGTTGTGTTTTGCAGGATGTCCAGGGTGTCCGCTTTCGCCTTGAGGTAGCTGAAGAGGTTTCGCTTGATGAGGATTTGCTGGTGTTTCTCCATGATCACCTCGTACTCCTCTTCGCTGATTTGTCCGTCGGACAGGAAGATGTCGTCCGGCTCTTTGATCAGGTATTTTTCGGCGGATTCTTTGGGTATATGGTATTGGATCATGCCGCCTGTGCCGTACGACGGGTTTTCAGATACTTTCGCGCTGTATTCGGTCTCGAAGTCCGCCGCCACGATGAAAGTCGCCACCCGGGTCCGATAACAGCATTCCCCCGTCTTCGGGTTCTTCCAGGGGGAGATTTGTAACCCTTGGCTCAGTTTGATGGGGTTGTAATCCACCTGTTGCAGAACCTTGTGAGGAAAGTAGAATTCGCAGGGTTTCATGCGCCCGTTTTCGTAGTAGGCGACGAGGGCACATATCCTTGTGTCCTTCTTCAGCGTCGTGTATTCGTAGGTGTCTATGCCCGGGTATTTGTCGCTCCCTTGACGCTGGGAAGCTGTGCGGTTATATGGCTCATTTCTCTCCATGCAGGTACTTCCTTCCCATTGTCAAATATTTTTCCTTGTCGCTTTCAGACATGTTGCGGTAACGGATGGTGACGCAGATGTCAGGGTTGGCGGAAAGGTCCATCACCGACGTGATGCATCCCCAATTCGTATCGATCGATAAATCCTTATCCTTTGAAATGAGTTGCGGAGGGATTGATGTCTCCCGAATTAGAAATTCGTCGAGCGTTTGTTTCTGCTTCAGTGCGGTTGATTCCCACTCCGGACCCGAGATCCACTCATGGATGTTGGCTGACAGTTCTGTCCGTAGGGTGATTCCGTCGATGTAGTCGTTCCTTCCCACATGTATCTCCATGGAAAGGGGGTATCCGTTGATTTTCAGTTGTTTGAAGAAGAATGTTCTTTTGCTGCTTCTTTCCTCGCATAGCTCCGATTGGTTCGCTTGCCATAATTTGGAGGAGGTCAGCTCTTTTATCGTAAGAAATGGCGTCATTTCCCATCCCTCTTCACTGTTGATGGTGAATCTTCCTGTTTTTATGTCTATCATTGCTTGTCGCTTTTGCCTTTATTTTATTATGGTTTCTGATATGTTACGGTTTGCAAATATATAAAAAAAGATGTTCTTGCCATTATATATTGGTGTAAATTATACAATAAAAATATTTTATGCTTGTATGCGCCACTCATTCGCCATAAATTGTTCTTAATCGCTTGAAATCAAACTTATTGACGTGATTTGTTTTTGATTTTTTGATTAATTGTTACTTTTGCGGTGTAAATTTAGTTCGGTAAGTATGTGTTTTTCTTTTGTGGATAAAATCAATTTTCATATGTGTGAAAGGCGTATTTTCTTGCCGTATCGTCATTTATTCTGTAAAAAAATTATTTTTTTCTTATGAATTCTTTTTGCGGTATGAAAAAATGTGTATATTTGCATGTAAATGATACGCAAATAATTTAAAACTTAAGAAAAATGAAAAAGACAATTTTGACAGTTTATCTGGTGTTAAGTAACATGGTGTTAACTTTTGCGCAGAATGATGCGTCCCGCAAACAGGCGCTTCAACAAGTGGAGACGGACATTAAGGGATACTTTGATGTGGCGTGCGGCATCTTCTACGCGATATGTGCGATTATGGCCTTGGTGGGTGCTTTCAAGGTCTACTCCAAGTGGAGTAACGGTGACCCTGACACTTCCAAAGTGGCTGTGGGATGGTTTGGTTCGTTGATCTTCGTGGCGGTTGTCGTTACGCTAATCAAATCATTCTTCGTGGGATAACATTCCACGTCTTTGGGTCTAATATAGTACAGTACTTATTGTTTTTTCATAATATGGATTATCCGATTAATAAGGGGGTGAATCGCCCGCTGGATTTTTATGGTCTGAAGGAGACCTATATCTTTTACTTTGTAGGGGGCTTGGTGTGTGCGATCTTGGCCTATTTCATGTTGCAGTTCTTGAGCAACTGGGTCGCCATACCGGTAGCGGTCATTATTGCGGCCGCCTCCTATTTCGTCACCTATTATCTAAACAATAAGTACGGTTCCAATGGACTTTCTAAGAGGTTGGCGCAAAACGCTTGTCCGAAGCGAATTCAATTGAAACGCACAAGGAGTTTGATTCAAAAAGGAGGCAAGAAATGAATTTTAACGTTAAATCGAACCAAATTGAGAATTGTTTTCCTTTGTTGTCGTACGAGGATGGCTTGTTGGTCTCCAAGTCGGGCGACATTACCCGTCTGTTTGAACTGACATTGCCCCAGGTCTACACCTCCTCGGACATGGAGATTGATGCGATGAACGAGTGTTGGTGCCGTGCGGTGAGGACTCTCCCTAATTACTCGATCGTCCATAAACAGGACGTCTTTACGGAGATGGTTTGCCAGGACGAGCCTTTCTCGGAGAGTTTCCTACAGGAGGCTTCCGCCCGTCATTTCACAGGACGGTCGCTGTTGAGGCATCGGTGCTTCCTTTACGTGACGCTCTCGACGAAAAATGGATTGAAGACGACTTCCGCGGCCAACTCGATTCTTAGGAACCGAATTGTCCCCCAGGAGTCTGTCGACAGCATGCGCATCGACACGTTCAACGACAGTGTGAACCAGATGTTGAACATCTTGCAGTCGGGGGGCATCGCCTGCCGGGAGTTGTCGGAAGACGAGGTATTAGGATCGGATAAGCAGTTCGGCGTCATCGAACAATACTTGACGCTGAACTACTCCGGAGAGGGCGAGATCCTTTACGACCTGCATGTGAACGAGGACGATTTGATGGTGGGCGACAAGTATGTCTCCTGCTTCTCCTTGGGCGAGTTGACGGATCTGCCGAATGTGGTCTCCACCCATAAGCGGAATGAGAAGTTGTCGACCGATGTCTCTTCTCTGGCTGATTGCTTCTCTTACGAGCTGTGCTTGAAGTTGCCGTTCGACCATATCTACAACCAGTATATCTTCATCGACGATTCGAGCGAGAACCTTCGTGAGTTGGAGAAGCAGGGCCGCAAGATGGAGTCCCTCTCGGCCATTTCGAGGGAGAACGCCATCAACAAGGAGTTTAACGACGAGTACCTGACGCAAGCGCAAGTCATGAAGGAACATAGTATCCATGCAGCGTTCAATGTCTTGGTGTGGGACACTTCCTACACCCGTCTGCTGGAGAAGAACTCGCAGGTGGGTGGTGTCTTGTCCAACCTGGACTGCCAGGTCTCGAAGACGGAGGTGATTGTCCCTCACATCTTCTGGGCGGGCATTCCCGGAGCTTCCTCCAATTATCCGTCGGAGATGAAGTTCTTATCCTTTATCGCTCCCAGCGTCTGCTTTTTCAATATGGAAAGCAACTACAGGGATATCACGGGGGAGGATGGCCATGGCCTGAAACTGACCGACCGAATCAGCGGTGCGCCGGTTAGAATCGATGTCAGTGACGAGCCTGTGCGACGGGGGTGGGCCAGTGCGAAGAATAAATTCATTTTGGGTCCTTCCGGCTCGGGTAAATCCTTCTTCACCAATGTGATGATGGCGCAGAAATATGAGCAAGGGGAGCATTTGGTGATCGTCGACGTGGGTGATTCCTACCTCGGTCTTTGCCAATTGATCCAAGAGCGTACGCATGGGGAGGACGGTATCTACTTCACCTTCAAGGAGGAGGAACCAATCTCTTTCAACCCTTTCTACGTGGAGGATTATGTCTACACGGAGGAGAAGATGGTGCAGTTGCTCTCCTTGATCTGCATCCTTTGGAAGAACGAACATGAGGAGATCTCCAAGGCGGAGGAGACGCATATCGAGACCGCCCTGAATTTCTACATTGAGATCATCAAGCAGCACAGGGAGATTTTCCCTTGCTTCAACTCTTTCTACGCTTTCCTTTCAAAGCAGTTCAAGGAGTATATTTCGAAGAAATCCGTTCGGATCGAGAACTTTGACATCGATAATCTAATTCAGGTGCTCGCCCCTTATGCGAAGGGAGGCAAGTATGAGTATTTGCTGAATTCGAAGGAGAAGGTGGACTTGCTCCATAAGCGGTTCGTCGTCTTTGAGTTGGACAACATCAAGGACCATAAGGTTCTTTTCCCTGTCGTGACAATCGTGCTGATGGATACGTACATCGCCAAGATGAGGAGGTTGCAGCCTCACGAGAGGAAAGTAATCCTTATTGAGGAGGCGTGGAAAGCCATCTCGAAGAGCGGTACGGCTGAGTTCATCAAGTATCTCTACAAGACGGTACGTAAACACAACGGAGAGGTGATCGTGGTGACCCAGGAGGTGGGTGACATCATTGGCAATGAAATCATCAAGGATGCGATCATCAACAATGCGGACGAGAAGATCCTGCTCGACCAAAGCAAGTTCCTGAACCGTTTCGAAGAGATACAGTCCACACTGGCCCTCTCTGAAAAGGAGAAGGCCTTGGTGTTGTCCATCAATAGGGATTTGCAGAAGAATGAGCAACGCGCCAAATACAAGGAGGTGTTCATCTCCTTTAACTCGGCATTTTCGGCCGTCTATGGCGTGGAGGTCTCTCCTGAGGAATACCTGACCTTCTCCACGACGAAGGAGGAGAAAGGGGTTGTCCTTCAGTATGCGAAGGAACTGGGCTCTATGCGGAAGGGTATCGAGAAGTATATTAATATTCACTATAAAAAATAGATGAAATGAGAGGTGGTTTGAAATATATCTTAGCTACGTCTGTGCTCTCCTGCGTTTCGATGTGGGCAATGGCGCAGGGTGCGATGATCGTGGAGGATCCTGTGGCTATCGCACAGACCGCATCGAACTTCTGTGAGGAGATGGCGAATGCGACCGATCAGAAGGTTACTTTGATGAATCAGATGAAGGAGATGCTGAATCAGTCCCAACTGATGAAGGAGAATGCCGAAAGGTATAAGAAGTGTATGAAATGGGTGAAAAACGCACGTTCTGTCGTCTCTTTGCTCGACAAGGTGAACCATCTGAAGGATAACTATAAAACGTTTTATGGTCAATTGATGGAATGCGACTACTTGAGTAAGACCGAACGCAACAACATCGCCTATAACGCGAACCTGATTGTGAAGGAGTCGGCGGAGGTCTATGAGGAGGCGAAGACCATCATTGGAGAGTTCACGGGGGAAGGGGATGCCGGACTCACCTCGTTCGAGCGTATCACATTGATTGATAACATAGGCAAGAAGATAGACGAGTTCAATGCGAAACTGAATGCGCTTAAATATAGTGCGAACCAGAAAGTGGCTGATCGCAAGCAGACGATCAATTACACGCTTAGTTTGTATAACCAGTATACTCCTTCCGAATGCCGATTGGAGTATAAAACAGATAGAAAATGAATGCTGTGGCTAAGGGCTATGAAATGATTAGCTCGTTTAATTTCGAATCCATACCTAATTTCGCGGATAGGCTAGACTCTATCTTGGTATCATGTGTCTCCGACGTGGGGGATATGCAAAGTGTGGCGATGCTGCTGTGCGGTCTTTTCGCCTTGGTCTATGTGGGAAACATGGTATGGCAAGGATGGTGTAAGGGTGAGTCCATCAATGTGTATGCGTTGCTTAGGCCATTCGCCATAGGGCTGGTTGTCATTAATTTCACGACGTTCGTGCATGTGTTGGACGATGTCTGCGGATGGATGAATAAACCTGCCAAGGAATTGGTGAAAGAGTATGCGGAGAAAAAGAATAATTTGATGGAGAAAAATCTCAGAAAGTGTTATGACAAGATGATGGAGAACGAAACGAAGAAGGAGACTCCGAAAGAGGGTAATGTGAAACCGAACGTGAAGAATGACGGCAGCATACAGAATGATTTTTTTTCGGATAAATCGGAAAAGGAGAGTTCTTCATTACCTTTCGTGGGTGAAATAGCGGCGGCATTCAAGCTTTCAATCATGAATATGATTCTCGGGCTACTTTCTATTGTGGCGATTGTCGCTGCAGTTGGAGTCTTATCCATCGCTTTTGTCTCAAAATTGGTGCTGATATATGTGGGACCATTTGCATTTGCGATATCTTTGGTTCCCTACTTTTCCAGTTCGATATCCAATTGGATAGGACGTTATATTACGGTTAGTCTTTATGCTCCGTGTGTGAATATCACTTGTTACGCCATGATGAATTTGTTCCAAAAGGCGGCGGAAGGCATTGGAACGAACTGGGAGATGGGCTTGGGATATTACATGATTCTTTCCTTGGCTTCGGCGGCTTCATTCTTCTCGATACCGTCCATTGCGAATTATATTGTGACTAGTGTTGGTGCGGGTGGTCTGACAGGTGAAGGCCGAATGTTGGCAGGATCTGCGGCCCGTTTTGTGGGGCCTAAGATGACAATGGCGGCTAATGCCATAAAAAATATAAAGAGATGATACGATCGTTAACAAATATTCAAAGCGCATTTTCGCATGTGAGGCTCTTCCTCATTTTGCTGGTGGCATCTAATCTGATTGTCATCTTGTGCGCAGTGTTGTTTTCCATCCAGTTCAAGAGGAACCAGACGAGTAAGGTTTATGCGCTTCAAGGAGAGGAGTCTGTGATGTGCGCGTTGAACCAGAACACGACGGACAACCGGCCGGTGGAAGCGAAGGCGGCGATCGAGCGGTTCCATCAGCTCTTCTTTAGCCTCTATCCTGATAATGGAGCCATCCAATATGGGGTGGAGAAGGCGCTTGCCATGGCGGACAACTCCGCTGTGCAGATGTATGATAACATGACCGCCAACGGGTTTTATCGACAGATCGTTGAGGCGGGCATCATCTGCCAGTATAGGTGCGATAGTGTCGTGACGGACTTCTCCCGCTACCCTTATGGTGCGATAATGTATGGGAAGACGGCTATCGTCCGCCGCTCCTCCGTTACGGTCAGGGAACTCATCACGTCTTGCGAATTGAGAAACTGCCCTCGCTCCGAAGCGACCCCCAACGGTTTTCTGCTCGAGAACCTGAATGTGATTAGCAACAAGGATACTCAACTTAACTCTTTGTATTGATGGGAACGAATGATATACCTGCCACTTTCAAGTTGGTGAAATTCATCATGGTATGCGTGACGGTCGCAGTCACTGGCCTGACAGTTTGGGTGTTGAAGGCTACTTTCGATAGCGCTGACGAGGAGCGGAACTCCATCTATGTGGTCGACAGCCGCAACACGTTAAAGTTGGCCTTGGCGGAGAATGTCTCCGTGAACCGTGTCGCGGAGGCGGAAGCGCATGTCAAGCGGTTGCATGAACTACTCTTCATCCTCTCTCCTGATATTGAGTTCATCAAGAAGAACGTGAGCGTAGCGGAGTATTTGGCGGGATCGGACGTGAAGAATTATTGTAATTCATTGAGTGAGAGGGGTTTCTATAATTCTTTGGTGGCGAATGGTGTCTCCACGGAATTCCTTTGCGACAGCATTGATGTCAGGAAGAGTGACCGATATGAATTCAAGGTGACGCTCTATGGAAAGACCTCCATGGTCTCCAGCGATAAGATTGTCTTTAAAAGTCTTGTGACGGAATGTTATTTGGAGTCGTGTGTGAGGGACGAATTGGATCCTCAGGGATTTGTCGCTCAGGGATGGAGAATTGTGAGGGAAGAGGAGATTGGTGTGGTGGAAAGAAAGGGCTATGCGCCTGAAATCGCACAGGAGCAGGAGAGTGATACAACAATGTCAAACGAATAATTGAAACGATATGAGTTTAGAAAATAATGAAAGGGAGGATAGTTTTGAAACCAATGACTCCCCGACTTCCGGTGAGGAGAAAAATTCCCCGACGAAAAGTTTCAGGGAGTATTATCAGCGGAAAGGAAAGGAGATGAGCGACAGGACGGAGAAGCGGTTGAATGCCATGGATATCGCGGCCCGCAAAAAGGTGTTTTTTCTTGTCTTCGGGTTAATGTTCGTCCTTCTGATTTTTAATTTTGTACGATCTTTTTTCTTTAGACCAAAGGTCTCCGCCACTTTGACGGAGATGGTTCGCGACTCTATCATCGATTGGTCGAAGGTGGATACGAAGGACTTGTCCGTGATGAATCTGGACTCCATGAGAGAGGTGTCGCAGGCTCCTGATTCAGTGAATAATGACTTCTATTTTAAGTAGATATAGATTCATATGGTGGAACAAAAAAGTAAAATTGACAAGCAAAGGAATTTGCTGCAGGTGGGAGGTGTCTTCGTCTTCTTGACGGTGGTGGCTCTATTCTTCATCTTAGGCGGTGGCGGTGATGATGAGTCGTTGGCGGTGGCCGATGGCTCTCCGGCGGGCCTCAATACGAGCCTGCCTGACCCTGACGATGTCTATGCTTCGGAGGGCAAGTTCGAGGCGGTCAGGAAGGAACAGTCGCGCGTGAGTATGGAGAAGAACCAGCAATTGGCGCAGAACTCTTCCTTCGATATGCTGAATTCCTTGAATGCGCCTAGGGAGGAGAAGTCGAAACAGGTCGACGTGGATGAGTTGTTGTCCAAAATAGAGGATGAAGTGGCTGCTGATTCCCCTCAGGATCAGACTCCAACCCCTACTGAGGAGTCGTCAGGCTCTGCGAGAGCGGTTTCTTCTGCTCGGACGAAGGGTTCAAGTCAGTTGGATTCAATAGATGCGGCGATCCGGAAGTCGAGAATGGATGATGCGAGACGTAGAGTGCGTAATGGCTTAGGTTCCCGTGCCGATTCTGCCTTGTTGGGGCTCAATAGGGCTTCTGCGCCTAAGCCTGTTGTTAGACCTGTCGAGGAGAGGAGTACGGTGAATGTCCCTCAAGGCAGAAAAGGATTCAAAACGGAGAATGACCAATCGACGGGAGGTGGTGATAAGGCCACTATTCAGGCGGTTATCCATGGTGAGCAGAAGGGTGTCCGATCCTCCAGCCAGGTGTATATCAGGTTGTTGGAACCTGTGACGATAAAGGGAAAGACTATCCCCGCCAGCACGAACCTAATTGGTTCGGTCGTCTTCAGCGAAAATCGCGTGATGATAACGACGGAGAGCATTAAGTTCAACGGTGACCTCTATCCTTTTAGGGGGACCATATACGACCAAGATGGCATGAGGGGTTTGTATACAGGTGAGAACTTGGCCAATGATGTGGCGAAAGAGTCGGGTAGGGGTGCCATCTCGGAAAGCAATCAGCATGTCTCGGGGGGTAACATGGTCACCAAGGTGACAAATACGATCATTGACGGGACGAAGACCGTATTGGAGAAGGCGCAACGCAAGAAAAGTGTGGATTTGCCCGCTAATTATAAGATCTTCATTAAGTTGGAATAACCGATTTTTTGCATAATTTCGCGGTTGTCATTTGGTAAGTCAAGTGGCTCCCTTCTAGTAAAATATTATGTAAAAATATTGTAAGATAAAAGTATTGTCCTGATTATGGTTCGTGTTGTAAAGTCTTTATTGTGTGCGATATCTCTATTGGTTTTTCTATGCCCGTCATATGGACAGGAGCGCATAAAAGGATTTGATGTGATCGAACTGGGCATCTCGGATGTAAAATGGGTATATCTTAAGTTTAAGAGTGATGTGAGCAACATCGACCATGGCACGGACGATATCCAGATAGAGCGCACCTCCGTCCCTTCCATCGCCAGAGTCCGAAGCCGCATACCCCGTTTTGTCGAGACACATATCACCTTTATCACAAAGGATGGGGAGGTGCATACGTTCCGTATCCATTATGAGCAAAACCCGAGCATTGTGGCCGCCAATGTGCGGGGGAAAAAACTGGTTGAGGAGGACGTGATCCGTCCGCTGAAGGTGGAGCTCTCCGATGACAGGACCTCCCATATCACCTTCCCCCATAAGGTGGTGGACATAAGTGTGGGGTGTGACTCCGCCATCGTCGACCATGTGCCGAACACCGATAACATGGTCATGGCGAAGTGTTATCCCTATGACACGAACCTTTTCAAGGAGACTTCCCTCACCGTCATCACAGAAGATAAGAACATCTATGCCTTTGACGTTGTCTACAAGGAGGTGCCTGAGGTGCTGAACTTCTCGGTGGACGATGCGGACAAGAAGGGTGCGGTCTTTTCCGTCATCAATGTCAATGAGACGGATATGCGGTCTTTGGGTGAGCTGGTGCTCTCCAAGGGGGCTCAGATGAATCGGGGCATCATGGAGGGTAAGATGACTTTCGCCCTGCAAGGGATTTTCATCAAGGACGATGTCGCCATGTTCCATCTCGCCGTCGCGAATAGCTCGCAGATCGATTACGATATAGATTTTATCAAGTGTTATATCACCAACCGTAAGAATCTGAAAAAACAGGCGATGCAGATTGACGATATCACACCGCTTTATGAGTATGTACAGAACGACAAATCCCTGTTTGTCCCTGCAAATAGTACCTACCACACGGTGCTTTTCTTTAAAAGGTTCACGATCCCGGATAAGCATAATCTCTTCTTTGAGGTTTTCGAGAAGAATGGTGGCCGACATCTTCAATTCACCATCTCCAACCACGATTTGCTTTCCGCCAAGGTGTTGAAGTAATATATTAATATAGTTTCAGATAGTATGCGAAACACGTCTTGGCTTATGATAGGGCTTATTGTCTTGGCGGTATTGCCATGGGG
>JAGCGM010000287.1 GCA_017649635.1 Paludibacteraceae bacterium | reverse complement strand
TACGTCTACTATAATGTCAAGAACGGATCCGAACTGGAAGGCTTTGGAAATGACGGCATCACGGAGAAAACCTCTCTGTTCATGGCCCCTAAGACGAAGAAATCCATCGCTTACGAGTACCAAACTGATGACGAAACACACAAAAAGTTACTGGAGAGATTGGAATTGTCCAAAGAGACCTACGACTACACGAAGAGCTATGGTAACCTCTTTGCGTACAGTTTCAGGGATTTGACCAACAAAACGGACAATGGTTTTGTCGGCTATGACGACACCATCCAATATTCCGACCAGAAACTGGGTTTGGCCACCAGTGTCGAAGTCAAGGGAACCGACGGAACACTCTACCGTAAGGTGACCGCCCAATACAATGATAAACGTACTCCTACGGCCATGACCCAGATGGTGCAACACCTGGATGGGGGCAAGAAGGCCGTGTCCAACTTCAAGTACGACCAGTATGGCAACATGGTTCGCCGCACCTTCCCGACCGAGGAGATGGATTCGAAAAAGGAGATAGAACCTGCGAAGGATAGCTCCTTCTTCGAGTACGAGTACGACCGGAAGTACCACATGTATCCGGAGCGCGTCACCGACGCCTTTGGCTACCGTGGCGAGATGGAGGACTACGACTACCGCTATGGTATCCCTCGCACCGTGCGTGACATGAACGGATACACCGTGCGTTACCATATCGATGACCTCGGCCGTACCGACACTATTGTCGCACCGAATGAGCAGAGCGACGGTGTGCCTTACACCATCTCCTACAAGTATGTCCTAGGTGGAAACTACACGAACTCTTATGCTGTGACCAACCATTACGATCCGCAACATCCGAACAACCCGTTGCAGACCGTCACTCACGTGGATGGTCTTGGTCGCCCGTACCAGGTGAAGAAGGATGCGGAGATCCATGGGAAGGGTGAAAAGATGATTGTCTCCGGACGTGTCAAGTACGACGCCCTCGGTAGGACCGTCGAGACTTACCATCCTTCGTCTTGTGCGCTTGCGGATGCCACCAAGATAGTCGCATTCAACGACAAGTTACTCAACTCATCCACCTACGACGCCATCGACCGCCCGCTGACACAAACGTTGCCAGGTGATGAGAGCGGAGATGAGGATTTGAATTTAAAAGGAGCGCCATCCGAGACCGTGATGACCTATTCCATCGAGACCGCAGATAATGATTCAAAGACAAAATACTTGAAGACTACAGTGAAAGACCCTAAGGATAACAACCAATACTCTTACACCAATGGTGCGGGACAGACTGTCCGCACTGCACGTGATTACATGAAAATGAAGGAAGAGGACTCCGAGTCCATGGAGGAGAAAGTCTATGGTATTGACTATGTGTACGACCCGATCGGGCAACTCCTTACCGTGACCGATGCGGGCGGTAATGTGACCTCCTACACCTACGACATGGCGGGACGCAAACTGAGCGTCGAGCACCCTTCCGCAGGCCTCACCACCTTCGCCTATGACGTGGCGGGCAATTTGGTGAAGAAGCAGACGCAGAACCTGATGGAGGCGAACAAGTTCATCACCTACACTTACCACAAAAACCGTCTGGAGAAAGTGGACTATCCTGACCATGGAGAGAATAATGTGACCTACACCTATGGAGGTGTGAATGCGCCGCACAACCGAGTGGGACGTCTCGCCCTTATCGAGGACGGCTCCGGCGCCACCGAGTTCTTCTACGGGCGCATGGGCGAGGTGACCAAGCAGCGCCGCACGCTCGTTATCCCGAACCAGGCCGTGGCCACCTACACCACCGAGTGGACGTACGACAGCCACAACCGTATCCAGTCCATGACCTACCCGGACGGCGAGGTCGTCTCCTACCGTTACAACCTTGGAGGACTCCTCTCCTCCGTCTCCGGCAAGAAGGACTACACCTACGACTACGTCGAGGAGATCGGGTACGACGAATACGAGCAGAAGATATACATGAAATACGGCAACGGGGTGGAGACAACCTATGATTATTCCACGGAACGTCGTAGACTGGATACCCTCGTCGTGATGAACCAGGAGGGGAAAATCATGGACAATGCCTATTTCTATGATCAGCTCGATAACATCACGAAGTTGGTGAACAATGGCAAGGCGCAGAAGACCAAGGAGGGCAAGACCATCGGCGGCGGTGTCACACATGATTACACCTACGACGCTTGGAACCGTCTGATTAAAGCCAGCGGAACATTCAGTGGGGCGGACGACAAGAGCGCGAAGTATGACCTCTTCATGGCTTACGACGAGCTCTACAACGTGACCTCCAAGAAGTTGAACGTGGAGCAGACCAACCTGCAGTTCCCAGGCACGCTGAAGGCGGGCCATACCTTGAAATACCAATACGATAGGGAGAACAACGATCCGTTCCGCCTTCTCTCCGTCTCCGCCAGCGAGTACCGCGTTGCTGTGGAGAAGGGTGAAGATCCGGAAGCGCCAGTGGAAGAAGACAAGATGGTGAAGACCCGCAACGAGTATGCCTTCGACGCGAACGGCAACCAGACCCAGGTGGCGACGGGCAAGGATGCCAAGGAGGATGTGGAGGAGATGCCACAGGCTAACCTCCGACAACTGCATTGGGACGAGGAGAACCGTCTTTTGGCGATCAACGACAACGGGCACGTATCCAGCTACTTCTATGACGCAGGTGGCGAGCGCACCGTCAAGATGTCGGCGGGTATGGAAAAACTCTTCATCAACGGATCAAGCGTGGGCGATGAAAAGGAGTTCGACGCCAAGTTCGTGGCCTATGTGTCGCCATACCTTGTGCTGAAGAACGGGGGCGAGTACACCAAGCATATCTATGCCGGCACGGAACGTATCGCCAGCAAGATAGGCGACTTCGAGAGTTTTGGAGCCGACCCGAGACGTGTGGAGAAGGCTGGCGAGAGCATCCGAGACATCAATTATGGTGGCAAATATAAGGCGTTGGGTGAACAACTCAAGGCGAACTACGACACGTTCAAAGTGGAGTGTGATCTGAAGGAAAACAAGAACTACGAGGACAACGAGTCCTTCTGCTGCGACAAGAATGGAGATATGCCGACCCTTGGCGAGGTCGGTGATAACGGAGATGCGGCGCATCATCTCTCCGAGAATGAAAACACGCAATACGAGGCCAATGTATTCTTCTACCACCCCGACCATTTGGGTAGCACCTCCTTGGTGACCAATCTGGATGGCGAGGTGACCCAACACGTCGCCTACATCCCGTACGGCGAGGTCTTCGTGGAGCAGCGCAACGGCACTTGGAACACCCCATACCTCTTCAATGCAAAGGAACTCGATGAGGAGACGGGACTCTATTACTACGGGGCGAGGTATTTGGATCCGACGGGTACAAGATGGCTGAGTGTGGATCCCGTATTTCATGCAGGTTCAAGTCCATATGCTTATTGTCTGGGAAATCCAATTAGATTTTCAGATCCTACAGGCATGTGGGAATGGGATGAAAATGGGAATTTGAAGGCTCAAAAAGGGGATAACTCATACTCTATGGCTAAGTTTTTAGGAACTAGTCAAAAAAATGCCATGAAAATATTAGAAAGATCTGGTGTCACAGTAAATGAAAAAGGTGTATTAAATTTAAAAACAGGTCAGATATTAGATAAATCCACATTGTGGGTTGAATCAAAATCGACATCCGGAGTTGTTGTCAATAATTCGAAAGAAGCTACAAAACATTATCTTCATGGCAATGGAGAAGCCGCTGATGTAGGAGAGCAATCCACAAAAGAATTATTAAATACAGATAAATTTAAGGCGAAGCATCATAAAATAACAAATGAAAAGGTTGATTCACATGGGTATTTTTCAATTGACATGACAGATTTAACTTTTCACATAGGTCATACAAATGTTGATTATGATATAAGTTCTAATGGGAAAAGTCAACAAGTAAAATATACACTTTTTGCTAGAGATGGATACTGGGATCCTGATTTTATTGATGAAAAAATCTTAGGAAAGTTGGGTTCCAAAAGGCATCAACCTGATGGCAAAGGTCCAAATCTGGAAAGGTTTGGGGGAACTCCGTATGATTACAAAACAAGAGAACGAGTTTATTTTTTTAAACCAATCAAAGCCGATGAACCCATCAAAGTCAAAAAATAAAGAAACAGGAAAACTAATATTGATTGGATGCGCTATTATTATGGTATTAACACATTGTCTTTTCCTTGATTACAAATGTCAGTACTATGGCATACAATCTTTTATTTTCAACAAAATATTAGTAATGAAACTAAAACCAAAATTCATAGATTATTATCCTCTTCGTTTCGTTTTTTTAGACGAGAATGAATATGAATACATCGCGAAAGGATTTAAATATGACAATTTTGAATTTGAAATTGATTCTATCATTTCATATGGATATGTTACTGATTCGTTTCTTGTAGTTAACTGTCTGGATGCGAACGATAGTCTTCATACATTGGTCTTTTCTAATGATATGGGGGAAATTGCAATCGAAGACAATTCTTTTTTTGAGGATTATGGAAGTAAATTCAATGTCTCCATAAATAACATAATCAGGATAAGAAGTAAAAAAAATATTGCTATAATAGTGTTTTTGGTAAGTTTAGTTGTCTTTTTTAATCAATTAAGACGTTATCGGTCTTTCCGAACCTGAAAAAAACTCAATATAGCACACCGCAAAAAATCAGACATCAAGGTACATATAAAATTGTCAATTTGTATAAATCACAAAATATAGGATTAATTAAGTCCAATAGGAAGGCTTGTATATTAATTCGCACATACTATTGTCAGTCTATTTTTGTTACTGGCAACGGCGAAGCCATCTCAAGACCATAAAAAAAGAGTCAAAAAATGATGCTCAAAATAGTGCAAAAACAGGTCAAGGCATCCGCTTCTATCATCCCGACCATTTAGGCAGCACGACGGTGGTCACGGATCTTGATGGTGAGGTGACTCAGAACGTGGCTTACATCCCTTACGGAGAGGTCTTCGTCGAGCAGCGCAACGGTGTGTGGAACACCCCATACCTCTTCACGGCGAAGGAACTTGACGAGGAGACGGGGCTCTACTACTATGGCGCACGCTACCTGGATCCGACCCATGCGGCTTGGCTCTCTGTCGGTCCGTTGTTCGAGAAGTATGTGGGGATGACGCCGTATGGGTATTGTGCGGGGAATCCGGTGGGGTTGGTGGATCCGAATGGAATGGCAGGTGAGGAGTCACCTTCGAAGTTGCTTTTTGGGTGGCATGGCAACGCAAAGGATGTTAAGTGTTTGGTACTACAGCAAAAACGACAGACTCGTCATCAGAGGATAAAAAATTCTAATCCGAGATTTTCTGTAATTTTACAGCAAATCTCGGATTGAATCGTTTAATAGAATAAGAAATCTATGGTAAATGATTGGAGAATAATTGTTAAAAAAGCATTCTTGAAAGAGTCATTCCGGCTTTTGAAGCCTTTCCTGACTCTTTCAAGAATGCTATGATAATTTACCAAATCTGAAGGCAAATATAGTCTTTGTGCAGGCTTTTGGGGCGGACTGTAATCATTCCGCACCGTCCGTTCCGTCTTATTTCAGCCCTTCGTGGCTAGGCGTGAAGCCCTCTTGGATGGCGGCGGCGAAGTAGTGGGCGATCTCCTTGCGGGAGTAGCCGAGAAGGTCTTCGCCGATGTTGTAGAGGAGGTCGAGCTCCTTCGGGTCGAACCGTTTGTCCGCGATGATAATGCCCATGATGTAGAGCAACATGGTGTCGCGTAAGGTAGGGTTGATCTCCAGGATGTTCTTGACGGACTCCTCGAATAGTTTCGAGATGTCCTGCTTGGATAGTTCCTCGATGTATTGTATCGGGAAAATCTGTAGGGCGGACAGGTTGTCCAGTATCTGGTCGGTCTCGTTCGGGTTGATGTAGCCGTCGCAGGAGGCGATGATGAGACCCGCCGTGGCGATGAAGACGGAGAGGTTCTTGTCCAGTTCGGAGCTGCGCACCTTCATGAGTATTTCGATGAGTCCCTGCATCTTCTCCGTCAACTCTTTGTCGCTTTGCGCCTCGGAGAAGAGGTGGATGGCCTCCACGCGGATCGGGTTGATCGGGTGGTCGTCGCAGCTGAGACCCTCCTCTTCCTTGAAGTAGTTCAGACGTTTGATGTTCTCCTTGATGAAGGAGTCGAAGTCGATGCCCATCTTGTCGAAGTCGAGTCCGGAAGACATCTTGAAGAAGGCTGATATGCAGCTGTTTAGATTGCCGACCGCCATGTATCCGTAACGGTCCGCCACCAATTCGGCGAGTTGTTGCCACAGCCTGATTTTGTGGGTGAGCAGTACGGGGATCTCTCCGTCCCGGAAGACGAAGGTCACTAGGTTGAGCAGGCGCGCGTCCTGGTTGATGAGGTGCCCGAGCTCATGACCGATGACGAACTTCAGCTCCTCTTCCGTCATGAGTTGGATCAGGGCGGAGTTGATGTTGATGATATGCGCTTCGTCCTTCTCCTGCGCCATGATGGCGAATGCGTTGACTTCGGAGCATCCTGTGATGTAGAAGTCCACCTTCTCCTTGAAGCCCAGTTTATTCTTCACCTCGTTGAAGAGGTTGTAGTATTTGTTTAGGAGTTTCTCGTCCACTTTGATGCTATGGCCTTCCAGCGAGTTTTTCCAGTAGTTCTGTTTGGAAGGTATGCGGGTCGCCTTGATGATTTCTTGCAGGACATCCCCCTGCATGGACTTATAGATTTGTTTGAAGAGGTCCTTCTCCAGTTGGATGGAGGTGTTTAATTTTTTTGCTGACATTGTGGACTGATTATAAAAGTTTGTGTTAAAGGTTCTTACCATCGTGAAAGGCTTTGCCAACGGTCTGTCCGAGGCGGATATAGCCCTTATGGATCGGGTCGTAGGCGATGAGGTGCATCTTCTCTACGTCCGGCTTCCCGTCCTCTGCGAGACACTTCTCGTCGGCGAGGATGTTCACGATCTCTGCGATGATGTTGTAGCCGTTCTCGTCCGCACCGACCTTCTCTTTGATGCGGCACTCCAAGGTCATGGGGAAGACGTCGAACACAGGTGCGTTCACGTGAGGCGCCTTGCTCTCCTTCCATCCGGTCTTCTCCATCTTATTGGGCACTTTCTTGGCGCTTACGATACCCACGTAGTCGCAGGCGGTCAGGGTCTCCTCGGTACCGAAGGCCACGGTGAACTCTCCGCAGCGGTTCAGGTTGTCCGTCGTGGCATGAGCGCCCATGCAGATCATGATTTCGTTCTCCTCCCATTGGCCTCCCCAGGCGGCGTTCATGGCGTTGGCCTTGCCGTTGGCGTCGTAGGTGCCTATGATCAGTACCGGGAGGGGGAGCATCCACGGACCGGGTTTAAAGTTCTTCATTTATTGTTTTGTTAAAAGTTCGACCTTGTTGCTATTGACGAATTTGTGTCGATTCATTATTCATTCGTCTTAATTTTCAGTTCCTTCATTATTTTTTTGCAATAATCTAATTTGCATACCTTGACAAGAGTACAGTCGACGAAAATGTTCGCCAGCCCGTTACCAAAACTTATCACAGATACCTTTTTGCCATAAAATAAGAATATATCTTTTAAACTCATGATTTTAAGTA
The DNA here is from genome assembly GCA_017649635.1 of Paludibacteraceae bacterium. Classification (GTDB taxonomy): domain Bacteria; phylum Bacteroidota; class Bacteroidia; order Bacteroidales; family Paludibacteraceae; genus UBA1181. Next base: position 2,332 of record JAGCGM010000287.1, on the reverse strand, counting down.
TTATGCAGAGGATTATACCCCTACTGGTTGGTGTTTTTATTTCAAATTCATTTGTTTTAAAGAATTTATATTTAACTCTTTAACTTGCTATAATTCAATACGTTAATTGGTTGGCTGCGATAATAGGTCACGCAATGCCTTCTCCCACTTCCTTTCCCTGTCCGCCAGGAGCGTATGGAACCCTAATCGCTTGGCGCTGTCGAGGTTCTCTTGCGTGTCGTCGATGAAGACGGTCTCTTCCGGACGTATGCCGCTTTGCAGGGCCACTTGGCGGAATATCTCAGGGTCAGGTTTCTCCAAACCCATCTCGTGGCTGAAGAAGACCTTGTCGAAGTGTTTTGTTATGTTAGCCCGTTCGCCACCGAACCAGCGGTCGAGCACCGCGTTGTAGTGCAGGTCGTTGATGTTGCTGAGCAGGTAGGTGGGGTACTGTACGTGCAGTTGGTCGATCATGCCGAGGACATGGTCGGGCAGGGTGATGAGCACGCTGTTGAACATATCCTTCACCTCCTCGTCAGTCGTCTTCTTTCCGCAGTGGCTCTTCATCCAAGCCACGAAGTCCGGCGTGCTGATTGTCCCGCACATATAACGGGAGAAGTATTTCTTGATGGTCCTCTTGCGCAGCCACAGGAACCATTTGGACATGCCGAGCGAGTAGAAACCTCGGGTGAGCTTCTCCATGTCAATGTCCACGATCACGCCACCAAGGTCGAATAGGATGTTTTTTATCATGATAAATATTCTGTTTTTCTGTCGTTTGGTGTGTTTTGTTCTTTCGACAATGCAAATATAGTGTAAGTCGGTGTCATTTCAAACCAAACGGGTAAGATGAGTTTGTGTTTTTTGTGGTTTTTGTTTATATTTGCGAAAGCGAACCCGCATCGTTATTGGTCAATGGAATGGGCAGTTTCGGGGCAGGCGCGTTGTTTGGGAAAGCGTTTATTCCCAGCGCTTTTTGTTGTATTCGAATAAAAGAACTTTTGGGGTCACGGAGGGGAACCGACTGGCCGTGGAATTTTAGGAAACGTTATGGATAAGAAATTGTTTTTGAAATGGATGGCGGTCCCTATGGTCGCCTTGATGGCGGGATGCGGGTCCGGAGTGGACGATAACTTCATGTTCTCCTACTTGGAGCAGTATCAGGAGAGCAAGGCGCCGAAGCCCGAGGCATTTCGATCTGGCTACTCCGTCTATTTTGATTTGTCTGACGGAATGAATTACGCCTATCAGGACGAGACGCTGAGGTGTTATTTGGAGGCGATAACCAACAAGGTGGATGGGGAGTGGAACTCCTACGGACTGGGCAACTCACAGATTAACACTTTGAACCTGACGAAGAAAGACCTGTTCAACCGAATCGTCAATGTGGAGTATAAGGATATCATGGCGCCTATCGAGGCATCATTCCAGCAAATCGTCTCCGAGCGTAAGTTGGCGCTGCTGATCTCCGACTTGGAGGAGTATGAACAACAGGAGGCCGGGTGTCCACATCTGAGGCCGGTGATTGTCAATTCAGGCAAGAAGGGCATCTCCTATGGGGAGCCTAAGGGAGGACCGGTGAGCTCGGGCGCCAAAATCCAATACAGCGCCTACGCATCGCAATATTTCACCCAATGGCTTCGTACGGGCGGGCAGATCTATTTCTATGTGATGGACTACAAGGAACCGGTCAACAAGACGGATATGAAGGACAAGCACCTCTATTTCGTCTTGTTCGACGACGCGAAGGGGACCCTGAAGGAGAAGGTCGACCAAGCGTTGGTGGGAAGACCTGTCGTTTATAGCAATTTCTTGCTCACCAGCCAATTCTATTCGTTGGAGACCAAGTACGCGAGCGCTACCCAAGGCGGTAATTACCATGACGGCAACGGAGAGGACCTCGTGACCGTGGTGAACGAGAACGACCCTTCCCTCCCGATGTACATCAACCGTTCGGCGGAGGGCTGGGAGTTCTACCCATGCAACGCCACATGGCCTGAGATCAAGAAGAATTCGGAGACCATGAAGGAGGAGGGTGTGCCACGCACTGACCGTTTCAGACACCTGTTAAGTAATCTTTTCCTGAATGTGACCAGTGACGATTCGTACGTGATCAAGAACTTGAAGATACGTGTGACGAATGTGCAGGAGGACTTCGCCGCTTTCGCGAACTATCAGAAGGCGCTGACCTGCGCCCCTAAGATCACCACCGAGGAGGGTGAGAAGATCGTGGACATGGGAGGCGACAAGTATACCGAGTTGTTCTACGACCCGGTGAGCGGAGAGTTGTTGCCGCAATACCTCTATGAGGGCGAGCGTCCGATGAAGGAGGTGCTGGATATGTTCGAGATGG
>JAGCGM010000032.1 GCA_017649635.1 Paludibacteraceae bacterium | reverse complement strand
GTACAGGGCCTGCATCAGCACAGGGAACAATGTAGGGAACAGAATAGTCTCTATCACGTAGAAGATAGGCGTGAACAACATGGCGGAGCCCAACTTCAGGGAGGACTCAAAGCCTGAGCCATGTGCACGGGCGCCCAACAGTTTGGAGATCATGAAAGGGAAGAAGTTCACGATCAATCCATAGAGGAAGAGAGGGATGGTGACGAGCAGATAAAGAATCTTCGTCACGAGGTCCGTATCCACCCCAGACACCTCGGAGGTGACCGCACGGAAGGCGACATCATCGCTCTTCTCCCGCCAAGCCTCGCAGGCCATGCTGAGCGATTCGAGCGTCTCGTCGCCCGCAGCCTCCGCCTCTCCGAGAAGGGCGACGACCTTTTGGCGGGCAATCAAACGATTCGTTTGGTTATCCTCCAAGCCGAGCCTATCCAACATCTGTTCGTTGTAGAGATAGGCGGCGGTATAGAATGTCTCATAATATTTTTCAGACTGTATATCCAACATCAACGGAGCGATCTTCTCCGAAAGGTCCTTGCGGATAGCATTCATGGCGTGGGGCGCATCCTGCTGGTATTGTGCGTAGTAATCCTTGATGTTCAACGGGCGACCGAAGCTCAAGACCAGATGACGGCCGCTCCTGTCGTAGTGACCATAGTCGATACCGACGGGCACGATCTTCACCCACGTGTCCGACAGCTGTTCCTGCGCAGCGAAGGCAGTGCGGAAGATACCCTTCACCAAGGGACGTAGCCGACGTTTCTCCTCCTGTCCACCCTCCGGCATCAGGCAGAGGAACTGGTCGTGTGTCAGCACATCCACCGAATCGCGCAGCGACTCCTCGTTCTTCTTCAAGTTGCTGACCCCGTTGCGCATACGATAGGCGGGCATCATCTTCAATGCCCGCAGGATCTTGTCGATCAGCTTGTTCTGGAAGAGGTCCGCCCTCACCCAAAAGACAACCGGCTGCGGAGAGGAAAAGAGCAGTGCCATCGCATCCACGAAAGCGTTCTGGTGGTTCGGGGCGAAGATGACAGGCTCGCCCTCCGGAATGTTACCGACTCCATTGATCTCGCAGCTGGAGAACCACCTGGAATATGCGAAGTTGGTATATACCCTTAATATCTTATAGAATAACGTTGTTTTTGAAAACTGGCTCATACGGTCTTATATGATTCTGGGTTCTCCTCGTCGAACTGATCCGGATAGAGGAGGATATAACTGTTCTTGTTGAAATATTTGGAGAGATAGTTAGGCAATTTCTCGAACAACGGGTTGTAAGACATCGCCGTCTTTCGGGAGGAGATGACCACGAACAGGTCATTATCCGCCACTTCGCCCGTAAGCACCAAGAAATCCTCCCAATCGTCCAACTCCTTGAACTGGGTCGGGACACCGAACTTCTTCCTTTGCGCAAGTATCTGTATTTGGTCCAACGTCTCCTTATGGGCATAGAAGAGCACATTGGCGCCGATCTGCTTAGCGATGTTCTTCATACGGTCGTACCACTTCACGAAGCCCACCTCGAACTCCGCGCGCGGAGGCACGGCCACGACGATACGCTTGATGGTGCTGACAGGCTGCACAGCATGGTAGATCAGCGTCATCTGGTTCGTCGCCTTCAACAGGTTGTCCGTCTTATCACCCAAGAAAGAATCCGCGAAGTTGTTCTTATGGTGCAGACCCATGACCACCTCGGTGATATGGTTCTCCCTGATCGTCTCCACGATACCGCTGGTCACGTTCACATCGAAACGGGTCATCATACGCACGGAGTTATCGGTCGCCGAAGCGATCTTCGCCGCACGCTCCAACAGTTTCTTCGCCTTCTCCTCCGAGGTCAGGTGGGCGGCGTTCTTATTGGCGATCGTCAGCGCATAGAGCGGCTCACGGCTCTTGTCCACCTTCAGCAGGATGGAGAGCTCCATCAAGCTATTCAGGGTGTCAGGGTTATAGAGCGGTATAAGGATACGGTCCGCCAATTTCTCGTCGGAGAGCTTCTCGTCCAACTGGTCCTGCTGGGTCACCAACTTACGGGCCGCCTTCTCCGTCGCGAAGGAGGAGATGGTGCAGGTGACGAGGATCATCACGATGGTACCGTTCAGGATCTCGTCGCCCAACAAGTAGACTGGCAGCCCATTCGGGTCCACGCCGATCTGTATTCCGTGACCGATCATCACAGCCGCCAAGGTGGCAGCAGCCTGGGCATTGCTCAAACCGAAGATCATGAGACCCTCTTCCTTCGTCATCTTGTACGTCTTCCGCGTGATCACAGCGGCGATGTACTTGGAGAGGGTGGAGACGGCACTCATCACGACGGCGGCGATCAGCGAGTTGAAACTGGAGAAGACCGAACGGACATCAATGAGCATGCCCACACCAATCAGGAAGAAAGGAATGAAGATCGCATTGCCCACAAAGTCCAAACGGTTCATCAGCGGGGAGATGCGAGGGATGTACCTATTGAGCGCAAGGCCCACCATGAAGGCACCGATGATCGGCTCCAAGGAGGCCATCTTCGCGAGGAATCCTCCCAAGAAGACCATCGCCAAGACAAAGATATATTGCAGGATACTATCCTCATGCCGCTTGAAGAAACGGTCCGCTATCCTCGGATAGACAAAACCGATGATCAGGACAAAGACCACCACGGAAATGACGAACTGCAACCAGAACGTGGCGTTGACCTCCCCCTTGCACATCGCCACGATGAAGGCGAGGATGACCAAGGCCAACGTGGTGGCGATCATGGTACCGCCCAACGATATGTTCACGGCGGAGTTCTTCGTCACACCGAAACGACCCACGATCGGATAGGATATCAACGTGTGGGAGGCGTACATGCTGGCGATCAGCACGGAGGCCAGGATCAGATAGCCAGTGAAAGAGAAGTTCCCTATCGTCTGGAAATCCGGTGTCGTATGGGCAAAAAGATACTTCAGGAGGAAGAAACTGCTGACCGATCCAAAGACCATCGGCACATAGAAGGTGGTCAGGCCAAAGAAGACATTCTTCTTGGTGTTCTTCTTAAAATCGGCGAGGTCCATCTGCAAGCCCGCCAAGAACATGATATAGAGCAGACCCACCGTACCGAACAGATCAAAGCTGACGTCTCGCTTCAGGACTCCCGTACAATTCTCGCTCAGAATCACACCCGCAAGAATCAAGCCTATGATATGTGGAATCTTCAATCGATCCAGCGCCAGTGGAGCAATAAGAATGACGAACAGCACCAACGAGAAAATCAGGATTGGGTCTGTCACCGGTAAGTGTGAAAAGAAATTCGCTACTTGCTCCATGCACCTTCTGCAATTTACTTCTGCAAAATAAAGAAAAAAAACGATACTATGATAATTAAGAATTATGAATTATGAATTTTGAATGGAGGGAATGCGCATACATGAACATTTTCACGCAAATCGTAAATCGTAAATTATAAAATCGTAAATCCCCCCAACACACCTTGCACAAAATAATTAAGGGACGTTTCACAACGTCCCTTAACCAATCTAAACCTTAACTATGAAAAAATCTACCTGTTTTGTTTGCGCTACAAACATACGACAAAAAATGTCCGCAGCAAAATATTTTTCTATTTTTTTAATCATATTCATAAAATTGACCTATAAACAATCAAATATCATCGTGCGTACTTTTTCCATAAGGCGGACACGCTCGACGCCCTTTACGTTGTGTTCATGTCCCGGATAGAAGTAGCATTCAATCAGTTGGGCCACCTCCCCCTGCTTATTCGCCTCCGAAAGAAGGTATTGCCAATGGAGCGGAAGGACGACAGGGTCCTCCAGGCAATGGATTAGCCTCAACGGAGTCTTCAACTCGCCAATGCGCTTCGCCATGTCGGTGCGGGTGAAATGCTCCCCGGAGGTTCCTCCCTCCTTGTCCAGGCTCATGTAACGCTCCGTGTACATCGTCTCATAATAGCGCCACGAGACGACAGCGCCGCCAGCTACACCCACCTTGAAGGGGAAGCCGCTGCAGAGCAACATGGAGAGCGTCATAAAACCGCCGAAGCTCCAGCCGTAGATGGCCACCCGGTTCCTGTCCACATAGTCGTGCGTCAAGAAGAGCCAGTTCAAGGCGTACTTGTAATCACGGATCTGCGGACCGTTCAGGTCGTCCCGGATCTCGCTCTCGAAGCGGTGCCCACGGTTGTACGAGCCATGCGGATCGATGCAAAATGTGACACAACCCGCATCCGCCATCATCTCCTCAAAGCCTTTCGTGCCACTTCCCCACGTATTGGCGATCAACTGCACATGCGGACCGCCATAGACGTAGAATACGACGGGCAAACGCTCGCCCTCCTTCACCTCGCGAGGCTTCACGATACGGTAGTAGAGATCATCGTCGGAGTCCTTCCCCTTCGGCAATATGCCTACGATGCGCTCCGGCAACTGGTACCCCTCGTACGGATCGCGGGAACGCTTCAGCACGAACTGGTCGCCATAGGTCTCCAGACTCCCCAAGGTGGTCACGCCCGGTTCGCTCTCCGACTGGAACTCATCGACCCAAACGGGACCCGTCCCATCCATATAGACCTGATGCGTCCCCACCGAAGGGGAGACCTGCACCGTCACACCGTCCGAAAGTTTGGTGGCAAAGAAATCACGGTTCAGCGGAGTGTTGCGGGTCGCCAAATAGAGCACCTGATCCCGTGCCGCCGAATAGCCTAAAAGGTGCGTCACCTCCCAATTGCCTTGCGTGATCTGCTCCATTCGATTGGACGCAAGGTCATAGAGATAGATATGATTGTACCCAGAGAACGTACGACTCTGAAACAGAAATCTTTGCGTATCTATAAATAATAGCGAATACTCTGGTTCGACATATTTAGAATCCTCTTCGCATAGAATTTCACGAGTAATGTCACCCGTCGCGGCGTCGAATTGGAGCAGACGACTGCGCTGTTGGCTACGG
>JAGCGM010000286.1 GCA_017649635.1 Paludibacteraceae bacterium | reverse complement strand
GAATACGGTGACCACAAGAGCGACAAGAACTACCACTGCATACGATTCGGCAATCCGTCCGCCCAATACGATGCGACCCTCGGAGCGAACAAAATCGGACGGTTCGTCTACAAAAAAGCAGGAGAGAACGGACTGGACGACATCACCCAAGGCGAAGAGCGCACCTACCTCCTCGACGGAGCGCTGCACCTACAGAAGGGCGAGAAGGCGACATTGTACAACCTAAAGGGAGAGAAGTTGGGAGAATGGAGAGCCGGTTCAGAGCGGAGCATAAGCCTCATCCCCTACCAAGGACAAACCATCATCGCGGACATCCGCAGAGGCAAGGAGGCAAAGAGTCTGAAAATAATAGTGGAATAACGGCCATACAACGCACAAAAAAAGGAGGGGCGAACACCCCTCCTTAATCATTTACAATAGTCTGTTCGGATTCAATTATCTGAAATTGAAAGTCACACCAATAGCGGCGGTAGGAAGGTTTCCGTAGCCCGGAGAACCCCAGTCGAACTGGAACTCCGTCTTCACGCCAAACACATCCGTGAAGTACCATTTAGCACCCGTGAACATACCACCAGCATACTTGACATGGTCCCAATTATCCTTTTGTTCGTCAGACCACCATTTACCCGCAGGTGTAAAGACATTCACACCGCTGGTCAGACCAGCGTACGTATCCAAATGCTTCACAAACTCGAAGTGGAAAGCGGCACGGAACAAACCCGTGTTCTGCAGATAGCCAAAATGCTTCTCGTCCCACTTACGATAGTGGCAGAACGCATAGTAGAAGCCCAAGTCGATGGCGCCATTCTGTCCGAAATGCTTGCTTTTGATGAAACCATCCGCAACGCCCCAACTACCATCCAAGATGATGGAAGGCATATTTGCCCTATCATTATGGGTGGAGCGAACACCAGGGACACCGATACCCAGTCCCAAAGTGAACTTACCCTTGTTGGCGAACTCGATGTGGTCCACCTTCTCCGCAAAGGAGAATGGACTCAATACTGATAGAATCGTCAGTAACAAAAAAATCCTTTTCATAATAACAATCGTTTTTTCAAAACATATTATCCTCACACAGAGGGAACATTATCTCTTCTAATTAGAAATTGAACGTCACACCAACAGCGAAAGGAGGCATGTTATTATGCTCCTCACCCTTACCGATCCAATCGCTCGAGAATTCAGCCTTCACACCGAAGCTATCGGTGAAGTGCCATTTTGCGCCCAAGTAGTTACCAAAGATACCATCGCTGTTGCCATCGCTTTCACTCTGTCCGTTGACATACTCGTTTCTCCAATGGCAGATGGCAACACCGCCCTGGAAACCTGCATAGACATCCAAATGCTGAACGAACTCGAAGTGGAAACCACAACGTACGGCGAGAGGCAACTCCCAATAAGTATGGTCATATTCAAGACCCAAAGTTGTATAAGAGTCTCCCCAATGACAATATCCGATATATGCGCCCAAATCGATGGCACCATTGTCGCCAAACGTCTTCGTGTGGATGAAACCATCCGCCAAGCCCCACATACCATCCACAGAAAGAGAAGGCATGTTCGCATGGCTATGAGGAGGAACACCAATCATAATACCGAGGGAAAAATCACCAGCATTGGCATACTCAATCTTGCTCACATTCGATGCGCTGACTCCCATGAAAGGAAGCACAGCCAACAGTAAAAACAATACTTTTTTCATACTATAATGATTATAAAATTAATGGCGCAAATGTACATCATTTTTTTGAATAGGACAAATTTGCTTCAAAGCATGATCCTAACGCACGGAATCAAGGGCGGAAAAACGGGGAAAGAATCACTATATGTGAGACAGAATACTGTCACTAGGCCATGGAGGATACCGTCAACCGATACTTATTCGCACCTCTTGATTTGTGTTCGACCCACCGCAAGCGCACAACACAAGCGTTGCTAGAATGATTATATATTATTTGCCAAACGTTCCACCTCTTCAATCCATATTTTGCTGGAGGCATCGCTTGGCATTCTCCAATCACCACGTGGTGAGAGGTTGACACTACCAACCTTCGGACCATCCGGCATACAGCTTCTCTTAAACTGTTGCGCGAAGAAACGCCAATAGAACGTGCGCATCCACTTCAATATCGTCGCATTATCATATTTACCCTCAAACGCCTTGCGAGCCATAAAGTAAATCTTTGTAGGCGACAAACCGAAACGAAGGGTGTAGTAGATGAAGAAATCGTGGAGTTCGTAAGGTCCCACCAAATCCTCTGTCTTTTGTGCGATCTCTCCTTTGTCGTCGGCTGGAAGTAGTTCCGGACTGACGGGTGTATCGCAGACATCCAGCAAAGTCTCCTTTGCGGCCTCATCCATCTCATAAAGAGCCGCATATTTCACCAAATATCTCACCAAGGTCTTCGGAATCGATGTGTTGACAGCATACATACTCATGTGGTCGCCGTTGTAGGTTGCCCAACCCAACACCAACTCTGACAAATCGCCTGTTCCAACCACCAATCCACCAATCTTGTTGGCATAGTCCATCAAGATCTGAGTTCTCTCGCGTGCCTGTGTGTTCTCATAGGTGACATCCAAAACGGAAAGGTCATGATCAATATCTTTCAAGTGTTGCAAGCAAGCTGGCTTGATGTCCACCTCCTTGATCGAGATACCCAGACTCTTCATCATATTGAGTGAGTTGTGATAGGTACGACCGGTGGTACCGAAACCAGGCATTGTGATGCCAACAATGTTTTTGCGAGGGAGGCCTAGCTTATCGAATGTCTTCACCATCACAAGCAACGCAAGTGTAGAGTCGAGACCACCACTAATGCCCACAACCGCCTTCTGGATGCCTGTGTGATACAAGCGCGTCGCCAATCCACCCACTTGGATGGAGAAGATCTCGTTGCAACGAGTCTTCATCTCGTCCTCTGGCGGAACGAATGGATGAGGCGCGAACGTGCGGGTCACATCCGATGGATTGGCATATAGATAGATTGGCCCAAGATGAGTG
>JAGCGM010000285.1 GCA_017649635.1 Paludibacteraceae bacterium | reverse complement strand
GTGGTTGAGCCCGGTAGCCTCTATGCGGGCGTGCCTGCCAAGAAACTGAAGGATGTCTCACCGGAACAGACCAAGGAGATGATTCATAAGATCTCCAACAACTATCGGATGTATGCTAGTTGGTATAAGGAATAGTTCTCTTCGTTACACATGGGGAAGGGGATGCATGTGTCTCCTTTCTGTTACCTTGGCGCACTCTTAGCTCCAGCGGAATGTGTGCGGCGCAAAAATGAGGGCATCATTGCAAAAGAACTTGCGATGATGCCCTGTTTTTTTGAATTGACCTCGTCGAACTACGTTTCATAATTCATAATTCATAATTCAAAATTACCTTATCCTTTCTTGATCGTTAGTTTCTGCCCTGCCGCTTTGAACGCTTGGAAAGCGTATAAGACAATACAGATTCCGCATACGAACAATGCCAAATAGATGTCTTTTTTGATGTCGCTTGCGACATCAGGTGTTTGTGCGAACGCAAATGCATATAAGAATAAATCAGACATCGGTTTATCCGCAAGTTCGTCGATTTTTTTCATCTCAAATGCTATGTCGGCTACGACACTTATGTATGTTCCGATAACCACGAACAAAAGGCTCGTGACGGAAATGATCAGGACACCGATTTTATCGTATTTGCCTTTGGCCCAAAGGTATCCTTTGTGGGCGAGGAGATAGTAGACGAATCCTGCGATGGCCGCAATCTTTCCTAACATAATGAATATGAAGGATACTAATATGCCTGGTATGGAGAAAAGGGCTGCTCCCAAAAATCCACGGAGGTAGTTCCCCGGCGCTGCTTCCTCTTCTATGTTGGCCTTCTCCAAATCCTTTTCCAGTTCTTTGGCGCATTTCTCGCACATAGGGATTGGAACTCCATTCACCTCGTATATGTCTATGTTCGTATCTTCCGTGCAATCCTTCCCGTAACATTGGATTTTAGCCTCGGGATATTTCTCGGCGGTGTACCCGGAGATGTCCTCTAATACTTCTTTGATTTTGTCTTTATTGGAGGATTTGAACTCGAAGTCTACGCTGGTTTTGTCATCTGGATCATTTCCGACCTTCTTCGCGTATCCATCTTTCTCCCAGGATTTGATCCTCTCCATGTCGCTTTCGTCAAGCTCGATGGGGAATCTTACCGATACGCATATCCTGTTATTCTCATCTTCGTGTATGATTACGAGTGTGTTTCGTTGAAATCCGTATAAGAAAACGTCGTTGCTCTTGAATCCTAACGTTTCATTTAATTCTTTTAATGCTGAACTCATTTGTGTGTCTCCTTCCTTTTGTTTTTCCCCACAGATGGGGCATGACAGGGTTTATCTGCCACATTAGTTTAATGCTATTACTTTTTTACGCTTTTAAATGATTTTATAGATTATCAACACAAATGTAGATTATTTTCTCAATATTCCAAATATATTTTACAGAAGTTTCATCGTTTTCTGTACGATTTGTATTGTGCGGGGCGGTTGCTCACTTGGGGATTGAGGGGTCAAAGAGAAGGGGATGCCATCTGACATCCCCGTATTTCTTCATTGACAACGTCAAGTTGACGTCTCAAAATCCATTATTATCTGCTATCTCGTCAAGTTAATCTTGAAGGCGATACCGAAATCCGTAGTGATGATTGGGAATCCCTCTGACACTTTCGGTGTGCTGGACTTGCAGTCGAAGTAAAGTTTGATGTTCAACCTCTCGCTGAAAAGGTAGTCGGCGGAGAGCTTTAGTGCGAGAGAACGCAAGCCGCTACTCAGTTGAGAGAATGCCTCGTCGATGATACGGATGTATGCGTCTGTGTTCTTGAACGACAGGTCACCTCGCAGGTTCAGGTCGTTCTTAATCTTCTTCTGTTGCTTGCCGAGGTTGATGATCATGCCGATGTCGTCGAACCGGTATCCTGAGCCAATCACCAGCTCTTTGCTGGTGGACTCGAGTATCTGGTTGCCTGGGATGTCCAATTGTACGTTGCGTGATCTCTTGAACTCGCATTTCATGCTCAAACTATTTTTCAAACTTGCGTCCACACCGAAGAATGGTGCGAATTGCTCGCTGATGCTGACGGAACTGATATCGTATTTGGAGGTGACGTTGTTGAAGTCCTCGTACTCTCCGCTTGTTCCGTAGCGGTCGCTTCCGTAGATGTTGTTCGTCCATTCCAGCAAGGAGCTATATGGTCCTACGCTGTAGGTGCTCTTGTAGGAGTGGTTCAAATTGAATGATTTGAATGCTTTCCTGATTGGCTCGATACGCATCATAGAACTGCAAGTCACTTTCCAGTTCGGTATGAGGGAAGTTATCATGCTTTTGAAACTTCCGCTTGGTATGTAATTCAAGTCCACATTGTCCGCATTCTTCTTCATGTAGGCCGCATAGAAGGCAGGGACGAGCACATCGGCTCCGCTTGGGTTCACGTAATTTGTTTTCCCGTTGCTGTTCATGTCACCCACTTGCCTGTAGATCCTGCTTTGGATGGTTCTTCTATTGCGCAGGAAATCCTCGAACACCTCTGAGTTCGCGTCGTTGGACTTGAAGGCGGTGCGTATGGAGATGCACGTTCTGGAGTAAGTTCCGGAGAATTCCTTCATGTTCCAGTCGTCCGTGTATCCGTACATGTAGTAGATGTCATCCTGGTTGTTCTTCATCCAGGAGGCGTTCAAATCTATTTTCAGGTTCGGCAACGGCTCTAATTGTGCCTTTGCGGTGAGGTTCTGCGAGATGGATCTGACGATAGGCGTCGTGATTTTGCCGTCCATAAGCAGCACCGAGTCACGCTCGTAAGCGTTGTGGATGAACTTGTTGGTGTTGTAGAATCCGAATGTGAAGTCGTAGCCAGGGTCGTCGCAGTCTTGTCCGAGGAATCCGCTGGTAGGTCTATATCCACCGATTTCGAGCACGTCTCCATGACGGTAGTTGAAGCTTATGTTTCTCACCATCATGAGGAATCGCGCGGAGTATTCGAGACCTTTGTAGAATCCCTTTTCGCCCTTGTTGTCGACTGTGATGACCATCGTCACATCGTTCAGGTCCACGCTACTGGTGACATTGATGACATTTGCGTCGATGGAAGAGAACTTCACTGGGAATTCTTTTCCTGTCGAGTCTTTTACCGACACCTTCAGCTTGAGGGAGCCCAATCTGTGGCTGATACGTGTTTTGTTACCAGCTTTCAGCCTCATGTTCTTCCTTTCGTAGCTCTTAGGCTTGTCGGCTTTCTTCTCCTCTTTGGAGTCTTTCTTCTTTGTATTGGTCGTAGGCGTTTTGCTGAATTTCTTGTTGATCTCCTTCAGACGAGGGAATTTGTTGTACAATGTTTCGAAATTGAAGCGTACGTCTCCGTTCCAGTTCCTCTGGTTTTCTATGATATTACCCGTCACAGGGGCTTCACCCAATACCAAGACCGTTCCCTTGTCCCATTGGTAGAAGGCGGAGTATGACGCATTGGAGGTGATCCAATCCAAGTGTGGAAGCTTATTGATTGGAATGTTGTACGATATGTTGAATTTCTGCTCGTAGGATACTGGCTCTCCGAAATGCTTGATGCTGTACCATACGGTGTCTTTCCACTTGTCGTACCAATCATAGTAGCCGATGTCGTCCAAGTATTGCTTGTTGATCGGTATGTTGATTAGTCTCTCGCCATCTTCTTCTCCCGTTCTGATGATTTCAGCGATTTCGGAGTTCGTGGCGGTGGATAAGCTCAGCTTGAGGTTCCTTGTCAAGTCCCACTTGATATCGGAAGTCCTGTCCCATTGCCAGTTTTTGTCGAACGTCATGTATTGGAAGGTGGTATCCTTGACGATTGGCTGCATGTAGTTCCTCATTTGAGCCTCCTCGTAGTAGCGGGTCATGGAGGTACCGAATGAGATGTTCTTAGGCACGTAGTAGAAGTTGAAATCCCTGAATAGTTTCAGATATGGGGATTTGAACATCTTCACCTTCTTGAACGGCTCCACCGGTTTAGGATTGATGGAGTAGACGTAGTTGAACATGCCTTTGTAGTTCTGGATGTTTTCGTATTCCAGTTCAGGGTTCACCTCCTCCGATTTGTTGTAACCCAAGCTGAATGAGAAGTTGGCTGGGTCGTACGGCATCGGTTTCTTGCTCGTTATGCCCACACGCACGTTGTTGAGCGCATAGCTCTTGTATATTTTGTTTGTTTGGGACATCTCCTTGATGGAGTCCTTAATGGCATCGGAATCGTAGTTCTCGAGCGTCTTCTTCAGTTCGACGTCCGTGTTCATCGGATCGTATTTCGGTGAGGTGCGTTGGTGTGTGCGCGTATAGGAGAACGGCATGTTGACCTTCGCTTTCTCAGGGAAGAATTTACCCAATTGGATGGCGGCCGCGAGGTTGTACTCGTAGAAGTCGTCCTGGTTCCTTTCCATTACGTTATCCTCGATGTTGCCGAAGCCTACCGTCTCGATCTGTCCGCCCAAAGAGAACGATCCCAAGTCGGAGAATACGATGCCTAAGTTGGCCACGGCAGCCCAACCGCCTTCCTCGTTGTAGCCTGACATACGCATCTCATTGACCCATATCTCCGCATTGTGCGATACATTGTCCTCGTTGATGATACCGATCATCATGGAGGTGATATCTCCGAAGGATGGTGAACCCATCACCGCCATGGTGTTGTGCCCGTCCATCTTGGTATATGCTTCGTTGTATTTCGCTTGCCCGGATACTTTTTTCCTGTCCCTCTCCAACTTGAGGTTGGTCAGTTGCTCGAATGAGAAGTCGAAATTGTTCTCTTTCGGCCATATCTCGTTGGCGTTGATGGCGCCCGCTTGGGTCATTTTCAATGGAATCTTATACTCGTAGTAGTTCTCCGTGAAGTCTGATCCGAAGCGTACGAACGCATAGATTCTATTGTCTGGTATGTCCTCCCCGTCGATATACTCTTCCGCGTGTACGAACATCTTGAAACGTTTGTATTGGCGTGTGTCTAGGGCTGCGGTCTTGTATACGGCGCGCACGTCGTTTGGCTCAAGACTGTCTATACGCAGAACCATTGATTGCTCGTTCTCTTCCCTGATTTGGCTTTGACTTGGGTCGATGGTTTGCTTGATGCCAGGAGGCAGTTTGTAGCCTACCGGTTTCTTTCTCTGGTCTTTTTCGTAGCATACGGAGGAGATGTCTATCTTACCTGTCCCGCGCAACTTCGCGTATATGCTGTTGTCCACCAGCCTATCGTTTTTCTCGTAGATACGCCAATCGGTGCGCACCAGTTGGAACTCTCCGAAACGCAAGTGCTCCTCCTCTTGGAATCCAGTCATGTACATACGGATGTAACGGATGGAACGGAAGTCGGAGATTCCTCCCTCCGCACGTTTCTTAGGAGTTTTGATTGGTATCCTGAATTGATACCATCTGATGTTCTCCTCTTTGCCGTTTTTCAGCTCCACTGGTGATTCCACCATGTTGGTGATATAGTTTTCTTCCCATTGCGCTTCGTTTTGGAAGATGGCCTTGTCTATGTTTACGATATACTCGAAGTATTGTTCCGATTCGTTTAGCGTGTTGTCTCCGTTCAGGTCTTCCGCGTCAGGCGATGTCGTGGCGGAGGAGGTGAACTTATCGTCGCTGGCTGTCGAGTTGCCGTCCGTTCCGTTGTAGTATTTGTATCTGTCAAAGATGCTTGCTTCGTTGTCGTCATAGTCTGCCCCCCTGTAGTAGTGGTAGTTATCACCCGCCGGGTCGTTGAGTGGGGAGAATGGCGCATTGTTCCATCTCTGTTTAGCCGCCGCGCTCACTTTGGAGTTCATCTCCCTCTGGTATTTTGCGTAGGAGGTGGCGAAGCGCAATTCCTCTTCGTTGGACAATCCGTCCAATCCGAGGTCTTGTTGGTTGAGGTTGGCGTTGTCGAAGGAGTTCGTCAACGTTGTCAGCCTTGGCACGCGGCCCCAAATGGTGGTGTCGACCGCTGCGTTGTTGTTGGAGGTAGGTAATCCGTTCTCGAATGCTTTCCGCCCGTCTTTTAGGATGTCTTCCGACACGTTACCCAAGTTGAACACCAATAGACCTGACGTGGTGTTCATGTCTGAATAGACGAATGGATCCATCAGCCAGAACTCGAGATATTCCACGTTTGATGTCTCGAAGTTGGTATTGTCCAATTTTCGCATGACACCTCCCCATCGGTCTTCCGGGTTAGTCAGATAACCGTCTGGACTCATCCCTGAGATATCCAGGTTGTATTGGCCTCTCTCTTTCGGGTAGTAGTGTAGGTGGAGGGTTTGCATGGTTGTGGACTCTCCGACGATTGGGTCTTTGTCTTGGTATATTTCTCTCTCGTCCACTTGGCGTACATAGTGGTTGGAGAGTTGTTCTTTGTCCTTCTTGATGTGGTCAGGCGTGTTGGAGCTTGACCTGGTGAATATTTGGTCGATGTAGTACCATGCCAGATGTGCCCTGTTCAGTCCATATCCCACGTTCGTGAGGTCTGTCGCGCTGAGCTGTTGTCCCCAGTAGCTGTCGCTTTCCCTGATGAAATGTTTGTCTTTGAGTGGTCCACTGGTGATTTTCGGCGTACTTGCCAAAACCCATGAGGTAGGGTGCTTGATATTGATGGACGACTCAGTTCCCTCGAAGTCGTCTATGTATGATGTTCCTTCATCCTCTTGGTTGACGGCCTTGCTGTGGCCTGGAATCATCTGTGCGAATTCCCCTGACAAGGCAACGGAAGAAGGTGCCTTCGCATCCACCAGAGGTATTTTGTCGATGGCTGAAGTCAGCCATTGCCAATCGGATTTGAAGGTGCCGTTCATTCCCCAAATCGTGTTGGAGATAGGTTCGTTGCCCATGCCGATTTTTTGTGTCAGCGGTCTCTCGGACAGGTGCAGTAATGTTCCTCCCAGGGTGAATTTGTCGGAGAACTCGTACTCCATATTTGTCCCTATGAGTGATTTCCTTTGCGTGTTGAAGAATGATTCGCTTTCGAGGGATACGTTGATAGGGGAGTTGGACGAAAGAGCTATCTCGTCTAGGATCTTCACGATACCGAGGTTGTAATCCACCGTATATCCTGTTCCCTCCACCAATGTTCGTCCGCCTGCGGTGACCCTCACGGAACCTCTTGCCACGTTGGTGGCTCCGAGCCTGATCTCTGACCCTGACGATGAACTGTATTTACCTGCTATGATGTATTTGTCTTTCTCCGTGTACTCTTTTGCCATCGTGAGGGTGGAGTCGTATAGTTCCGGATAGGCGAATTTGTCCACGCCCGCCATGTTGTTGTATCCGTTCTTGATGCCTGTATCGAACGGACGGGTGGAGAGGAATATGATTCGTCCTGTCGTCGGATCTACCGTGTAGCCCCTGATGAAGTCGAAATAACCGTCAGGCATTGCGTTTAACCGCTTGTTCAGTCGGTCCATGTTCAGGACGCGCAACAAGTTCTTGTTGCCCAATGCTGGTATGTAGTTCAGATATTGGGTGGTTGAATCGCTTTGGTAGTAGTATTTGACCTCCACTTTGAAGTTGTCTTCCTGTATGTTATAGGCGCCTAACGAGTAGATGTTCTTCATGGCCAGGTTCCATAGACGTTTGTTGTTAGGTGCGGGGATGGAACCCTTTATCAACTTCACGAACAAGTTTTTTGTCGATGTGCTTGCCGTGTCGGTGGTGCTGGTGGTCAACTCTCCGACCTTGTATGTCTTGCCGCCTTGTGTGTATTCGTAGGCCACCGCGACGATATTATCCGATGACACACTGCTTTTCAGGGATACGTATCCCAATTCGGAGTTGAGTGTGTACTCGGATTCCCGCAGTAACTTGGCGTTGTTGAGGATTTCGTACTCTTTCGCCGATTGGTAGTCCTGCCCGTCGATGACGAGGCTCGCCATTTCGTTGGAGGCGGTTTGTATGTCTCGTAGGGATTTGTTGGCGCTGATGGTGCTGTAAAGGGTTCCGTTGGCGTTGCTTGGCCAAGTTTCCGATTTTCCTTCCCCATCGTATGTCTCGGCGAGGTCGCGTATGGCGATGATGTTTCTCATTGTGGTGTTGTTGGACGATGAATTGGAGGAGTTCGTTGTCCAGATTTCCACTTTGTTGATGACGATTCCAGACTGCGGATTAGGAGCGTTTTTCGCCCACTCGTCATAGTGGTCGTAGAAGTAGGTGGAGAGGAAGAAGTGCCTGTTTTCCTCGTATTGTGTGGCTCTTATCTCAAAGTCGGTGGTCTGCGCCCCTTGTGTTGAGATGTTCTTCCTTTCTGATTGTTGTTGGGAAACCACTGCGGATACCTTTAATTTGCCGAACTGCAGGTCTGTCCGGAATCCGAAGAGGTCTGTGCTTCCCGTGATGAGTGACGAGGAGAGCGGTAACTTAACGTTTCCCGCCTCGACTAACTGTAGGATGTCGTCTTCATCCCCTTTATAACCCAGATTGATGAGCTTTTGGTCTGCGTTGAAGGTGGCCTCCGTGTTGTAGTTGAGGTTGAAGTTGATTTTGTCTCCCACATTTCCTGTGGCCGACATTTGTATCTTGCAGTCGAAGTCGAACGTCGTGTTTTTTCTGTTGCGTTCGGAGATGGCTGGATTCTTTCTCTTCGTGATGGTGAAACCGAATGGCAGTTCGACGGATCCTTGTGTCTTCAGTTGTACGCCGCCGGGACCGAATATCTTCTCTCCCTGCTTGCCTAAACCGATTTGAATCTCGCCTGGGGTGAACTTATTGCCACCCTCCGTGTTGGTTTTAGCCTTTTCTGACCAATATTTGTTCATCGACTCCCTCAACGCATGCTCCCTGTATTCGTCTTCGCTGAGTACGAATGGGGTCGACACCTCCATCTCACCTATTTTTGTCCGGTAGATGTAGAACCCGCTCTCCGGGTCGTAGTCCACGTCTGTGCTCATGTTGCTCGGGTTGGCGAGGTCCATGGAGGATTTCTGGGTGAGGTCGTCGTACGTGACCATCTCCTGTTTCTTGAGTGGATAGCGCAAACTGGCCGTGTCCTCTTGCGGTTCGGCAAGAGTTGGCTTCCTGTCGGATGGTTTTGGAAGGGTGATGTTCCCATCCATTTGTGCGAATGCCGAGAGGGCAAGTACTCCACAAAGCGACGCGGCGATGAATATATTATGTCTACTTAGTTTCTTCAATGTCTCTTTCTTTCTGATTAGGAAACGAAATCAAAGCTGTTTTAGTGCGTCCTTGATGATTTTTTCTAGTGAAATGGTCGGTTCGCCTGCAATGATTTTGTCGACCACCTTCGCGGACGCACTTCTGTTGAATCCTAACAAGACTAAGGCAGTGAGCGCCTCTTCTCTGTTGTTGTTCGTTTGTATCTGTGCGCCCAACGGAGACGTCTCTTTCCCTACTTTGTCTTTCAGGTCAACGATGATTCTCTGTGCGGTTTTCAGCCCGATGCCTTTCACCGCCTTGAGTTGGTTGACGTTTTCTCCGCTGATGATGGCCTCCAGTTCGGGTACCGAGAAGGAGGATAGGATCATCCTGGCGGTGTTGGCGCCAACGCCTGATACGGATATGAGCAGAAGGAAGAGGTCGCGCTCCGCTTTCTCGGCGAACCCGTAGAGAGTGAAGGCGTCTTCGCGGATGGCCTCGTGGATGTAGAGCTTGGCCTCCGCCTTGCCCTCCAGCGCCGCATAGGTGTTCAGCGAGATGTTCACCGCGTACCCAACTTGATTGGCCTCTATAATGGCCATGGCGGGACTCAGTTCCTCGACTCTGCCTTTGATATATTCGTACATTCTATCTCTAAGTTATATTTTAGTTTGCAAAATTAATGAAATAATTCTAAAAAAAGCAATTTGGGCGCACGGAAGTTTCATTTGGACGGTTGTCGGATGGGAAACTATAAACCAAAAATTGAGAGGTGAAAATTATTTTCGGGGGAATTTTGGAATTCCCTGCTCGTGGCAGCTAAGGATGGTGGTCTCAGAAATTTTATTTGTAACATTTGGTCGAGGCGCCGTTCCCTGCACCTGCTGAAACAGTAAATCGTCAATGGTTAAATAGTAAATTCCATCTACACGGAATGCGATGGCTGTGCCCACAAAATAGTAAATCGTAAATAGTTAAATAGTAAATGTCATAGGTGTTGCGTCGCAAAAAAAAAAGCGGACCGAAGCCCGCTTTTTGATTCGCTTAATTCAGCTGTGATTATTTCTTGCCGAACAAAGTTGCACCAGCCTTGCCAGTGTTCTTGATTGGAGTGTTAACGTTTCCGTCACCCAACTTCTGAGTTCCAGCCATCAAAGCGATGATTACCTTGTCTGCGTTCTCTACTGCGTTAGCTTGCTTTGAAGTAACGAGTTGACCTTCGCTGAGGATCAAGTAAGAAGTTCCAGCGTCAGAAAGGTTGATCTCAACGTTCTTTTGATTTGTTCCGTCGCAAGTGAGCTCGAAAGTTACATCACCTGCAGCAGCAGCTGTAACCTTGATCCATCCAGAAACTGCGTTTTGCTGATTTGAGAAAGAATACTTCTCACCAGCTTGAACTTGCATTGAAGTGAAAGTAGAGTTCTCCTCTGCCTTGTCATCATCGTCACCGCAAGATGCGAAAGTGAAAGCTGCAGTCAAAGCTGCGAAAATCACTGCCAAATTAAAAATCTTTTTCATTTTGCAAATAAATTAAAAAGTTAAACAATAAAATTCGATCATATAACACGAAACCCGCCTTTGCAGGTTTTGACAATGCAAATATAACAAAAAATTGGAATCGCAATTTTTTATATTCTATTTTTTTTATATTCGTTTAAATTTTTTTGAGAAAAAAGATTGATATGCATCTTTAGGTTGCCTCCTTGCCTCTCTGGTTGTGGGAATTGGCGGGTTATTTTGCCTTGAGGCTTGCCTTCCATGGGTGTTCGCGTATGTTGGTAGTCCTAAAAAGAGAGCGGCGAAACTGCATAGCTTCGCCGCTGGTATAAGTCGTTGAGGTTACTTGGATTATTCCTCATCCTCTTCTTTCACGTTGGTGAATACGATGGAGACATCGTCGTCCTCGTCCAACTTGTCGAGCAACTTGTTGAGGGTCTCACGCTGTTCAGCGGTGATTTCCTTCGTGTCGTTTGGCGCGTAGATGAACTCCACGTCCTTGATTTCGAAGCCGTTGTCCTCCAAGTAGGATTGGATCTTGGAGTTGTTCTCGAATGCGCCTTCGATGATGATCTCACCTGTCTCGTCATCCTTGAATACCTCTTCCACTCCGAAATCAATCAGTTCCAGCTCCAGTTCTTCGAGGTCCGCACCCTCTTTCTCCGCTACTTTGAACACGCATTTGTGCTCGAAGAGGAAGGCGAGGCTACCGGAAGTGCCGAGGCTACCTCCGTGTTTGTTGAAGTAAGAACGCACGTTGGAAACGGTACGCGTATTGTTATCTGTCGCGGCTACGACCAAGACAGCCACACCGCCTGGGCCATATCCCTCGTAGATGATCTCCTTGAAATCAGCGGCGTCCTTGTCGGTCGCCTTCTTGATGGCGCGGTCTACGCTGTCTTTCGGCATACACTCCGCTTTCGCTTTCTGCAGGAGCATGCGGAGACGTGAGTTGGAGGATGGATCCGCACCGCTGGCCTTGACGCTAATGGTTATTTCCTTAGAGATGCGGGTGAACGTCTTGGATAATCGGGCGTTCCTCGCAAAAATTCTTGCTTTACGGTATTCAAAAGCTCTTCCCATTTTATTATTATTAGTTATTGTATGTTTTTATCTTGCCGTTTTCCGTGACCAAATGTCACGCGAAGGTATTATTTTTTGTTGAGTCTGTCAACCCCATAAACTTAATTCATAATTCTTAATTCATAACTCTTAATTCTCAATGATTCTTCCGTCCTGCATGTTGATGATCCTTCCCGAGCCGGAGGCCATCTCCATGTCATGCGTGACCACGACGAGCGTCTGCCCCATCTCCTGCTGCAGTTGGCAGAAGAGCCGGTGGATGTCCTGTTTGTTCTTGGAGTCGAGGCTGCCTGTCGGTTCGTCGGCGAGCAGGACGTCCGGTTTGTTGATGAGGGCGCGCGCCACGGCGACTCTCTGCTTCTCTCCTCCCGACAATTCGCTTGGCTTGTGGTCGGCCCTTTCGCTCAGGTTCATGAAGGCGAGCAGTTCCTTCGCCTCCCGTTCCGCCTCCGCTTTCTCTCTCTTGGCGATCAGGGCGGGGATCATGATGTTCTCCAGAGCGGTGAATTCCGGCAGGAGTTGGTGGAACTGGAACACGAAACCGATATGTTTGTTGCGGAAAGCCGCTTGCTCGTCATCCGATAGTTCGAAGACATTTGTCCCGTTGATGGTCACCTCGCCCATGTCGGGCTTGTCCAATGTGCCTAGGATCTGTAGCAGTGTGGTCTTGCCCGCACCGCTCGCACCGATGATGGAGACGAATTCCCCCTTCTCGATGGATAGGCTCACGCCCCGCAGCGCAGTGAATTGACCGAATGATTTGGTGATGTTATTTGCTATTATCATAATAATCTTCCAGTTTGTTGGTTAGGATGGATTCCAGGTCTTCCGGTGTGATGTTGGTCTTCAGTTCCCCATTCTGCGCGTAGGAAATCCTACCTGTCTCTTCGGAGACGATGATGACCATCGCGTCGGTTTTCTCTGAGAGGCCCACTGCAGCCCTATGGCGCAGACCTATCTCCTTCGGAAGGTCGAAGTTGTGCGAGACGGGTAGGATGCAACCCGCCGCGGTTATTTTGTTTTTGGATATGATCATCGCCCCATCGTGGAGGGGTGAGTTCTTGAAGAAGATGTTCTCGATGAGGCGGGCGTTGATCTCCGCATTGATGATGTCGCCTGTCACCTCTATGTTCTTGAGGTCTTTGGTCTTTTCGAAGACGATGAGCGCGCCCACTCGTCTCTTCGCCATGTTCTTGCAGGCGATGATGATCTGCATCACTTCGGCGTCGACCAGTTGGGAGGGGTTGGCAGAGAACAGCCTGTTGATGAACGACGACACCTTGTCTCGTCCGGTTCCGATTCGGGAGAGCGTCTGCCGGATTTCATCCTGGAAGAGCACGATGAGTGCGATGGCGCCCACGTTGACGATCTGGTTCATGATTCCTCCTAGTAGCTGCATCTGGAAGACGAAGTTCACGACCAGCCAAGCGATGACAAAGAAGAGTATGCCGAGGAAGACCCTCATGGCGACTGTTCCCCGCAGAACCTTGTAGGTCTTGTAGAGCAGGTATGTGACCAGTAGGATGTCTATGTAATCGATCAGTCTAATCATTTTGTACCTTGTTATTATAATAACGCATATATAGGTCGACGCATTGTTTCGCTTCTTTCACATCATGTACCCGCAAAATGTCTGCCCCCGCGATCAGCGATAAGGTGTTCAGTACAGTGGTTCCGTTCAATGCCTCTTCGGGAGTGATGTCCAGCGTCTGCCAGATCATCCTTTTCCTTGAAATGCCCACCAAGAGCGGATAGCCCAATGACTTTAACTCCTGTTGTAGGGATAGCAACGCGAAGTTCTGGTCCATTGTCTTCCCGAAGCCGAAGCCGGGGTCGATGATGATCTTACGGGCGCCTTTCTCCTGCAACGCTTTGATTCCTTCTGCAAAGAAAGCGAAAATTTTTCTGATTAGTTCCTCCGAAGAGGATGAATCCACTTCGAGGGAGTGGGTAAATACGTAGGAGCAGTCCAATTCCGCTACGGTCTCCGCCATTTTCGGGTCGCTTCCATATACGTCGTTGATGATTTGCGCCCCGAATTCTTCCACTGACATGCGGGCGACGCTGGCCCGGAAGGTGTCTATGGAGAGGCAGATGTCCGGGTATGCGCTCCTGATGGTTCCTAGCGCCTTTCTCATCCTGGAGATTTCCTCTTTTTCATCGACCGGGGCGCTTCCCGGGCGGGTGGAGCAGGCCCCAATATCGAAAATGGTGGCGCCCTCCTTTATGAATTGTTCAATTTTTGACAGAATGGCCTCATTGGTTTCACATCGGCTATCCTTGAAGAAGGAATCGGGCGTAATATTTATTATCCCCATCACTTGTGGGATGTTTTTGTTGTAATTCATTGTAATGCAATTAATTATATAGTAAAATTTTTACTTTTGGACGGACCTAATATTAAAAAATGCAAAAAAATATCCTTAAAAACTTTTTTGCAAAAATAGAAAATATATATCTTTGTCCACTACTTCAGTCGCGAAATTGATTGTGCTGTTGAATTTTGAGGTTGAGTGGGGCAATAAAACTGCAAAAGAGAAGTTATATAATTATTAATGAAACATTATCTTATTTTATTATAGTGCTATGAGACACGTAAATTTTTTGAAGACTGCGGCGTTGTTGATGTTAGCTGGTGTTACATTGGCTTCGTGCGGAGAAAAAAAGTTGAAAGACTCGAAGGAATCAAACGCTACAGGTTGGAAATACAATGACAAGGAGAATGGCGGATTCCAGGTTGTGAATGGTTATGTACAGGAAACCCCTCCGGGAATGGTATTCATCGAGGGTGGTACCTTTACGCAAGGCCGTGTGATTGAAGATGTGATTGGTGATTGGAACAACATCCCGAGACGTGTGACCGTTGCTTCCTTCTATATGGATAAATATGAGATTTCAAATGTGAACTGGCGTGAGTACCTCTATTGGATGGGCAACGTCTTCCACAATACTCCTGAATATGTTGAGAAAGCTTATCCGGACACATTGGTTTGGAGAGAGGAGTTGGCTTACAACGAGCCATATTTGGACTTCTATTTCTCACACGTCGCTTACAACTGGTATCCTGTTGTAGGTGTTAACTGGGAGCAGTGCTCTGACTACTGTATCTGGCGTACTGACCGTGTGAACGAGATGAGAATGGCTTCCAAGGGCATTATCCAATATCCTGACTTCCAAGCTTTGAAGGGTAACACTGACCCTAACGATATCGCTCAAAATCAGGTGTTCAGTACTCAGAAGTATTTGATGAAGTCTGACTACAAGCCAACTGATGGTAAGAAGCCAGTGACTGACGTTTATGGAAATGTTAGAAAGACAAATATGTCCGACGGTATTTTGATGCCGAAGTATCGTCTCCCGACCGAGGCTGAGTGGGAGTACGCCGCTTATGGTACAAAGGCTATCGAGGGCGAGGAGAACTACCAAGAGAGAAAGATTTATCCTTGGTATGGCCACCAAATGCGTAACCCAAGCAAGAAGGTTAAAGGTCAAATGTATGCCAACTACGTTCGTGGTCGAGGCGATATGATGGGTATGGGTGGTCACTTGAACGACCATGCTACTATCACGGCTCCAGTGGATGCTTTCTGGCCAAATGAGTTCGGTCTGTATTGTATGGCTGGTAACGTAAACGAGTGGGTATTGGATGTTTATCGTGTATTGTCTAGCGACGATGTACAAGAGTACAACCCATTCCGTGGTAACGAATACAAGGTTCCTGTTAAGGAACAGACTACCATCGATGGTGTGGACGTGAAGGTTCCTCAAATCGATAGCTTGGGTCGTGTGGTATTCGCTTACCCAGTTGACAAGGCTGAGGATCCTGCAGCTTACGCTAAATTGGATGTTCGTAACTACAAGGATGGTGACGCTGGTAGCGCATTGAACAGAACTGAATGGACTGTCGTTACGGATCCTGACGTTTCTACTAAGAAGTTGTACGATCCAGATCCAGAGAGCGACAAGGAGAGCTTCTTGACCTCTAAGGTTTCTAATACTTCCCGCGTATACAAGGGTGGTGGTTGGAAAGACCGTTCTTACTGGTTGAACCCAGGTCAGAGAAGATATCTTGAGCAGACTGAGTCTCGTAGCGATATCGGTTTCCGTTGCGCGATGAGCAAGGTAGGTGCTGAGGATGGAGATGTAAGATAATGTAATCTCATAGTAAAAAAAGCCCCTCTCGTAGGGGCTTTTTTTGTTACTGATAGTTTATTCTTTTCGTTATGGATATTCAAAGCATTTATGATATTTTCTCGCGCTTCCCGCTTGTGACGACCGACAGCAGGAGCTGCCCTAAGGATTCTTTGTTCTTCGCCTTGAAAGGGGGAAACTTTGATGGAAATAAATTCGCCCGTGCCGCTATCGAACAGGGATGCGCCTACGCATTCGTGGATGAACCGGAGCATGCGGACGGTGATCGGATTTTGTTGGTCGATGATTGCTTGAAGACCTTGCAGCGCCTGGCGGAATACCATCGTAAACAGTTGGGCTTGAAAATCATCGGTGTTACGGGTAGTAACGGCAAGACGACTACCAAAGAGTTGCTTGCTTCTGTCTTGAGCAGGAAGTTCAACCTGACCTATACGAAGGGTAACCTGAACAACCAAATTGGTGTGCCGTTGACTCTCTTGTCCATCAAAAAGGAGCATGAACTGGCTATCGTCGAAATGGGTGCGAGCCACCCTGGAGACATCGAGGAGCTGGTGAACATCGCCCATCCTGACTATGGTTTGATCACTAACATCGGTACTGCCCACATTCTGGGCTTCGGATCCTTCGAAGGGGTGGTCAAGACGAAGTGCGAGTTGTATGATTACCTGCGGGCTCATCACGGGAAAGTATTCTATCATTGCGCTAACCCTATCTTGGAGGAGAAATCCTCGGGTATGGACCGTATCCCTTACGGGGCGGGCTCTCCGCTCTCCGCGGAACTGGTGGGTTGCGATCCTTTCCTGCATATCCGTTGGAATGGACATGACATCCAAACCCAGCTGATCGGTGCCTATAATTTCGAGAATGTGCTGGCGAGCATCGCTGTGGGTTCCTACTTCGGCGTCTCTCCGGAGGATATCGTGGAGGCTATCTCCCAATATGCGCCGACGAACAGCCGCTCCCAATATAAGAAGACGGCTTCCAATGACCTGATCATCGACGCTTACAACGCGAACCCGACGAGCATGTCGGCCGCACTCGATAACTTCAAGAGCATGGTCGCTGATAGCAAGGTGGTTGTCCTTGGCGACATGAAGGAGTTGGGCCATGTCAGCGAAGCGGAGCATCAGAAGATAGCGGATATGTTGCCTGCCCTGCACTTAAAACAGGCATTCCTGATTGGTCCGGAATTCGCAAAGACGAACGCTGACGCACTGAAGTTCGATTCGGTGGACCAGCTGAACGAGTACTTGAAGGCGAACCCGATAACCTCTTCGCTTGTCCTTGTGAAGGGGTCCAATAGCATGAAACTGACCTCTTGTGTCGATAATCTGTAATGACCGGTTGCCATGAAACAGATAGCCTTAGTGGTAATATTCTTCACGATATTCTTCTCGTATCTCTTCTATGTCCATAACCGTAAGAAGAAGGCTTTGCTTTCTGCTAAGGAGGAGACGGAGGAGGAACGGAAGGAACGTATACGACAGGAGAAAATCGCTTCGGGCGAGTGTTGTGGACAGCATGCGGTCTGCGAGCGAGACTCGCTCTTGAACACCAAGCTGAAGGTGGTTTATTACGACGATGAGGAGTTGGACGCTTTCGCGAACAGAGAGCCTTCCAGCTATACGGACGAGGAGATTTCGCAGTTCCAGAACGTGCTTTTTACCATGAAGGATTTTGATGTGGCTGGTTGGCTGAAAAGCCTTCAGTCTCGGGAGATACAGCTACCCGACGTGGTCCGGGAGGAGGCGTTGATGATTGTTTCCGAGCGAAGGGCGAACGCAAATGCGGCTGTCTAAATTTAATGTGGATTCCCTATGAAGTCTAGACTAAAATCTCTTCTTTTCGTATACCTCTTTTGGGTGGTTCTTTTCATTTTGCAGAAACCTATCTTCTTGCTGTTCCATTGGAATAGCGCATGCCGTCATTCTTTCGGGGAGTGGTTGCTGACCAATGTCCATGGGTTCTCGATGGACCTCTCCATGGCGGGCTATTTCACCCTGCCGATATTAGTCGTGCTGCTGGTCTCCTGTTTCTTCTCCAAGGATCGTCTCTTCGGGAATGTCACGAAGGTCCTCACCATCATCTTCCTCTCTTTTGGCATGTTGGTTCTGGTCTCGGACCTTTTTCTGTATAAGTACTGGGGCTTCCGTCTCGATGCCACCCCTCTTTTTTATTTGTCGTCGCCTAAGGATGCGGCGGCGAGCGGTACGGCGAAGGAGTATCTTTCCGCCTTGCTTCTTTTCACGCTCTTCTTGGGCGGTTCCATGTATGCGTATCTAAAGTTGCACAAACGCTTTTTCTCCTTTTCGGGGAAGGCTTATGTGGCATTGCTCCCCCTGTTGCTCCTGGGGGGCGTGATGTTCATCGCCATCAGGGGCGGTGTGGGTGTCTCCACGATGAATGCGGGCAGATGCTATTTCAGCAAGGATATATTCCTCAATCATGCTGCGATTAACCCTACATGGAATTTCATCAGCGCTTGTTTCTCCTCCAAACGGTTCGACGACCAATATCGTTTCATGCCAGACGAGGAGGCGCACGAGAGGCTCCTCCCTTTGCTTCCTGTCGAGGGGGATTCCACGACTATCCGTCTTTTGAGGAATACCCGCCCGGATGTTATCTTCATCATCATGGAGGGAATCGGCTCGAATGTGATCGAAACGCTTGGCGGGGAAAAGGGTGTAGCGCCTAACCTTAACCGATTGATGGAAGAGGGTGTTTTGTTCACTCGTTTCTATGCGAATAGTTTCCGTACGGATAGGGGTTTGGTTTCGATTCTGAGCGGCTATCCTGCGCAACCGACCTCCTCGGTGATGAAATACCCCGCTAAGACGCAGAACATGGCTAAAATACCGCTTTCCTTGAAGCAGGTAGGGTACGATTTGGCGTTCTTCTACGGAGGGGATGATAACTTCACGAATCTGCATTCGTATCTTGTCACTTCCGGTTTCGAGAAGATCATCACGGAGAAGGATTTCGGCCATTCGGAGATGTCCACCAAGTGGGGTGCTTACGACCATGTGGTCTTGAAACGTCTCTTGAAGGATATTGACGAGGAGACGCAGCGTCCGTTCTTTAAGGCTATATTGACGCTGAATAGCCATGAACCGTTCGATGTGCCTATGCGTCGGCTTGAAGAGCCATATTTGAATTCTGTCGCCTATACGGATAGTTGCCTCGGCGCATTTGTCGATCAGCTCCGCCAAAGGGAGTTGTGGAACAATCTGCTGTTGGTGATATTGCCCGACCATGCGTACCGCTATCCCGCCGATCTCTCCAGCTCGTGTGTCGCACGGCATGAGATTCCTATGCTATGGCTGGGTGGAGCGTTAAAACAGCAGCCTATGCGTGTGGACACGGTATGCTCGCAGATGGATTTGGCCCGCACGTTGCTGTCGCAGATGGATTTGCCGGCGGACGATTTTATCTTCAGCAAGGATATATTCGGGCAGCGGACCCATAAGTTCGCATACTACGCTTTCCCGGACGGTTTTGGCATGATCGACCATCGTGGCGTGGCGATTTTCGACAATGCTTCCGGCGCACCGCAGGAGTGCGACAACGATACGCTTCTCCTTGCGGGGAAGGCCTTCCTGCAATGTCTGTATGATGATTTAGCTAAAAGATAGGATATGCGTTGCTATAATTGTGGATCGGAATTGCCTGAGGGTTCCAAGTATTGCTTGAGCTGCGGGCGTAAGGTGGGCGAGAAGAGCCAACCCTCCTCGTCGAATGCGGAGGGTAGTGCCGAGCATTTGGACCCGAGCAAAAAGAAAGAGGGGAAACGTTTCAAGTTACCCCTCTTCCATCGTTGTATGATTTTCCTCGTCCTACTCCTTTTGGTTGTTTTGGCTCTCACCCATGCGAAGTAATTCGTCCGTGTCGTAGAGGTTCATGTGCGAATTCTTCTTCGGATAATCTATCGTGTAGTGCAGGCCTCGGCTCTCTTTCCGTTGCGAAGCGGCCTTGATGACCAGGTATGCCGTGTTGATGATATTTCTCAGTTCACATATTTCCTTGGAGACGACGGATCTCTGGAATAGGTTCTCCGTTTCCCTGTAGAGTATTTCCAGACGGTCGTAGGCTCTTTTCAGACGCAGGTTGGACCGTACGATGCCCACGTAGGCGTTCATGATCTGGTTCACCTCCTTTTCGCTTTGGGTGATGAGCACCATCTCCTCGTTGAGGGAAGTCCCTTCGTCGTTCCATTCAGGGATCTCCTCGTTCCATGAGATGGCTGGCAGGTATTTGAGCGCATCCTTCGCGGCTGCGTCGGCGTAGACTACCGCCTCGATGAGGGAGTTGGAAGCCAGACGGTTGGCGCCGTGCAAGCCCGTGCGGGAGCATTCGCCTGCCGCATAGAGGTTGTGGATGCTGGTCCTTGCGTTCATGTCCACCTTGATTCCTCCGCAGAGGTAGTGCGCCGCTGGCGCCACAGGAATATAATCCTTGGTGATGTCGATGCCGATGGAGAGGCATTTGTTGTAGATGGTCGGGTACTCCCTTTTCGTGGTCTCCGGGTCTTTGTGCGTCACGTCGAGGTAGACATGCTCGTCACCCGTGATCTTCAGTTCATTGTCTATGGCGCGTGCGACGACGTCACGCGGCGCGAGCGAACCTCTGGAGTCGTATTTCTTCATGAAGGCTTCGCCCTTCTTGTTGCGCAGGATACCTCCGTAGCCGCGCATCGCCTCCGTGATGAGGAAGGAAGGACGGTCGCCCGGATGATAGAGCGCGGTAGGGTGGAATTGCACGAATTCCATGTCCTCCACCAATCCCTTGGCGCGGTAGACCATGGAGATGCCGTCGCCCGTGGCTACCGGTGGGTTGGTTGTTGTCTGGTAGATGTTACCGATACCGCCCGTGGCCATCATGGTGATCTTCGAGAGGAAGGTATGCACATGGTTGGTGCGGATGTCCAGGACATAAGCGCCATAGCACTCGATATTAGGCGTGGTGTGTTTCACCAATTGCCCCAGATGGTGCTGCGTGATGATTTCGATGGCGAAGTGCTGATCGTATACATCGATGTTCGGGTGGTTCTTGACCGCCTTGATGAGGCTGTCCTGAATCTCCTCCCCGGTGTTGTCTTTGTGGTGGAGGATACGGAAATCCGAGTGCCCTCCCTCTTTGTGCAGGTCATAATCGCCTTTCTCGTTCTTGTCAAAATCGACGCCCCATGACACCAATTGCTTGATCTGTTCAGGTGCGCCCTCTACCACTTTGCGTACGACCGCTTCGTCGCAGATGCCGTCGCCTGCGATGAGGGTGTCGATCACGTGGTGTTCGAATTCGTCGGTTGGTTTAGTCACGGAAGCCACGCCACCTTGCGCATAGTGCGTGTTCGCCTCCTCCATTTCGGTCTTGCATAAGATGGCAACCTTGCCTTTGTGGGCCACCTTCAGGGCGAAACTCATGCCCGCGATGCCGGAGCCGATAACTAAGAAATCATATTTTTTCGTCATATACCTTGTGTGTTTTGATACTCTTTTTCTCTATTGTATTACAAATTTAATTTTCTTTTGTATCAAAATCTTCATGAATGCTTTTTTTTTCATAAGTTTTTATATCTTTATGCATGTGATAGTAATAGCACTCTATAAATGTTGAGTTTAATTATTGAAGATTAATGAGAAATTTATTTTTAGGACTCGTGCTGGCGTTTTCGATGGTGGCATGTACTGTCCCGGCGGATTATTTCGAGAAGGTCTCGAAAGAGGTTAGTTCGGTAGTGCAGACGCACAACCGATTCGTGGAGACTCTTTCTTCCCCGATTGATTACGGGAAGGTGAGTGAATCGTATACGGCGGGCTATGATGCGGCCAAGTCTTCGTTGGAGGCCCTTCGAGGCATGTCGGATTGCAAGGGGAATGATGCGTGTCGGCGGTCTGCCATGGATTTCGTCTCCACGTATGTCTCGTTTTATGAGAATGATTTCCCTCCGGTGCTGGATGCCATTAAGGCAGGCGAAAGTGGCGAATATTTGGAGAACCGTGTGAATTCGGTCAAGACGGATTTCGCGGTGCGGTCCGCAGAGAAGGAAAGGGTTTTCTTGGATAACATGAAGGCCTTTATGAAGGAGTTCGATTTGTACGAGTCCGGATTTTAAAGGGGAAAGACGAGGTCTTTTTTTGTTGAATGTAAGTAATTTGAGTTGATTATGAGTAACATGGTTGATGTTTTTTGCGTGAATACGCAAAGGAAGTACAGCTACCCTATGGGTACAAGTTTGTTGGATGTATACAAGGATTTGAATGTGCCGTTGAATGGGAAGCCTTTCGTTGTTCAGGTGAATAATGTGACGCGCGATTTGAAGTTTAAGATATATAATCCGAAAAGAATAGAGTTCCAGAGCAATGATGTGCCAGCCGGTAGACGTGCCTACGTGCGTTCGTTGTCTTTTATCTTGTGCAAGGCTTTTTACACCTTGTTCCCTGGGGCGGAGATCCGTCTGGACCACCCGATAGCCAACGGCTATTACTGCAAACTGTTAAGGTCGGATCAGAAGATCACTACGGAGTTGACGGAGCGTATCAAGGAGGAGATGCGGAAGATCATTGCGATGGACTATCCGTTCGTCATGCGTATGATTCCTACCGAGGAGGCGATCGCCGCATTCGAGAAGCGTGGGGCTACCGATGTTTCCCTCCTGCTGAAGTCTTTGGGCGAATTGTATACGAAGGTCTATGAGTTGGATGGACTGATGGATTGGTACATCGGTCCTTTGGCGCCTTCCACGGGTTATGTGGATGTCTTCGACCTGACCCCTTACAAGGATGGAATGTTCCTCCGTGTGCCGGATAGAAAGGATACCACCAAACTGAGCGAGGAGGTGAACCAGGACAAGTTGTTCGAAACCTTCAGCGAATATACCGAATGGAATGAGATCATGGGCCTCAGCAATGTGGGGAACATGAATTCGTTGATCCAAAAGAAGCGTGTCATGTCTGACGTGATCAAGATCGCGGAGGCTCTGCAGGAGAAGAAGATCACGAAGATAGCGGACGATATCTGTGAGCGAGGCACAGTGAAACTGGTCTTGGTTTCGGGGCCTTCCTCTTCTGGTAAAACCACTTTCAGTAAGCGTCTGAGTATTGCTCTTGCGGTGAATGGGAGGCGGCCTACGCCTCTCTCGATGGACGATTATTTCGTGTCACGCGACAAGACTCCACGGGATGAGCATGGCGACTATGACTTTGAGTCTCTCTATGCGCTCGATCTGGAACTTTTCAATGATCATCTGAAGAAGATGTTGGCGGGTGAGGAGGTGAGTCTCCCTACGTTCAATTTCGAGACGGGACAGCGAGAATACAGGGGCAATACGATTAAACTGGGGCCGAATGATATCTTGGTGGTGGAGGGTATCCATGCCTTGAACCCGACCCTCACTTCGGAAATCCCTTCGGAGCGTAAGTTCAAGGTGTACGTGTCGGCGTTGACGACCATCTCGTTCGATAATCACAACTGGATACCGACGACGGATAACCGATTGCTTCGTCGTATTATCCGTGACTATAAGTACCGTGGCTATTCCGCACTCGATACCATCAGCCGTTGGCCGAAGGTGAATGCGGGTGAGGAGAAGTGGATCTTCCCTTACCAGGAGAATGCGGATGCGATGTTCAACTCGGCTCTGATCTTTGAGTTAAGTGTCTTGAAGAAGTTCGCTGAGCCGATCTTGTCGGAGGTTCCGCAGAATTGTGTGGAGTATTCCGAAGTGCATAGGCTGCAGAATTTCCTGAAGTATTTCAGCCCTATCCAGGAGACGGAGATTCCGTTTACCTCGCTGTTGCGCGAGTTCTTGGGTGGCAGTACGTTCTCTTATTAATCTTTTAAAGTGCAATGACTGTTATGAAACGTTTTAATTGGAAAAGAGTTTGGGCTTTCTTCGCCTTTGTGTGTTGTGCCGCTTTTTCGTTCGCGTCGGATAGAACGGCTTCATTCCCGGGAGGAAACGATGCGTTGGCGAGTTATTTGCAAACCAACGTGACATATCCTGAATCGGCCATGAAGAACAACGAGATAGGCAAAGTATTTGTCTCGTTTGTGGTTGAGAAGGATGGCTCCATTCAGAATGTGAAGG
This sequence comes from Paludibacteraceae bacterium, assembly GCA_017649635.1. Classification (GTDB taxonomy): domain Bacteria; phylum Bacteroidota; class Bacteroidia; order Bacteroidales; family Paludibacteraceae; genus UBA1181. The sequence goes on along the minus strand of JAGCGM010000285.1, from coordinate 1,500 downwards.
TGGAAAAGGGTGTTTCTTCCATCTTGGACGCGGAGGCGATGCGAGTGGTGCGTAACATGCCTAAGTGGATACCAGCCATGAAGGATGGAAAGGAAGTACGCACCGCGCTGACGTTGCCGATAGTATTCCATTTGCCTAATAAGGTTTTGGAGAAGTAGGGGCATGTCGCGTGGATAAATACCGAGGGGCGTTGGAGAAGATTCAACGCCCCTTTTCTTGTTGTTAGTGCCCCGGCAGGAAATAGGTGTTGCCGGGAGCCGAGCAGACGAGGTCCTTCATCTCCATGTCGAAAAGCAGGGAGGATAATTGGCTGAAGGGGATAGCCGTTTTTCTTGCCAGTTGGTTCATTTCCATCCTGCTTTCCATCTGGAGCGCTTCGACGATGATTCTTTCCTGTTCGGTCAGTTGCATGAACCGTGATATGTTCATGGCGGAATGTTCTTTCTCCTTGATGTCCCAATTCATCAGTTGTTCGATCTCCTCTGCGCTCTCCACCATGGTCGCCTGGTTGTTCTTTATGAGTTTGTTGCATCCTGCGGAATAGAGGTCTCCTATGCGTCCGGGGATGGCGCACACGTCCTTGTTGTAGGAATTGGCGAATTCGGCGGTGAAGAGAGCCCCTCCCTTCTCCCCGGACTCCACGACGAGGATGACGTCGCACATGCCGGCGATGATACGGTTCCTGGAGACGAAGTTTTTCTTGTCCACGACACATTCTGAGCGGAACTCCGTCACGATGCCTCCTCTTTCCATCATTTTGTTGGATAGGGCCCTGTGCCTTGCGGGGTAGATCATGTCGAGTCCGTGCCCGACCACACCGATTGTCTGGATGCCTAGATCCACAGCTTTTTTATGGGCGCATCCGTCCACTCCGTAGGCCAATCCGCTGATGACGCTCAGGTCTGGATATTTGTGCGCCAACGAAGAGATAATCTCCTCGCAGATATTCTTTCCGTAAGGCGTCATCTTCCGTGTGCCGACGACTCCGATGAAATGGTCTCCGTTCATTGACATCTTCCCTTTCGTGTAGAGGATGTAGGGAGCGTCTATGCACTCCTTCATCCGTTGGGGATATTCGTCGCTGCCGAAGGGTACCGCATTCGCGCCAGCCTTTTGCAGGAAGTGTATCTCCTTCTCCGCTCGTTTCAGGATCAGTGGGTCTTTTATGCTTTTGGCTGTGATGGCGCCAATCCCCTGAATGTTCTCCAACTCCTTGCGTGGACATTGGATCACCTCCTTTTCACTGCCTAATATGCTGACGAGTTTTCTGATGGTATGGGTGCCCACGCCTTTCGCCATCGTCAGGGCGATCTGATACAATAAATCTTGTTCCATGATGTGTAAACAAATAGAATTTTCCGTATTTTTGGTAGTCTTGCCTCCGCTTTACCACAGATACGATTTTTATATTACCTTTGCAAAGATAATTCTTAATGTTTGAAATGCGATGGAATCAACAAGAAAAAATAAGATAGACAGACTCGTCCAGAAGGAATTGGG
>JAGCGM010000284.1 GCA_017649635.1 Paludibacteraceae bacterium | reverse complement strand
TACTATAATCTTTCAGATGAGTGCTGGATCCTACAGAACCGGTATCCGCCCTCTGATAAAACTTTCCTATATCATGCAGCAGTGCCGCCAAATACACTTTTTCTCTCGTCGCGTCCATATTATTATTCGTTATTATTTTTTCTGTTTTCATATTTCTTTACTACCGTTCCAAACCCCAGACTCACACCTTTCCCCAGTCCCACATAGTCGGGCAAACTGATGTTGGTTTTGAACGCCACGTCAAACCCTTGCATCTTCACGCCTTTATACAGATAGGAATGCGTATCCATTATCTCCGTGATCACACACTTGATCTCACCCTCTACCGTGACACCAATGCCCTTGCAGAACGACAAGATGTTACCCACCAATATCCTCTGCAGGAAATCACAGCGTTCCGAAATCCCTTCCAATTGGCCGTACTCCCGGTAATTCTCCGAACTCAACGGCAACCATTTCCGCAACGTGTAGCGGAAATCACTATCCCAGACCTGAAGTATCGTCCGCTTGGCATCTATATGGTCTATCCCCATATCCACCTCTCGCTCTCCTACCTTGAAATGGAAATCGGTCTGCGAGAAAAATTCGCCGATGACCTCCGTTCCTTCTCCCACACATACGATGGCCGCCTTCCCCCCAATACGCTTGTACTGTATGAGAGGATAACGATACCTCAACTGTTCGTCACCCAAATGATTATGGAACAATATGTTCGCATCCTCCATCGAGTGGACCACACACCCCCGGAAATATGGTATTTCCTTCAGCGATATTTCTTTGTCTAATAATACTACCAGCGTCTGGACTGATTTCGCATTCATGATATCATTTTTTTCGGCCAAAATTCCTCAGCCAAGTGGATTTGAAACAAAACATCCTTTCAACATTAAAAAAGTTTCACTACAACACTGTCAGAGAACATACCTTAGGATATTTGTCTTGTATTTACAAAATAATATCATTTTTCATATGAAAACAACAAAGAACACAAAAAAATCCATTTCGGGAACAAAAACATAAACTGACAATGATTTCACCAACATAAAGGAATGAAGCCATTATCAAAGATTATAGTCTCACAGATTTTCGCAGATAGACTCCCTAAAACAAACAACAAGGAGAATCGACTATTTATACATCAAAAATATTTATTCCAAACTTCTTCTAATCGTCTCGCGATATTATAAGCCAGCACTGGAGGCACCGCATTGCCAATCACCTTATAGGCCCCAGACGCACTGACTGCGAAACGATTCGTGCCAGCCTTACGGTAGACGAACGGATAGTCCGGCGGGAAAGTCTGAATCAACGCGCACTCCCTCGGAGTCAACCGTCTCTCTTTCAAGCCTTTATTCAGCTCATCCGAATACTTGCCGCCATGCTCCGCCGACAAACGTCGGTACTCTATGTTTCCATGGTGCTCGGACCTGATCGTCGGACCTAAACCTCTGAGATTCACCTCACTCTGTCCCTGACAGTGGCTACCCATGTACTTCGCCTTCGAGTAATTGGCATGGGAGAGATCCGCACTATCCTCAGGCTCTTTCAAGTCACGGAAGACATCGGCACACGTCACTGGAGGCAACAAGGTTGGATCCTTCAACGTATAAGCGTGGGTTGGCTTCGGATAAGGATTGTATTCTTCCGGGATGTTCCCGCTCTCAAAGACTTTTCTCGCAGTCTCATTCAGCGCGGATTTCTTCACACCGATGAAAATCACCCTCTCCCTCATCTCAGGCACTCCATAGTTGCCAGCATTCAACACCTGGGGATCAAACACGTAATAATCATGGCCATCCGCAGAGGCGAAATCCTTTTGGATGATATCCTTCACATCCCCCAAGCTGACCAATCCCTTCACGTTCTCCGCTATGAAGATCTTAGGCTTGACGATATCTATCACCTGCTTCATCCAGAAATAGAGTTTTCCTCTCGTCTCCTCCGATGCCTCATCCTCCGTCCTTTTCTCGCCATTATGGCTCATTTGGGAGTCGAAACCCTTCCGCTTGCCCGCTACACTGAAATCCTGGCAAGGGAAACCGCCCGTGACAATATCCACGGACGAAGGGAAAGAACTATCACCAGACTGGTACGCCTTCACCAAATCCACCACACTCTCCGTATGGAAGACACCGTCCTCACAACCGAACCGTCCCATGTACTTCGTCCACGAACGGAAAGCCTCCGACAAGATATCGTTGGCAAAGACCGTACGGAAGCGGTTCTTCTTCAGGAGAACCCAATTGTCATTGACCGCACGCTCAATCCATCCTGACGTTTCCGGGACAGACCTTCTGTTGCAGATAAATCCGCCTTCGAAGCCAAGGTCCATGCCTCCGCAACCAGAGAATAGCGACAAGACATTCAAGCACCCCTTCTTGGATTGACCCTTCAAAGGAACAGCGCAAGCCTCTTCGGCGCCAGACAAGAAGTCCGCCACCTCTTCCTTGTTATACAGATTGGACCGATTCATCACTCACAAATGTTTGTATTAAAAGAAGGCTCGATACGAGACCGAGCCTTCCTTCCAATATGTTATTTAGAGTATTTTATTAATACTCCATCTTCGTCATACGAACGTATGATTGGTAACGCTTCTTAGCCATATCCTGGCAAGCTGCGAACAACTGGTCAGCCTCGTTAGGGAACAACTTCTTAACTGAGTTGTAACGAACCTCACCCATCAAGAAGTCTTGGAACTTGCTATAATCAGGTTCCTTAGAATCCAATGAGAATGGGTTCTTGCCCTCAGCCTCCAAAGCTGGGTTGAATCTCCACAAGTGCCAGTAACCACAAGCGACAGCCTTAGCCTCCTCAGCTTGTGCCTTACCCATACCAGCCTTCAAACCGTGGTTGATACATGGAGCGTAAGCGATGATCAAAGAAGGACCGTCGTATGCCTCAGCCTCCTTGATAGCCTTCAAGCACTGAGCTTGATCAGCACCCATAGCCACCTGAGCGACGTATACGTATCCGTAAGTCGTAGCGATCATACCCAAGTCTTTCTTACGAACCCTCTTACCAGAAGCGGCGAACTTAGCGATTGCGCCGAGAGGAGTAGACTTAGAAGACTGACCACCCGTGTTAGAGTAAACCTCAGTATCCAATACCAAGATGTTCACATTCTTACCGGAAGCGATCACGTGATCCAAACCTCCGTAACCGATATCGTAAGAAGCACCGTCACCACCGATGATCCATTGAGAACGTTTAACCAAGTAGCCCTCCAACTCGCACAATTGCTTGCAGTGGTTGCACTTAGCCTTACCAGCCTCGATGACAGGGATAATCTTCTCAGCCAAAGCCTTAGACTTCTCAGCGTCATCCTTATCAGCGATCCAAGCGGAGAACAACTCCTTAGCCTCAGCAGGAGTGCAATCAGCGGCGATAGCCTCGTTCATGATCTTCACGATACGCTCGCGCATCTTCTCGTTAGCCAATTCCATACCCAAACCGAACTCGCAGAAGTCCTCGAACAAAGAGTTAGCCCAAGCTGGACCTTGACCCTTCTCATTAGTCGTATAAGGAGTAGAAGGAATTGAACCAGAGTAGATAGAAGAACAACCCGTTGCGTTAGCCACGATCTCACGGTCACCGAACAATTGGGAAATCAACTTCACGTATGGAGTCTCACCACAACCTGAGCAAGCGCCAGAGAATTCGAACAATGGCTTAGCGAACTGTGAGTTCTTAGGGTTAGCCGTGATATCAACCAAGCTTTGCTTGCTGGATACCTTCTTAACACCATACTCCCAGTTAGCAGCCTCAACAGCTGTCTCCTTAGACTCAGGATCGAACGGAACCATCTTAAGAGCCTGCTTGCCCTTCTCTGGGTTGTTACCCATACAAACGTCAACGCAGTTACCGCAACCCAAGCAGTCCAAAACGCCCACTTGCATACGGAACTTCATGCCCTTCATGGTAGCAGGAGCCTTCATCTCGATCATGTCGCCATTCATGCCCTTAGACTCCTCATCGTTCATCACGATTGGACGGATACATGCGTGAGGACAAACGAACGCACACTTGTTACATTGTACGCAGTCAGCAGCGTTCCATTGAGGAACGAACGCAGAGACACCACGCTTCTCGTAAGCGGATGTACCAGCATACCAAGTACCATCCTCGATGCCCTTGAATGCGGATACAGGAAGCAAGTCACCGTCCTGAGCGTTGATAGGACGAACGATCTTGTTGATGAATTCAGGATCATCGTTAGCCTTAGCAGCGTCTGGAGACAACTTAGCCCAAGCTGGATCGATAGCCAACTCCTTGTATTCACCACCACGGTCAACAGCGGCGTAGTTCTTGTTCACCACATCCTCACCCTTCTTACCGTAAGACTTAACAATGAACTTCTTCATTTGTTCAACAGCCAACTCTACAGGGATGACACCTGTGATACGGAAGAATGCGGATTGAAGGATCGTATTGGTACGGTTACCCAAACCGATCTCTTGAGCGATCTTGGTAGCGTTGATGTAGTAAACCTTGATATTGTTCTTAGCGAAGTAAGCCTTCACCTTGTTAGGCAAGTTCTTAGCCAACTCCTCGCCTTCCCAGATCGTGTTCAACAAGAACGTACCGTTCTTCTGCAAACCACGAGTCACATCGTACATGTGGAGGTAAGCCTGAACGTGGCAAGCCACGAAGTTAGG
>JAGCGM010000283.1 GCA_017649635.1 Paludibacteraceae bacterium | reverse complement strand
GAACTACAGAACCGAAACATTTTGCGTCTCTACAAAACCGAAACACACAACGGATTCATAATTCAAAATTCAAAATTCTTAATTCTCAATTGTCTCTTTTCTCGGTGGAATCGCATTTTTTTGAAATTCCCCGCCGATTTTCTACCACTAATTGCCGAATAAATGCAAGTTTTTCTAGCACGCTTCGTCTATATTTGCAATGTTGTCGGAAGGAACTGAACGGTGCGAAAAAAATCGCAGGTGTTTATTGAAAGACTTTCTGACAATGCTGGAACAATTAGACATATATGCTTACATTAATACAATAGTCTGCTCATTAATTGACAATCGAAAAGGCTTCTCCGTTTCATAAACCTTGGGAGAAGCCTTTATTTTTTATCTCTTTGTGATACAATGTATTGGTATTTATTATATATTTGGCGGTTGAAGACCATTATGAATGAGCAGAAATGAAAACAACTAAGGCAATACTAATGTTCATGCTATGTGTGGCGTTCTCGCCTGCTCGGGCGGCTGTCACCATGGATGTGAGGCCATCGACGACTTATCAGTCTGTTGATGGAATCGGAGGCGGTATTGTCTATTATCTGGATTGGATCGCCAAACATGAAAAGTGCGAGGAACTCTATGATACTGTTTTCAATGGCTTGGGTCTCAGCGCACTGAGAATGGGCAACTGGGCGCAGGAGGAGGATGCCGACTTGACGTTGGACTCCCTCATCTATGCGGCCGCCAAGAAACGTCTGGGCGATGATTTCTATCTGAACCTCACATCATGGTCTCCGCCAGCTTCGTTGAAGTCTAACAATGACATGAAGGGTACGGACGGAAACGGACACAGCTCCCTGAAGTGGGCGAATGGCAGTTTCCAGTATGACCAGTTCGGTGCATGGTGGAAGCGCTCGTTGGAGCAGTACCGTGCCGTGGGCATTTATCCGGATTACGTGAGCCTGCAGAACGAGGTGGATTGCAACCCTTCCTATTATGGCATGGAGCTCGAACCGGATGAGAGCACCAATGGGGTCGCTTCCTATGCGAAGTGCCTGACCGCCGCCGCCAAGGCCATCAACTCTCTGGAGAACCCGCCGATGATTATCGGACCAGAGGTGCTGGGCATCGGTTGGGACCGTGTGCAGAACTACCTCAACAAGGCGGACAAGAAGTTGCTTTCCGCCTATTCGTTCCACTATTACCACAGTGGTAGGAAGGAACATGAGGCGATAGAGCAACGCTATGCCTATCCTGATGATTTCAAAGAGGCGATGAGTAGCCTCTACGATACATACTCTAAGGAAAACAAACCTTTATTCATGACGGAGAACAGCCCGTTGAGGGACCCTGTCGAGATGGACCCAATCTACACGGCTTGGTTCATGACGCTGGCTTTCACCGTCAACCATGTCACTTCCTACACCCATTGGAACTTGATATGGGGTGACAAGGGTGATGCCTGCATCAACATCGATACGTTGCTGGTCGACGGGGAGTACCAGAATATCGAGGGCGGTTATCGTGTGAATGGTGATTACCATGCTTTGCGCCACTTCTCCAAATTCGTGAAGCGTGGCTGGAAACTCTTGTACGCCACATCTTCCGACGCGGATGTGCTGATCACTGCCTTCAGAAACCCTGACGATGATGAGTATACCGTCATCTTGGTGAACAAGGGCAGGAGCGCCAAGTCGCTCGAATGTTCCTTCTTCCCTGAGCATTGCAGGGCTACGGTGATCCAGACCGATGTGCCTAAAAAGAAGTGGAGCGAGGTGTTGGGCGTCTACGACTCTTTGGATGTGGTCTCCTTGCCTGCCAATAGCATCACGACCATCGCTTATACGCCTAAGAGTACCAAGTATATCTTCGGGTCTGACACGCTTTCTTCTTGGAATAATCCAGTCTCATGGATGCCGGAGGGTGTGCCTTCCCGTCATGATACGGCTGTGGTCAGCAGGGGAATGGTTTCATTGCCCGCAGACATAGATGCCCCTTCTCCTGTTATTATAGAGAATGGCGCTGTCATCTACTTGGATAGTGCGGATTATCATCTGGGACAGATTGTTTCGAATGGTGGCGGTCTCTCGACGAAGACGCATTGCAGCCTTACGGTGGATACTCTCTTCGTGAATGCGCAGACAACCATTGGTGTCATGTCGCTTGATACAAGTGCCTTGATGGTCTTGAACGGTGCGATTAAGGGTTCGGAATACTTGGTGAAGATTGGTACGGACACGTTGGTGCCTCATGTGGACGCCTCTGCCTTCGAGGGTGGTTGGATCGTCTCGGGCGGTGTGTTCCGCCTTGAGGATGATAAAGCATTGGGCGCTGCGGGCATCGATGTGGTGCTGGGTACGATGTATGTGGATTGTGACGCGGTCACGAACCATCTGTATATAGGCGACAATGGTAAAGTCGTCCTGAATGGTTCAGTCGAGGTGAAATCTGCGATGATCGGTCCTGATAATGTCTATGGCGGTGTCTACTATGCGGAGGATTTCCCGGAATTCCTCTCTGGTGAGGGTATGCTCATCGTCGATGCGCCTCGTCCGGTGTTGACGAGGTCGGCTTCCCACGATACGGTTCAGGTACTTACGACGAACGATTCCATCAATCCGCTTGTCTTCCATTGGGAGAATGCTTCTACCGTCGAGGTGGATTGGAACCCAATCCGTCCTCGCGGAATCAATGTGTCGATCGATGACTCGTCGTCTTGTGCGACCATCTCTGGAAAGTCCGATACGGTGGGTACGTTCATCTATGAGATCTCTACCGTGGGTGAATATGGTCCGGCTGCTAGCGATAGTGGACGTCTTGTCTTTAACAGACCAGACTCCACCTCTTCCGTGCGTGTTCAGTTGATGCCTTCCTTCTCCGTCTCCTATCATGATGGTGTGGTATCCATCTTCTCGGATATCTCTTCCGAGGTGAATTGCTATGCGGTGATCTCGGACATGTCGGGTAGGGTAGTCGGTGGAAACAGCATTGTCCTTCTTCCT
>JAGCGM010000282.1 GCA_017649635.1 Paludibacteraceae bacterium | reverse complement strand
TTTGACGAGGTGCTATCCTTTTCTTCCGCTCTCAGGGGGCATGCCATAACGCAGGACAGCAACATTATTAACCCCAACTTCCATAATCTTTCCATAATACTAATGGTTAAATGTTATACATAATATCATAATGACATTTATTTTGCTATTTTTACTATCATTATGACACTGCAAAGATAATATTGATAACATTATGATAATAGCAATATCGGTTTATTCTACAAAATGAATTTCCACATCTGACAAACTGTAACGGAAGAAGGGTATTCCGCTTCGGATTTATAAGGAAAACATATCGCTTTTGCGACAAACACTCACGCAGGATTTACTATTCAGCCATTTGCAATCCACTATTTGTATCCCATAAATACGGGAAACCTAATCTCTTCCGCCTTATCTATATGGACCTTACGCATATGTCAAAACCTCAAAACAGGAAGTATCCGAAATTTATTTTTCAAGTAAATTCGCACCAATTACAAAAAATCCCTATCTTTGGCAAATAAAAACTCTTTGGCGAATAAAAACACAAGGCAATGGAAAAGATTGACGACTTAGACAAGGATATTCTGAAGATTATCACCAGGAACGCCCGCATTCCGTTCAAGGATGTAGCGGCGGAGTGTGGCGTGTCTCGCGCCGCCATCCACCAACGTGTCCAGCACTTGGCTGATCTAGGTGTGATTATTGGTTCCGGCTATCACGTCAACCCTAAAATCTTAGGTTACCAGACTTGTACTTATATAGGAATCAAACTGGAGAAGGGTTCCATGTACTCGGAGGTGGTCCCTGAGTTGGAGAAAATCCCTGAGATCGTGGAATGCCATTTCACCACGGGTCCTTACACCATGATGGTGAAACTCTATGCCAAAGACAACGAGCATCTGATGCAACTACTGAATGGTAAGATCCAGAGCATCAAGGGCGTATCCGCCACGGAGACGCTTATTTGCCTCGAGCAGAGCATCAAGAGGGAATTGCCTATTTCCCTTTAATAATCAAAAGACAAAAATTCAACCACCCTTCGGAGAGATTCCACTATCTCCGAAGGGTGGTTTTTAGTTCAATATGATACCAAAAGATTTATTGTGAATAAAATCCTAAAGCGGAGGAAATAGATTCTGTTATTCTATTCGCTTTGAAAGATAGCAGTTAAGCAATGAATCATAGTCCTCATGCCATGGCTCAACAGCCCACATGAGCTTGTCATCGTTTAGAGGTTAACAGACTCAATTTCATTCTTGTTCACGATATTCAAATACACTTCATCTTCCACACAGTCGCACATCCTATCATCATCGTGTGAGAACGATATCTTCTGTTGTTGACCTGTTTTCCTTAGATATCGGTCGTCCGGGTAAACATAGCATATATGGTTCCCCAACACGCAGCAGGCTTTTATTTTATTCTGCAAATCATCCTCATACTTTCCATAATACTCATGATGATGGGTGGAAATTCGGATATCACATTCCGCTTCCACTGAATTACGCGTCTTCCCGCCATAATCATAAGGAGAAACCACCATCCCGTTCGGATCCCTGAAATAGATATCAAGCGGCACGTCGGATTCCTTGCCGAACTGCACGACAATAACCGACTCAATATTCTCCTTTAGTTTTTGGTCGATAAACGCATATTCGTCGAGTTTGAAACTGATATGATGTCCACTACAGGCTGTCATAAACATAGCCAGCAACGACAGGAGAATCCAGTGGAAGGCTCTGATTCTCCCTGCAATATTTATACCTGATTTATTTCCCATCCCTTATCTTTCTTAAAATTAGGAGATAATAAAGATACCTCACAACAAATCTAACCAATATGGATTACAAACACAAACACCCATTTTTTTAAAGGGTATAAAAAAAATTCCAACACATTGACTTGCAATATGCTGGAATTTAGATTTTGTGGAGATGCAGGGGTTCGAACCCTGGTCCAAACGGGGAAATCATAAGCTTTCTACATGCTTATTCCTGACTTCGATTTTCGAGCGACGGCAAGACCAGGACCACCAATCATCGCCTTATCCTCTAAAATTTCATCCGAGCATCGAGGCCTACCCGAACTATTCCCGATTTATCTGCTCCTCCGTATCCGACCGCTTCGGGACGATAGCATCGGGGAGAAGTCTTGTCCGGACACCCGTGTCCGGATTAAGCCAAAATCTACTATGCTTCGATTAGGCAGCAAGAGCAAAGTTATTCTCGCCAGTTAAATTTTTGGTCTCCAGATTATAGTGCTAGCCACCAGCGCACTGCATGCTTACCTACCACCTCTGCCCGCTGTCAAATCCAGTCATCCCCATAGAATGTACTGCTCTGCGCAGGTTAAAGGACGCTTCTCTAAGCGATTGTGCAAATATAACACGGATTCGCGGGAATAGACACCTATTGCCCGTTAAAAAAATCTAACAAAATCAGAGAGGATTGATAACCAACACTTTACTGACCGAAGTACTCCATCCTACTTGCGTCAAGCCTCAGGAAGATGAACAGTAATATCGTGAATCCCCACAGGGAAGAACCTCCGTAACTGAAGAACGGAAGCGGGATACCGATGACAGGCGTCAGACCAATCACCATACCGATATTGATGAAGAGATGGAAGAAGAAGATGGAGGCCACACAATAGCCATAGATACGGCTGAACAAGGAGCGTTGTCGTTCCGCCAACATGATCAAGCGTATCAGGAGGAAGAGGAACAACCCCAACACGAGCGTCGCCCCGATGAATCCGTGCTCCTCCCCTACGGTGCAGAAGATGAAGTCGGTATCCTGCTCCGGCACATATTTCAGTTTCGTCTGCGTACCATTCAAGAATCCCTTGCCCGTCAAGCCGCCCGAACCGATGGCGATCATGGATTGGTTCACGTTATAACCCGCCTTCTTAGGGTCATTCTCCATACCCAACGTCACCTTGATACGTGTCTGCTGGTGAGGCATCAGGCTGTCGAACGCCTTGTCCGCCATGCTGGAGATGCCAATACACGCCAACCCGAAGAGACCGATGAGAAGATAGCCCCGCATACGCTCCTTGATCCTCATGACAAGGCAATAGATGAAGGAGCCGAGGATCGCCCCATAACCGATATAGGTGAAAGGAACCGGATAGCCAAACGTCTTATAGACGATGTAGCCAATCAGGAACAACACAATCGTCGCACCCATGAGAATCGAAGCCGATTTCTTGTCATGCATGAAAATGACCAGGAAGGCGAACTGCACGATCAAGGCAATACCCATCACAATCAGCAACCCGTACGACTCGTCAGGCAATTCAGGGATGACACAGACCGAGCCAAAGCGTATGGAGACGATGAAGATCACCACAAGAAGGAAACCCAGGAAGAGAAAGATTCCGTTCATGCCCTCCCGGTATAACACCAGCAACAAACAACTATATACCAAAGCTGAACCGGTCTCCTGTTGGAAGACGATCAGAAGCATCGGCATAAGGATGATGAAAGCGGTCATGATCCAATGCCTAGGACGCGAAATGGAATAGCCCGGTTCACTCATGAACTTCGCCAACGCAAGGCAGGTGGCCGTCTTGGCGAACTCGGCGGGCTGGATGCTAACAGGACCCAATACCAGCCACGATCGGGAACCCTTGATCTCCGGCGCCACAAAAATGGTCAATAGCAGCAGAAATAACATCGCCACAAACAAGGCATACGCCAACATGTTATAGAGACGGCTATCCAGCATCAGAAGGACAGCACCGATCACCAAGGCGCAACCGATCCAGACCAGCTGCTTGCCATAACGGAAGGAGAAGTCCCAGAACGGAGCCTCCTCGAAGTTATAGACCGCCCCATAGATGCTGAACCAGCCCATGATGACAAGGAAAAGGTAGATACCGATGGTCACCCAATCCAGATTCTTCACTATGTTAATTCTACGTGACGGCATTACTTAGGCAACAAATTAGCGTTCAACATTCTTTCCTCCAGATAGAGACGTCGCTTAGGGATGTATCCCTTCAGGTACTTCTCCATCATCAGCGTGGCGATCGGCGCGGCCCATGTGGCACCGAAACCACTGTTCTCGACCACGACGCAGATAGCGATCTTAGGATCCTTCTTCGGTGCGAAAGCCATGAAGAGGGAGTGGTCCTCACCATGCGGGTTCTGGGCCGTACCCGTCTTACCGCACACCTCGATGCTATCGATGCGCGCACCCCAGCCGGTACCGTTCTTCATCACCAGATCCATACCCTCCACCACGGTCTCGAAGTAGATGGAGTCGATGGTGGAGACCTTCTTCTGGAGATAACAGGAATCGATTTCCCTGCCCTCAATTTTCTTCACGAGATGAGGAACGATGTAATAACCCCTGTTCGCTATCGTAGCCGCCAAATTGGCTATTTGGAGCGGCGTAGCGAGGATTTCTCCCTGTCCGATGGAGTTGGATACGATCATGAGGGATTTCCATCGTCCTTCGCCATATATGCGGTCATACACGCCCGAGTTAGGGATGTAGCCACGCTTCTCGTTAGGCACATCCGCACCCAACTTATAGCCGAAGCCCAGCGAGACCACATGGTTCTTCCACACCTCGAACGCATTCGATATGTTCTTGTACTTCCTATGGTCCATCATGTTACGGAAACCCGCGCAGTAGTAGGCGTTACAGGAGTGTTGGATGGACTGTATCAGATTGAGCGGGGAGAAATGGGCATGGCAACCCACCTTGAAGCTACCCACATGGTATCCCTCCGAACAAGGGAAGGCCGTCCATTGCGAGATGATCTTCTCCTGCTGGAGAACCAGCGCATTCACCGTCTTGAAGGTCGAACCAGGAGGGTAACAAGCCATCATCGGGCGGTCGAACAACGGTTTCAGCGGGTCGTTCACCAAGATATCGTAATTCTCCGAACGCTTACGGCCCACCAAGAGGGAAGGGTCATATGTGGGGCTAGAGACCAATGCGAGGATCTCACCCGTGGAAGGGTCGATCGCCGCGATGCTACCCACTTTGTTCTGCATCAGACGTTCTCCGTAGGCCTGCAGGTCAATGTCGATGGAGAGTTGCAAGTCCTTGCCGGGCTTGGACTCCTTGTCGTACAATCCGTCCTCCAACTTGCCCTGGATCCTACCATGCGCGTCACGCAGGAAAATCTCCTCGCCCTTTTCGCCTCGCAGATCCTTCTCGTAAGTCAGCTCGACACCATTCTGCCCGGCATAGTCGCCCGGCACGTAGAAATGGTCGATCGTATCGGCCTTCAGCGTATTACGGCCCACCTCACCGATACTGCCTAAGAGCAATGCGGCGTTAGGGTAATTATATTCACGCAGGGTACGTTTCTGCAGATACATGCCCGGATAGAGGAAGCCCTTCTCATGCAACACACCGTAGTCGTGCGCATCCAATTGGGCGATCAGTAGTTGCGGCGTATACCGGGAATAACCCACACGGTTGCGCATTTCCCTGACCTTCGCGATGAAATCCTTCTTCGTGATGTTGACGGAACGGCAGAACTCCAAAGTGTCGAAACCGTTCATCTCACGAGGAACGACCATCACATCGTATGACAATTTATTGAACACCAAAACCTTATCATTCCTATCACGGATGATTCCACGCGCAGGGAACTGCACTTTACGCAGATAAGCGTTGCTATCAGCCTTATCCTGGTAAGTCTGATCGACCAGCTGGAGATTGATTAGTCTGGCGATATAGATAAGCACCACGGACAACATCAATGCGGCGATCACAAATCTTCGGTTCGCATAGATATCGTTCGTCATCGGCGCCTGGCTTTAAAGTACTCGAAACTTAAAATGAGAAGCAATGTGAACACGGAGCAACAAACCGCCTTCAACAAAGCGAACCAGAAGACAGAGAGTGTGAACGCCTCGATCAGGAAGAACGTCAAATGGTGGATCAAGACCAGATAGGCGACATATTGCACGAACATATTGAATCCGAACCTATCGATGGAAGGTGTCAGATCATCGAAATCATCCTTTGGTCCGAAGAAGTTCTGGAAATAAGGCTTCAGGAAAGCGACGAAAGTGGTGGCAAAGGCATTGCAACCCAACGTGTCACAGAAGATATCCAACACCAGACCCAGCAGGAATCCCCACACCAGCGTCATCTCCTTGGAGACGGAAGATGGAAGCAGCAGGATGAAGTAGACATACAGATAGGGCGTGATAAAGCCCAGGAACTTGATATTGTTCAGGAGCAATATCTGGAGCAGCAGGAAGCCTACGAACGAAAGCAATCTTTTCAGTGTAATATCAATCATCGCTACGACCCTTTCTCTTCTCTAGAGCCGACCTTTCATCGGCATACTGACACCTGATGACATCCACGTACGACAGCTTGTCGAAGTCCACCGCCAATTCCACCCTGATATCGTAAAAGTTATCATTACGTTCCGAGAAGGAGATCACCTTCCCGACCATGAATCCCTCCGGGAATGTGGAGGAGTAACCGCTGGTCACGACCGAATCGCCCAAGGCGACAGGGATATACAACGGCACCTCTTGCAAGGTGGCATAGCGGAAATCCTTTCCCTTCCACGAGAGTTGACCTAAATGTGTCTTTCCCTTGATAGTGGCGCTTGTCCACGAAGAGGCATTCACAATCGGAACGACCGAGGCGAAATGACTCGACGTGCTATTGACTATACCGACGACACCCTTTTCGTTCACCACACCCATGCCGACCCGCACGTCGTCATTCTCACCCTTGTTGATGGTGAAATAGTTCTTCTGATTGCCTGCCGAGAAATGGATGACCTTCGCCGTGACGAAGGAATAATTATTCTGAACTGAATGGTACCGTCTACCCGTGTACGAAGCGTCCTGACGGTAGAAGGCCAATTGTTCACGCAACTGGACCAACTCCGTGTTCAAAGACTCGTTCTCCTTCGCGAGGGAAGCGTTCACCGAAGCGAGGGTAAAATACTTGTAGATTTTATCCGACAAATTATAGACGCTGCCCACCACCACGTTGCTCGAACTCAGGAAATGATTACGCTGGAACTGGTTGTTGTTCACAATCAGCCAAAACGATATCAGTTCCAATCCCAAGAACAGGAAAAGAGTCTTAAAACGAAGAAGGAAGAGAATCAGCGTTCTCATGAATATCTAAGTTCAATGGGTTTAAAAACACAAAGCGCACTGTGCGGGAATCGCCCAGTGGCCTTGCATATTTCTCACGGAAGCCAATTCCTGTTATCTCATCAGGAATGGCAACTTGTCCGCATTCTTAAGCGCGGTACCCGTACCACGCGCTACAGCGTGCAACGGATCCTCAGCCACATGGAACGGAATGCCGATCTTAGCCGTCAGACGCTTGTTCAAGCCACGGAGCAACGCACCACCACCCGTCAACCAGATACCATTGTTCACGATATCCGCATAGAGCTCAGGAGGCGTCTGTTCCAAAGCGTTCAACACAGCGGCCTCGATCTTGGAGATGGACTTCTCCATGCAGTGGGCGATCTCCTGGTAGGAAACCGGCACCTCCATCGGCAAAGCCGTCATTTGGTTAGGACCTCTCACGATGTAGTCCTCAGGCGGCTCGTCCAAGTTCGTCAACGCGGAACCCACATTGATTTTGATCTGCTCGGCCGTAGGCTCGCCGACCTTGATGTTATGCTGACGACGCATATAATCGATCACATCCTCGGTGAGGTCATCACCTGCGATACGGATGGACTTGTTCGTGACGATACCGCCCAAAGAGATGACTGCGATCTCAGTGGTACCACCACCTATGTCGACGATCATGTTACCCTCCGGCGCCTCAACGTCGATACCGATACCGATCGCGGCAGCCATAGGCTCATAGATCATGTAGACCTCACGTCCCTGCGCATGCTCCGAAGAGTCACGCACCGCACGCATCTCCACCTCGGTACTACCCGAAGGGATGCAGACCACCATCTTCAAAGACGGGTTGAACAAACGGTTGTTCGGGAACGCCATCTTGATCATACCACGGATCATCTGCTCCGCAGCGTTAAAGTTAGCGATCACACCATCACGCAAAGGGCGGACTGTGTAAATGTTCTCATGAGTCTTCCCATGCATCTGGCGCGCTTTTTCCCCAATCGCCATCAATCGGTCTGTCTTACGATCCAACGCCACGATGGAAGGCTCATCCACGACAATCTTCCCGTTATGGATGATGATCGTGTTCGCCGTTCCTAGGTCGATCGCAATTTCCTGTGTGAAAGAAAACAATCCCATGTTTCTTTATATTTTTATTTTAGTGTTTAAAATGTCTAAAACCAGTCATCACCATGGCCACACCATTGTTGTCGCAGTAGTCGACGGACTCTTGGTCCTTGATGGAACCACCCGGCTGAATCACTGCCGTAACACCCGCGTTCTTGGCGATTTCGACGCAGTCAGGGAACGGGAAGAAGGCATCGGAAGCCATCACCGCCCCGTTCAAGTCGAATTGGAAGTTACCCGCCTTCTCGACCGCCTGTTTCAACGCATCGACACGGGAGGTTTGTCCCACGCCACTCGCACAGAGTTGTTTGTTCTTAGCCAAGACGATCGAGTTGGATTTCGAATGCTTCACAATCTTGTTCGCGAAGATCATATCCTCGATTTCGGACGCTGTAGGCGCCTTTTTCGTCACGGTCTTCATATCTTCCGCACCTTCCACTTTCAGGTCCTTGTCTTGCACCAAGACACCGTTCAGGACGGAACGTACCTGTCTCGTCGGAAGCTTCGCATTCTTCTGAACCAAGATGATGCGGTTCTTCTTCTGGGTAAGGATCTCCAAAGCGTCCGTATCGTAGTCAGGAGCGATAATCACCTCGAAGAAGATCTTGTTGATTTCCTCCGCAGTCGCCCTATCCAACACGGCATTGGTGATCAGCACACCGCCGAACGCAGAGACCGGATCACCGGCGAGGGCATCCTTCCAAGCCTCCAAAACCGTAGGACGGGAAGCCACGCCGCAAGCGTTGTTATGTTTCAGGATAGCGAACGTGATATCGTCGAAGTCAGACATCAGGTTAACGGCCGCATCGATATCAAGCAAGTTGTTGTATGAAATCTCCTTTCCCTGCAATTGCTCGAAAAGGTTATTGAAATCCCCGAAGAAAACACCCTTCTGGTGCGGATTCTCGCCGTAGCGGAGCATCTTCGAATTATTCGCCGTATAGCGGAAAGCCGAAGCCGAATCACCATCGAAGTAGTTGAAGATGGCGGAATCGTAGTGGGAAGACACGGCGAACGCCTCCTTGGCGAACCAACGACGCGTGTCGAGGGTCGTAGTGGCGCCCTGCTCCTTCAAGAGGTTCAGGAACGGCTCGTACTGCGCTTGGGAAGCCACGATGACAACGTCCTTGTAGTTTTTCGCGGCGGCGCGGATCAACGAGATACCACCGATGTCGATCTTCTCGATAATGGCCGGTTCCTCAGCACCCGATGCGACTGTATCCTCGAACGGATAGAGATCAACGATCACCAAGTCGATTTCAGGGATCTCGTACTGCTCCATCTGCGCCAAATCCTCAGGCAAAGCGCGGCGGGCCAGGATTCCTCCGAAAATCTTCGGGTGCAACGTCTTCACGCGGCCTCCCAGGATGGAAGGGTACGTGGTGAGGGACTCAACAGCTTGGCAAGGGATGCCGAGAGACTCGATGAAAGACTGGGTTCCACCCGTCGAAATGAATTGAACACCATCCGCATGCAGGGCACGTATAATCTCATCCAGTTTATCCTTGTGGTAAACCGAGACCAAAGCCGTCTTAATTTTTTTACTATCAGCCATTTATGAAAAATATTTTTATATCTTTTGCAAAATTAGAAAATTTAGTTCTTATTCTAAAAGAATTTTGATATAAAAATAACGGGT
>JAGCGM010000281.1 GCA_017649635.1 Paludibacteraceae bacterium | reverse complement strand
GTGCTTTCCGCTCACACGGAGGCATTTCTGCGAATCCGCGACACGCGGGTATTTACGGGGCGCATTGCCCAAAAATATATCTTTGAATTGATTCATGCCCGCATTGGTGAACATCAATGTGGGGTCGTTTTTCACCACCATAGGAGCGGAAGGTACGATCCTATGGCCCTTCGACGCGAAGAAGTCGGTGAACGATTTGCGGATTTCTTTTGCTGTTAACATCTTATATTTTATTATTCAGTGTCGCGAAAGTAGCACATTTCCGACAAAAAAACTATCTTTGCCATCGCATTTTATTTAGGAAACTATAACATGGCAAAGGCAAAATACCAGTTCAACCCCAAAACATTATCGTTCGAGCGGGTTGACAACACTATACGACATTGGGCGAATTGGTTCTTGTCCCATTTGCTCACGGGTATCTTGACAGGCTTGGCCTGCTTTCTCATATTCGCCCTTTTCATCGAGTCTCCGAGAGAGAAAAAACTGCGTAGCGAAAGGGAGCAACTGGAGGCTCAATATGAGTTGTTGAACGCCCAGTTGGACGAGGTGCAAAGCGTCCTGACGGATATACAACAAAGGGACGACAATCTGTACCGACTCATCGTGCAGGCAGACCCAGTCAGCAAGGGCATCCGCATGGGATCCGACTACCAAAGCAAGTACAAGGACCTGCGTTCCCGCACCAATTCGGAGATCGCGGCGAACACATCCGCCACGATGGCACGTATCCGCAGACAACTCTTCGTACAGTCCACCTCCTTCGATGAGGTGGTGAACCTCGCCCGCAACAAGGAGGATATGTTGCTCTGCATCCCGGCTATCCAGCCTGTCATGAACAAGAACCTGAAGCGTATGGCCTCCGGTTACGGCTACCGCATCGACCCTATTTACAAGACCCCTAAGTTCCACGCCGGCATGGACTTCTCCGGTGAGATCGGCACCAACATCTTCGCCACAGGCAAGGGTGTCATCGAGTTCCGCGGTTGGATGCAGGGCTACGGTAATGTGGTGATCGTGGACCACGGCTACGGTTACAAAACGCTTTACGGGCACTTGAACAGCTTCGTGAGCAACCTGAGGGTGGGCTCGCCTGTCGTCCGAGGACAAGTCATCGCCTACATGGGTAACACGGGTAAGTCCACGGGTCCGCACGTGCACTATGAGGTGCGCTACAAGGGCAAGGTGGTGGATCCTCGCAACTATTACTACATGGACCTCTCGCCTAAGCAATACGACGAGATGATCCAGATCGTCTCCAACAACGGAAACATTTTCGACTGATCCATGGGGAGCAACGAAGAGAAAAGATATTACAAAATCAGCGAAGTGGCGGAAATGCTTGGACTTGAGACGTCCACCCTCCGCTACTGGGAAAGCGAATTCCCCAACCTCTCCCCCCGCAGGAGCAGCAAAGGGAAACGCTTGTACACGGACGAGGATATCGAGGAAGTACGTACAGTGCAGTACCTGCTGAAGCAACGCAACCTCACCATCAAGGGCGCACAAAAAATCTTGGAGGAGGACAAAGACCATGTGAAGAGAGTCTTTGAGGCGGTGAAACGGCTGGAAAGCATACGGGAAGAGGTGAGGAACCTGAAGTGCGAATTCGGCACCGTCCTGAAGAAAACCATCACAATTGAGGAGCTATGATTGGATTGACCGAAATACTGGAAAACATCGGAACGTTCGCCTTTGCCATCAGTGGCATCCGCCTCGCCGCGAAGAAGGATTTCGACCTCTTCGGGGCATACGTGGTGGGACTGGTGACCGCCATCGGTGGAGGTACCATCCGCGACCTCTGCATCGGGGAGACCCCCTTCTGGATGCTGAACGCCAACTACCTGATATGGTCCGGCGTGGCGCTCCTTTTCGTCATCCTCTTCCGGAAATATCTTATCCATCTGAATATCACCTTCTTCATATTCGACACCATCGGATTGGCGCTCTTCACGGTGGTGGGCATAGAGAAGACATTGGGCGCGGGATATGACTTTTGGGTGGCGATCGTGATGGGTTGCATCACCGGTGCGGCGGGAGGAGTCTTCCGGGACATCTTCATCAACGAGATCCCGCTGATATTCAGGAAAGAGATCTATGCGATCGCCTGTATCATAGGCGGTTTTGTCTATTATGTTTGTCATCTGACAGGTGTGGACAATTCATGGTCGCAGATCCTCTGCGCCTTCAGTGTCGCCGCTACCAGAATCATCGCAGTGCGTTTCCGCATCGGTCTGCCTCATATCAAGGGTGAGCAAGAATAACACCCCCACGCTCATACACACACCACAAAACACAACCACCGTGTTTCTCAACTCTCAACTCTTAATTCTTAATTTTTAACTATTATATGGTTTGAATCTCGAAAATTATTGCTAAATTTACCACGTTTTTAACGCTTAAAAAATTACGGAAATGAGAAAACTATTTACATTATCAGCGGCTATGCTTTTCGCGACTGGTTGTTTTGCACAATACAGTTTGTCATATAAAGCTAATCAGCTTCGTATTGGCGACTATCGAAATATGAAGCAAATCGAGTACAAGGAGCAGGGAGAGGCCGGTGCTAACCAATACTGGGACTTCTCAAAGGCTAAGATACTCAAAGATATGTACATCGATCAACAGGAAGACCTCAACGCCGTGGCAGAGAAGGGCTACAGACTCAGCTGCGACGAGGGTGGCACAAAACATACGTTGTTCGAGATCACCAAATCGGAGAAGAGATACTACGGTATGATCACTCCAGGCGCTAAGATCGACTTCAAGGAGCCTATCGTAGACTTGATGTTCCCACTTTCTTACCAAGATTCGAAAGCGGGCATTATGGATGGTGTCTACACGCCAAACAACGGAGATCCTTCCTTCATCGAGGGTAACTACATCACCAAAGCCGATGCGTGGGGTACGCTCGTGTTGCCTGACGGAAACACTTACCGCAACGTATTGCGTGTGAAGGTGACGAAGACCTACAAGCAGACATTCGGCAAGACCACTTACAACATCCGTTCGGTTCGTTACCAATATTTCGCAGAGGGCGCACGTTATCCGGTGCTCATCGTAGTGGAGAGCGAAAGCTCAACCGATACGGGCTGCAAGTGTGGCGGCAAATATGCCGAGATGTTCATGGAGACTCCTGCCGTCTATGAGAACGACGCTGTGAAGTCCGCCGCTCCTGGTCGTGACGATTTCGAATACACAGCAGACTTCAACTACTTGGCTTCTCCGAACCCATTCGTCGAGAGCATCAACTTGGCTTTCACCATGGGCGCGGACGCAAAAGTTACGGTTGACATCTTAGACATGAACGGTCGTCAGTTGTCCACCTTCATGAGCGAGCAGTTGGCAGCTGGTCAATACAGCTACACATTCAACGCTTCCTTCTTGACACCTGGTCAATATGCTTTGCGCATCCAAGTGGGTGACAAGACATACACCAACGTGATGTTGAAGGGTGAATAATTAAACGATTAGATATAAAGAGACCCGCTCCACATTGTGAGAGCGGGTTTTCTTTTTGGG
Organism: Paludibacteraceae bacterium; assembly: GCA_017649635.1. GTDB lineage: Bacteria > Bacteroidota > Bacteroidia > Bacteroidales > Paludibacteraceae > UBA1181. The sequence goes on along the minus strand of JAGCGM010000281.1, from coordinate 2,815 downwards.
GGAAGTGCGCCATGAAGCGGAATGACGAAGCAAAACATTAGCAGTTAGGAGATTTATTTGGGGAGAAAACCGCAGATATCCAGTCCATATATTCCTTCATATCCGCACTATTCACTTCAAACGTCAATCCATTCGTCTGTTTTTATGCTCTAATTTTCATCACCATGGCATAATATGTGAAAAAATGTTTATATTTGCCCCGCAAAATGTTAGAATACGAAAATGGGTTTATTGCAAGAGAAATTATCTAAGTACACCGAGCCGCAGAAGGTTAAAGCGTTGGGTGTATACCCTTACTTCCGAGAGATAGAGAGTGAACAAGATACTGAAGTTATCATGAACGGTAGGAAAGTGTTAATGTTCGGTTCAAACAGCTATCTTGGCTTAACCAATCATCCTAAAATAAAAGAGGCCGCCATCGAGGCGACTAAAAAATATGGTTCTGGTTGTGCGGGTTCTCGATTTTTGAACGGCACATTGGATATACATGTGGAGTTGGAAAGAAAGCTGGCGGAGTTCGTCGGGAAAGAGGAAGCGTTGATTTTCTCCGCCGGATTTAACGTGAACATGGGCGTTGTCTCCATGTTGACTGGCCGCGAGGATTATCTGCTGTTCGACGAGTTGGATCACGCCTCCATCATGGCAGGCAAGCAAATGTCCTTCTCCAAAGCGTTGAAATTCAAGCACAATGACATGGAGTCACTCGAGAAGAAACTCCAGATGTGCGAGCCAGACAAGATCAAGATGATTGTTGTGGACGGTGTCTTCAGCATGGAAGGCGATGTGGCCAAACTGCCGGAGATCGTCGCCCTCTCAAAGAAATATAATGCGAACATCTATGTCGATGAGGCTCATAGCTTGGGCGTTTTCGGCAAACAGGGTCGTGGCGTGTGCGACCACTTCGGTCTGACGAAGGACGTGGATGTCATCATGGGTACCTTCAGTAAGTCCCTCGCATCCATCGGCGGTTTCTGCGCCGCGGATTCATGCGTGATCAACTTCCTCCGCCACAATGCGAGACCATACATCTTCAGCGCGAGCATCACACCAGCCGCTACGGCTTCCGTATTGGCTGCGCTTGAGATCATGAAGAACGAGCCGGAGCGTATGGAGCACCTCTGGAAAATCACGAAGATGGCTTTGGACGGATTCAGAAGCCTGGGATTCGAGATCGGTCACACCGAGACGCCTATCATCCCGCTCTTCATCCGCGACAACGAGAAGACATTCTTGTTCACCAAGCTCCTCTTTGAGGACGGTATCTTCGTCAACCCGGTGGTGAGCCCTGCGGTTCCATCCAACGACACGCTGATCCGCTTCTCCCTGATGGCCACCCACACGGAAGAGCAGGTTGCCATAGCGTTGGAGAAGATCGGAAAAGTAGGAAAGAAATTGGGTGTGATTGCCTAAGGCACTCTCCCCCTTCACATAATTGTCACCCCATACGTGTCTATGCACGTAGGGGTGCTTTTTCAAATATAAGAATCTTAAGCATATGAATTATTGGTTTGAATGTAAAGTCTGCTACAATAAGCTGGACGATTCCGGGAAGAACAAGAAAATGTCTGACATCTACTTGGTGGACGCCCTTTCCTTCACAGAGGCTGAGAAGCGTGTGAACGAAGAGGTTTCCCTCTTCTCAAGCGCATACGAGAACGGATTGTTCACCATCGAGGGCATCAAGCATGTCAAGATCGGAGAAATATTTGGAGAAGACATCGAGTGCGAGAAGTGGTTCAAATGCAAGGTGAACTTCATCACTGTGGATGAGGTGTCCGCCAAGGAGAAGAAGATCTCCAGCGTGATGCTTGTGCATGCGGACGACATGCAGGAGGCATTCAAGAACCTGAAAGAGGGCCTTAAGGACTCCATCTCGGACAGCGATATCGTCAGCATGACGGAGACCGCCATCGCAGACATCTTCCATTACAGCGCACCAGCGTGATAAACTAACCTGAAAAAAAGGAGGGCACCATGTCATCCATCGCAGATAGAATCAAGGAAATCAATGCTTCCCTACCCCAAGGGACAAGATTAGTGGCTGTTTCTAAGTTCCACCCCGTCGAGGCTATACAAGAAGCGTACGATGCGGGGCATCGCCTGTTCGGAGAGAACAAGGTGCAGGAGTTGGTCGCAAAGAAAGATCTATTGCCTTCGGATATATCATGGCACTTCATCGGTCATCTGCAGACCAACAAGGTGAAGATGATCGTACCCTTCGTCGCTTTGATCCATAGCGTCGACACAGAGCACCTGCTGAAGGAGATCGACAAGCAGGCAGCAGCCTGTGGCAGGACGGTCGAGTGCCTTCTTGAGGTGCACGTCGCGCGGGAGGAGACCAAGTTCGGGTTCTCCCCGGAGGAAGTCCGCGACCTCTTCGCCAGCGGAGCATATAAGGCGTACGAACACGTAAAGATCGTAGGCATCATGGGCATGGCCTCCCACGTGGACGACGAGGGAGAGATCCGCAAGGAGTTCCATGCGTTGAAAACATTGTTCGATGAAGTGAAAAACAACTATGCCCCAGCATTCCGTGAGCTTTCCATGGGCATGTCGGGCGACTACCATATCGCCGTGGAAGAGGGCAGTACCCTCGTGCGCATCGGCACGTATATTTTTGGGGAACGATTGTACGTCTAAACAGGTGAGTTAAAGTTCCTTCACCTTCTCGAGTGGGAGTCCGCTCAGATCCGCTACCGTTTGCTTGTCAAAACCTTTCGCCAGCATCTTTTTAGCCATCTCCAGTGCTTTGGCTTGTGCACCTTCCGCTCGGCCTTTCTCTAAACCTCGTGCCAACCCTATCGCTTCTCCTTCG
>JAGCGM010000280.1 GCA_017649635.1 Paludibacteraceae bacterium | reverse complement strand
TGCGGAAAATTTGGGTGTATAGTATCTGATGAAAAAGAAAGCGAAACATAGATTTTTCAATTCGAAGTTAACTTCGGCGATTAGTATTTCGATCGTACTCTTTCTCCTAGGATGTATCATATTTGTCGGTTTCATGTCTAAAACGTTGTCTACCTACGTTTTAGAGAGTGTCTCGTTGACCGTTTTCTTGCAGAAGAACACGACGGAGGAGGCCCGAGTGAACTTGGAGAAATATCTGGCGTCGCAACCCTATACCAAGAAGGAGAAATTCATCGATAAGGCGACTGCCATCGAGGAGCTTTGCCAGGACATCGGCGAGGATCCCGAGGAGTACAAGGATATGGAGATCGACCGCATCAACGATATGATCGAGGTGAGCATGAATGCGGCCTATGCGAACAATGACAGCATCCTCCCGATCGTGAAGACCATCCAGCTCTTCGAGTGCGTGGACCGTGTGGATTATCAGGAGAGCATGATCGACCGTATCGGCAATAACATCCAAAAGCTGGTCTCCGTGTTGATCTGCACGGCGGCGGTGTTGCTGCTGATTTCCTATGTGTTGATTAGCAATACGATACAATTGTTGATCCACTCGGATCGTTTCTTGATACATACGATGACCTTGGTGGGTGCCACGAAGCGTTTCGTGCGCCGTCCGTATATCCTGGAGAGCCTCATCATCGCGGTGGTGGCGTTTGTGCTGGCCACGATTTACCTGCTGGGGCTAGGGTATCTGCTGAAGGATGACTTCCCGCCGAGCATGGAGGGTATGACGAGCGACCCGATGCTCTACATCGTCGTGTTGGGAAGCATTTTCGTATTCAGTGTCATCATCACGTGCGTGGCTACCCATCGTGCGGTGAGCAAGTATCTGAAGCAGCAGGTGGACGATTTGTATTACATCTGATTTTTGGGAAATAAATAATAACAAATAAAAAGAAATGGCTTTAAGAGAAAATTATGCGTTGCCTAAAGAGAACTTGCTTCTCTTAGGGGTTGGTTTTGTCGTCATTCTGATCGGTTGTATCTGTATGATTGGTGGAGGAAGTACGGATGGAGTCTCCTATAACCCGGAGATATTCAGTTCGATGAGGATCACGGTGGCCCCGATTATCCTTGTCATCGGTTTCTTCTTTGAGGTCGTCGCCATTGTGTGGCTTCGCGGAGGAAAGGAGAATGAGGCTGAGACTGTGGTAGAGAAGGGTGTCTCCACGTATGATGACAACAGACGCAGTGATAAGGATAATGTCGGGAAAGAAAAAATCGAGCTTCCGGAAGGCGAGAAAATCGCGCTTGATAGTCCCAAAAAACAAAGGAGGAGATAATAGGAAATGGATGCGTTACAGGCTTTTATCTTGGGTTTGATCCAAGGCTTGACCGAGTATCTTCCGGTCAGCAGTAGTGGTCACTTGACCATCGGTTCCTACCTCTTCGGATTGGAGGACGGCGAGTCCAACCTGATGTTTACCATTGTGGTGCACGTCGCTACGGTGTTGAGCACCTTGGTGATTTTGTGGAAAGAGGTCGTTTGGCTCTTTAAGGGTGTCTTGAAGTTCCAGTGGAACGACGAGATGAAATATTTTGTCAATATCCTAATCTCCATGATCCCTGTGGGCATTGTGGGTTTGTTCTTCAAGGACACGGTGGAGGAGTTCTTCGGCTCCGGTCTGTTCCTTGTCGGACTGATGCTCTTCCTGACAGCTTCGTTGCTGGCTTTCGCGTATTTCGCCAAGCCTCGTCAGAAGGAGAATATCTCTAAATTGGACGCCTTCATCATCGGTTTGGCGCAGGCTTGCGCGGTGATGCCGGGCTTGTCCCGTTCCGGCTCTACGATCGCTACGGGTCTTTTGTTGGGCAATAAGAAAGAAAATTTGGCGCAGTTCTCCTTCCTGATGGTGATTCCTCCGATCTTAGGGGAGGCTTTGCTGGATTGTCTCAAGGTGGCGAAGAACGGATATGAGGCGGTGGCTTGCGGCATCTCTCCCCTTGCGTTGGGAGTGGGTTTTGTCACTGCGTTCATCTTCGGTTGCCTCGCCTGCAAGTGGATGATCAATATTGTGAAGAAGGGTAAACTCATTTATTTCGCGGTCTATTGCTTCATCATCGGAGCAATCTGTGTGATGTGCTCGTAATGCTCGTGAGGGAATGAATTTCTTGGACGGCGAAATATTATACTTCGACAAACCTTTGGAGTGGACTTCCTTCGACCTGGTCAATAAGGTGCGCTACATGATCAAGCGCAAGCTGGGCGTGAAGAAGTTCAAGATCGGGCATGCGGGTACGCTGGATCCTCTGGCGACGGGTGTGCTGGTGGTTTGTACGGGTAAGGCGACTAAACGAATTGAGGAGCTGCAGTACCAGACAAAGGAGTATGTCGCCACGTTGAGGCTGGGCGCCACCACGCCTTCCTTCGACTTGGAGCAGGAGATTGACGCTGAATATCCTACGGAACATATCACCCGTGAGATGGTGGAGGATACGCTGAAGACCTTCCTCGGGGAGATCCAGCAGATCCCGCCGGTCTATTCGGCCGTGAAGGTGAACGGGAAGCGCGCCTACGACTACGCCCGCAAGGGCAACGAGGTGGAGCTGAAGCCTAAGCTGCTCGTCATCGATGAGATAGAACTCCTGGATTGCCAGCTGCCGTACATCACGATACGCGTGGTATGCAGCAAGGGCACCTACATACGCGCCTTGGCGCGCGACATCGGCATCGCCCTGAAGAGCGGTGCGCACCTGACTTCGCTACGGCGCACGAGGGTGGGGGACGTCACGGTGGAGAATTGCATCTCCCTCGAAGAGTTCCAGAATATGGTTAATGAACATGAACAGATAAATTCCGATATTGCATGAAATTATCAAAATTCAAATTCAACTTGCCGGAAGAGCAGATCGCTCTTTACCCTGCCCATAACAGGGATGAGGCTAGATTGCTGGTACTCAACCGTAAAACGGGTGAGATAGAACACAAAATCTTTAAGGAAATCCTCCAGTATTTCGACGACAAGGATGTGTTCATCTTCAACGACACGAAGGTGTTCCCTGCTCGTCTCTATGGTATCAAGGAGAAGAACGGCGCGAAGATTGAGGTCTTCCTGCTCCGTGAATTGAACCATGAACTGAAGTTCTGGGATGTCCTTGTGGATCCTGCCCGCAAGATACGTATCGGAAATAAACTCTATTTCGGCGAGGACGAGTCTTTGGTGGCCGAGGTGATCGACAACACCACTTCCCGCGGACGTACGCTCCGCTTCCTCTACGAGGGCTCCTACGAGGAGTTCCGCGAGACCCTTTACAAGCTTGGGGAGACGCCTCTTCCGAAGTTCATCAACCGTCCGGTCGAGCCGGAGGACGCTGAGCGTTACCAAACGATCTTCGCCAAGAACGAGGGTGCCGTGGTTGCTCCGACCGCTGGTATGCACTTCAGCCGCGAGCTGATGAAGCGCTTGGAGATCAAGGGTTGCGACTTCGCTTTCCTGACCCTGCACGCTGGCTTGGGCAACTTCCGCGAGATCGACGTGGAGGACCTCACGAAGCATAAGATGGATTCCGAGGAGATGTACATCACCGAGGAGTGCACGAAGATCGTGAACCGCGCGCACGAGGCGAGACAACATATCTGCGCCGTCGGAACGACCGTGTTGCGCGCCGTCGAGAGCAGTGTGGGTACGGATGGTTTGATCAAACCGTCAGAGGGTTGGACGAATAAATTCATCTTCCCTCCATACAACTTCACCGTGGCGGATCGCCTGGTGACCAACTTCCACATGCCATACTCCACCTTCCTCATGATGGTGTGCGCCTTCGGCGAGTATGACTATGTGATGAACGCTTACGACGTGGCTTTGAAGGAGGGCTATAAGTTCGGCCCTTACGGAGACGCTATGTTAATCCTCTAATTCGAACAAAAAAAGATATAGTATCATAATAAAATGGCAAAGAAATTCGCTGAACATTCCAGTTTCAACCTCTCGGACATCAACAAGGAGGTTCTGAAGCAATGGGAGGAAAAAGATTTGTTTCATAAGAGTGTGAAAATCAGGGAAGGAGCACCTTCCTTCGTCTTCTTCGAGGGCCCGCCGTCCGCAAACGGAATGCCGGGCATCCACCACGTGATGGCGCGCTCTATTAAGGATATCTTCTGCCGCTACAAGACCATGAAAGGCTTCCACGTGAAGCGTAAGGCGGGTTGGGATACCCACGGATTGCCTGTCGAGTTGGGCGTCGAGAAGGAGTTGGGCATCACAAAAGAGGATATCGGAAAGAAAATCTCTGTCGATGACTATAACAAGGCTTGCCGTACCAACGTGATGAAGTTCACCAAGGAGTGGACCGACCTCACCAAGAAGATGGGTTATTGGGTGGACCTCGAGAACCCTTATATCACCTACGACAACAAATACATCGAGACGTTGTGGTACCTCTTGAAGGAGCTCTACAAGAAGGGTTACCTCTACAAGGGTTACACCATCCAACCATATTCTCCTGCGGCGGGTACGGGTCTTAGCTCCCACGAGCTGAACCAGCCGGGCTGCTACCGTGACGTGAAGGATACGACCGTCGTGGCGCAGTTCAAGATGGTGGATCCGAAGCCTGAGATGGCGCAGTTCGGTACACCGTACTTCCTGGCATGGACCACCACGCCTTGGACCCTCTCGTCCAATACGGCTCTTTGCGTCGGACCGAACATCACCTACGTGGCTGTTCAATCCTACAACCCTTACACGGGTAAGCCTGCCACTTACGTGCTGGCGAAGGATCTGGTGAACGCTCATTTCAACCCTAAGGCCGCTGAATTGGCTTTGGAGGATTACAAGGAGGGCGACAAGCTCATCCCTTATAAAGTCATCGCTGAATACAAGGGCACTGACCTTGTAGGCATGAAATACGAACAACTCTTCGACTGGATCACACCGGAGAACGCAGACCAAGCCTTCCGTGTCATCCCAGGCGACTACGTCACCACTGAGGATGGTACGGGTATCGTCCATATCGCCCCTACCTTTGGTGCGGACGATGCGAAGGTGGCGAAGGCCGCCGGCATTCCTCCGTTGCAGTTGGTCGATAAGTTCGGCAACCTGCGTCCTTCCGTGGATCTGACGGGTAAGTTCTATCTGCTCTCTGACTTGGACGCTGATTTCGTGAAATCACGCATCAACGTGGAGGCCTACAAGAAATTCGAAGGCCGTTTCGTGAAGAACGCATACGATCCTAACCTGACGGATAAGGACGAGACGCTCGACATCTCCATCTGCATGGACATGAAGGTGACTGACAAAGCCTTCAAGATCGAGAAGCACGTCCACAACTACCCGCACTGCTGGCGTACGGACAAGCCTGTCCTCTACTACCCGCTGGATAGCTGGTTCATCAAATCCACCAAGGCTCGCGAGAGAATGATGGAGCTGAACAAGACCATCCAATGGAAGCCTGAGTCGACGGGTACCGGCCGTTTCGGCAAATGGTTGGAGAACTTGAACGACTGGAACCTCTCCCGCTCCCGCTACTGGGGCACACCGCTCCCGATCTGGAGAACGGAGGAGGGCACGGAAGAGAAGTGCATCGGCTCCATTGCGGAATTGTTCGAGGAGATCGACAAGTCCATCAAGGCTGGTTTCATGAAGGAGAACCCTTGGAAGAACTTCAAGGTGGGCGATTATTCGAAGGAGAACTATGATCCTAAGAACATCGACCTCCACCGTCCATATATCGATAGCGTCATCCTGGTTTCCGATAGTGGCAAGCCGATGAAGCGTGAGGCGGACTTGATCGACGTGTGGTTCGATTCAGGTGCTATGCCTTTCGCTCAGCAACACTATCCGTTCGAGAACAAAGAGGTGGTCGATAGCGGAGAGTTCTACCCTGCCGACTTCATCGCGGAGGGT
>JAGCGM010000279.1 GCA_017649635.1 Paludibacteraceae bacterium | reverse complement strand
TTCTCCTTGCAGGCCTCGACGATGGCGGCCTCCGCCTTTGCCCAGTTCTCGTCCGTTCCGACGTACTTGGTCTTGTTGTTAGGGTCGCGCAAAGAGATCTGCGCCTCGAAATTGTCGAAGTTCAAAGCCTTGAAGATGATGGAGATGATGTCCATCACACGGATGAACTCGTCCTTCACCTGGTCAGGACGGCAGTAGATGTGCGCGTCGTCTTGTGTGAACGAACGAACACGGGTCAATCCGTGCAACTCGCCGCTCTGCTCGTAGCGGTAAACTGTTCCGAACTCCGCCAGACGCAAAGGAAGGTCACGGTAGGAGCGAGGTTGCCACTTGTAGATCATACAGTGGTGAGGGCAGTTCATTGGCTTGAGCAAGTATACTTCACCCTCCTCAGGCGTGGTGATAGGGCGGAAACTGTCCTCTCCGTAGTGGTCCCAGTGACCGGAAGTGACGTAGAGTTCCTTGTTTCCTATGTGAGGCGTCATCACCTGTTGGTAACCGAACTTCTTCTGAATCCTCTTGAGGAAATCCTCCAGGCGGAGACGAAGGGCGGTACCCTTAGGCAACCACATCGGGAGACCCTTTCCGACCATGTCGGTGAACATGAAGAGCTCCAGCTCTTTGCCGATCTTTCTGTGGTCACGTTTCTTCGCCTCTTCCAACAATGCCAAGTATTCGTCCAGCATCTTCTTCTTAGGGAAGGTGATGGCGTAGAGACGGGTCAACTGCTTGCGCTTCTCGTCGCCTCTCCAGTAGGCACCCGCCAATGAGGTGATCTTGATGGCCTTGATAGGGGTTACGTCAGGCAAGTGTGGACCGCGGCAGAGGTCTGTGAAGGAACCCTGCTCGTAGAGTGTGATCTTGCCGTCTTCGAGCTCGCTGATGAGCTCGGTCTTATATGTTTCTCCTCTGTCGCCGAACATCTTCAACGCATCTGCCTTGGAAATGTCCACTCTTGTGAGGGTTTGTTTCTGTGCGACGATCTCCGCCATTTTCTTCTCGATAGCGGCGAAATCCGCCTCTTTCAGGATGGTCTCTCCGAAATCGATATCGTAGTAGAAACCATTCTCGATGGCCGGACCGATACCGAACTTTGCGTTAGGATAGAGCATCTGGACCGCCTGCGCCATCAGGTGCGCCGAGGTATGCCAGAAGGTGTGCTTGCCCTCTTCATCCTCAAACTTGTGCAATTTCACTGAGCAATCCTCGTCGATCGGACGGTTCAGGTCGCGCACTTCACCATTTACACTAATTGAAAGCACCTCTTGTGCCAAGCGGGAGCTGATGCTCTCCGCGATCTGCATGCCAGTGGTTCCCTTTTCATACTCACGTACGGAACCGTCTGGAAATGTAACTTTAATCATATCTTTAATTTTAGTTGATGGCCTACAAACGCCACCAGTGATTGAAAATTAGTCTGCAAATATAATAAAACTATCGCGCATTTGGCAAGGTGTGGATGGTAATCCTTTCAGGAATTTTTTGTTGGGAGATGGAAAATCTGTAATTTTGGAATAGATTATGTGTAATTCCCTAATTTGAGGTTGTTATGTGTAGGAAAACGTTGTTCCCTTTGTTGTTGGTCATGCTGGTGGTCGGAATCTGCTCCTGTTCCCATCCGGCACCGGTGATCGATTATGTTTGTGGTGTGGTCAAGGATATGGAGGGAAACCCTATCATAGGTGTGGAGGTGGAGTCTAACTATTACAGTGTCCAGACGGACGCTCACGGCATGTTTACGCTGGACCGGGTTCAAAATACGGGTGGAAGGTATGTCGTGAACTTCCGCAAACGGGGTTATTTCTCTGTGGTCCGCTCGGGCGAGGTTGGCTCGGTGGGCTTGATGGATGTGGTGATGGTGAAGGAGAACGTGGAGAATGTGAGCACGACCGCAACGTTTGCGGCTTCTCGGGGGACGAAGGTCTCCGTGGGTAGGATGACGGTCGATTTCCCTCAAAATGCTATTGTCTATGAGGATGGTACGCCTTGCGAGGGTGAGGTGAATGTGAGTGTCTTGTATCTGGATCCTACGAAACCTTCTTTCCAATCGGCTATGCCTGGTGGTGACTTGGTTGCCCAACGGAGCAACTCGGAGGAGGTGCCGCTGGTTTCGTATGGTATGGTGAATGTGGTGATGAAGGATTCGGAGGGAAAGAAATTGCAGGTGAACGAGGCGGTGAAGTCGAAGGTTACTTTCCCGATTCCTGCGGGAATGTCGAAGAACGCGCCTGACCAGATGCCTTTGTGGCACTTCAATGAGAACACGGGCATATGGGAGGAGAGTGGCATGGCCGTGAGGAATGGTGATGTCTATGAGGGGGAAGTGGCGCACTTCTCTTGGGTGAACTTGGACGACCCGAAGGAGTTCGTGGTGCTGGAGGGTACAGTGAAGGATGGAAATGGTAATCCGTTGTCAGGCATAAAGGTGGTCGTCGAGCAGGTGTATACCTACTCCGACGGAAGCGGACGGTACAGTGTCCGCATCCCCAGCGAAACGGATGTGACCGTGAAGGTCCGGAAGGAGGATTACCTGAATTATGATGACGAGTTCTCCGTTCTGGTGACGGGTCAGCCTGGTGGCACCTCTTACACGCAGGATATTGTCCTCCCCGCCTTCCCGTTGGTGGTGGGGGAACTGGCGAATATGTGTGGCGCGAATGTTGTTGTCCCTGTCTACTGCCGATATGAGCGTAATGGGCAGACTGAAACCACTCGTTACGTATTGCCGGACGAGAAGGGTGTCTTCTCGATTAAGGTTCCGTCCGACGCCCGCGATGTGGTGCTTCGTGTGGTGGTGCCTGGCGGAGAGGAGGTCTCTATGGATGTAGCCTTCACTGGAGAGGATTATCAAATTTATGACCCTGTCATGTTCTGCCTCCAGGATGTGGAGGAGAGGGACCGCCCTAGGCTCGTCGTGGGTGAGGATGTGATTATGTTTGACGATAATGAATTGGATTGCAGCCTCTTCCGTGGCAAACATTTGGGTTTGGAAGGATCAGGTATAGCTGCGACCCTCTATAATTATAACGAGAAATCTTTCCGCCATGACGGATTTGTTGAGATTGATAAATACCACTTTGAATCCACTTCGGCGCGGATCGAGAAGCGAAAGGTGGGCAATTCGGTGGAGGTGCGCATCGTCGCTACAGGAACGGCCGAACTGGAGGAGGGTGTGAAAAGTAACGCCACGTTCGAGGGAACCTACAAGGCTTCTTACATGTATGCGGGACCATGCGATGACTTCTCGAAATTGTGCTGGAACCCGATGGTTCCTACCATGAGGACCCCCATCCCGTTTGTGGCGCAGGAGAATATGTTGGCGATGCCGAGAACCTGTTTCTACTATGACAAATTCATGGCGGAGGATATTGATAAGATAGAGAGGTTGGTGGGGTGTTCCGACCCTTTCAACATGCATGTCGGTTATAGCGAAGCGGACGAGTCCACTTACAACGATGTTGTTGCTGCATTGGAAGCGAGGGGCTTCTCTGCGGAAAAAGGCGACAAAGGCGACATCTTTTACATAAAGGATGACTTAGGCGTCATAATCCGATACGGAGAAGACTGCAAGATGGGTCCTTCTGAACAGGGCGCGCCGACGGTGAAGTTGGTCATTGACGTTGCGCCGACCCAGGGATTTGTTAAATGGTTTGTATATTTGATCAAAAGATTCTTTGGGATAGATCTCTCACGTTTGTTTGGCTTGTGACGCTTGGGGGTGCCGATAGGTGAAGTCCGAATCGTACGACTCGCATATTGATGGTTCAATTCTTCGTGAATTGAATGATGATGTCGTGTGTTTGTTGGGTGGGGGAATAAAAAAAGAGACCTCATTGAGATCTCTTTTCGTAGCGGATAGCAGAATCGAACTGCTCTTTGATGCGTGAGAGGCATCCGTCCTAGCCGATAGACGAATCCGCCATTTGTTTGAAACACTCTTGTTTCGTTTTGCGATGCAAAGGTACGCTTATTTTGGGAACTTCCAAAAAAAATAGGTGTTTTTTTATGGATTATGTCCGATTTTTTTTGAAGGGTAATTGGGATTTGTACGTTATTCACTGAAAATCACCTTGGTAACAACCTTTCCGACCATCCCGAGTGTCTCTTTGCTTATGTTCTCCGGCGTGTCATGCGTCGTATGCCAGGTGGCAGGGAAGCCTCTTTCCTGTGAATAGTCGATGATATCGATGGTAGGGATGCCGGTGATCATGTTCACGAAGACGTGGTCGTCGATGAGTTGTCCGCTGATTTCGTTCTTGAATTGTTGGTAACCCAATGAGTGGGCGGTGTTCCATACTTTGCTGGCCACGCTCTGCGCCAGTTGTTGGGAGGTGATGTCTATGCCGAACGAAGGGGATGGAGCTCCGACCATGTCCAGCAGGATGCCGTACTGTGGCTTTGTCTTGTAATGGGGTTGCTTAGCCCAATATTGCGAGCCAAGGCACCAACTTTCCGCAGCCCCTCTGGCGTCGCCATAGTCTTCCACGTCCAACAACACGATGTCGACGCCCACGTTGGGCTCGTTGCTCTTGAGGATCCTGGCGATCTCCAGGAGAATCGCCACACCGCTGGCTCCGTCGTTGGCTCCCATCACCGCCTTCTGGATGTCCTGTGGGGCTCCCTGGTCGCAGAATGGTCTGGAATCCCAGTGGGAGAAGAGGATGATCCTCTCGCTTTTCTCAGGGTAGAAGGTGCCGATGATGTTGGTGGCTTTCAGCTCCGTCCCATCGAAGGCGGTTGTGATGAATGCCTGCTTGGTGACCTCCGCACCAAAGGCCGCCAGCTGTTGGCTGAGGTAGGCCGCACATTGCTCGTGCGCGTCTGTGTTGGGTACGCGCGGACCGAATTCGCACTGCCTCACAACATATTGGTAGGCTGAATCTTCCGAGAAGTTTGGAACGGCTATGTCTGTCGCGGGCTTCTCTTCTTCCCTCTGTTCCGTTTCCGGGGCATTCTCTGCCGTGTTGGCTTCTGCGGTGCAGGAGGAAAAGGTTACGGCAGTGGCCAGTAGGCTGGCGAATACGAGTCTCTTTTGCATATGATGCGTTTTAACTATGTTTCTTATGAGATAGGCTTCCTCTTCTTCAATTCGAAGTCGCGGCCCAAATATTTCTCCTTAACGATAGGGTTCGCCGCCAACTCCTCGGATGTTCCTTGGAAGAGGATCCTTCCGTCGAACAGAAGATAGGCGCGGTCTGTGATGGAGAGCGTCTCGTCCACGTTGTGGTCGGTGATGAGGATACCGATGTTTTTGCTTTTCAGTTTCCATACGATGTCCTGGATGTCCTGCACCGCGATCGGGTCGACACCTGCGAAAGGCTCGTCCAACATGATGAATTTAGGCTCGATGGCGAGGCAACGGGCAATCTCCGTACGACGACGTTCACCTCCCGAAAGGCGGTCGCCAAGGTTCTTGCGGACATGTCCCAAATTGAACTCCGAGATGAGGCTTTCCAGTTTTTCCTTTTGGTATTCCTTGGTGAAGTTTGTCATCTCCAATACGGAAAGGATGTTGTCCTCCACCGTCATCTTCCTGAATACGGAAGGCTCCTGGGCGAGGTATCCGATGCCTGCCTGCGCACGTTTGTAGACGGGGTACTTCGTGATGTCCACGTCATTGAGGTATATTCTTCCCGCATTGGGTACGATCAGACCGGTCGTCATGTAGAATGTGGTGGTCTTGCCGGCGCCGTTAGGACCGAGCAACCCGACGATCTCTCCCTGCCTCACGTTGATGGAGACGTTGTTGGCCACGATTCTCTGCCCGTATTGCTTCACCAAACCCTCCGTGCGGAGCACCATCGAATCCCCTTGGAAGCGGCTGTCTTTGTTTTGAAAACTAACTTCTTCGAATTCGTTCGATGTGTTGGGCTTGGATGGGGCCTCATTCGTCTTTACGTTCTCCTGAATGCGTTTCACATCCTTTTCGGAACTGTTTTTCTCTTCAATGATTTTTATTTCTTTTTTGGACATATGCCTTTTTCTTTGTCTTCCGCAAAAGTAACGTAACTTGTCGATTTATACAACTTATCGAGTGGATTCTTAAAAAATGGCGTATTAATTTGTATCTTTGCCAACGATATAAAAGGCATGATAAAGATGAAGAAATTGTTCTTGGAGACGTATGGCTGTCAGATGAATGTGGCTGACAGTGAGGTGGTTGCGGCTATTATGGATACGGCCGGTTATGAGGTGACACAGGTGGAGGACGAAGCGGACGCTGTTTTCGTGAATACCTGTTCCATCCGAGATAATGCGGAACAGAAGATCCATGGCAGATTGCAGGTCTTCCGCCAGCGCAAGCAGAAACGCCCTGATATGATCGTGGGCGTGCTCGGCTGCATGGCGGAGCGTATGAAGGATGAACTGTTGGCCACGGGTGTCGTCGATTTGGTGGTCGGTCCGGATGCGTACTTGGATCTGCCGAACCTGGTGGGCGCTGTGGAGCAGGGCGAGAAGTCCATCAATGTGGATCTCTCCACCACGGAGACTTACAAGGATGTCATTCCTCAGCGATTATGCGGCGCCGCGATATCCGGTTTCGTCTCCATCATGCGCGGATGTAACAATTTCTGCTCTTATTGCATCGTGCCTTACACGAGGGGCAGGGAGCGTAGCCGTGAGGTGCGTAGCATCCTGAACGAGATCGAGGATCTGAAGAAACGTGGCTATAAGGAGGTGGTCCTGATTGGCCAGAACGTGAACTCCTACGCCTACAAGGGGGAGGACGGAACCGTTGTCTCCTTCGCTGACCTGCTGAAGATCGTGGCGGAGGCCTATCCGACGATGAGGGTGCGTTTCACCACTTCCCACCCGAAAGATATGAACGATGATGTGTTGATGGTGATGGCGGCCTACCCGAACATCTGCCGTCACATCCACTTGCCTGTGCAATCGGGCAGTAACAAGATATTGAAATCCATGAACCGTAAATATACGCGGGAGTGGTACTTGGACCGTATCGCCGCCATCCGCCGCATCGTGCCTGACTGTGGCATCACGACGGACGTGTTCTGCGGGTTCCATGACGAGACGGAGGAGGACCAACAACTGACGTTGAGCCTGATGGAGGAGGTTGTCTTCGACTCCGCCTTCATGTTTAAATACTCGGAAAGACCGGGCACTTTCGCCGCCAAGAACTTGCCGGATAACATCTCGGAGGAGGTGAAGATCGCTCGTCTGAATGAGATCATCGCCTTGCAGACCCGCATGTCCGCCTTGAGCAACGAACGGGATATCAACAAGACGTTCGAGGTGTTGGTGGAAGGCTTCTCGAAGCGTTCACGCGAGCAATTGTTCGGCCGCACCTCTCAAAACAAGGTGGTCGTTTTCCCTAAAGGCAATCATAAAATCGGTGATTTCGTGAAGGTGAAGGTGCTTAGCGCCACATCCGCCACGTTGATCGGTGAGGAGGTGTTCGAGTGATGGGAACCTTTTGGAACAGGTTGCGGAAGAGCCCGATCTTTGTGATGCTCGTCAATTTCCTGTTGGCGATGGGGGTGATGTCCGTTTGCCGGTTCGCGTTTTACATGGTCAATAGCTCCTCTTTCCCGGAGGTGAATTCTTCCCGCCTCTTAGGCTTGATGGTGGCGGGCCTGCGGTTCGACCTCTCCGCTTGCATCTACCTGAATGCGCTCTATCTGGTGATGATGGCCATTCCTTTCCCGTTTAGGGAGAACAATACTTACCAGAAGGTCGCCAAGTGGGTCTTCTGTGTGCCTAATATCTTGGGGGCGTTCATGAACTCGGCCGACATGGTCTATTATCAGTTCACGAACCGCCGCACCAATCTCTCCATCTTTTCCGAGTTCTCGAACGATGGGAATATCGGAAAGGTCATCCTTACGGGTTTGTTTAATTATTGGTACGCCACGTTATTCTTCCTGCTGATGGCTTTTATATTGGTGATGTGCTATTATCGCCCTGACCAACAGCGCAAAAAACAATCGAACGGGTGGCTCTATTATGCCTTGAACGTGCCGTTGTTTGCCGTGGTGGCTTACATGGCGGTCATCGGCATCCGGGGCGGATTCGGCAAGTATACCCGTCCGTTGGCGGTCTCGAACTCCATGCAATACGTGCAGAAACCGGAGGAGACGGCCATCGTCTTAAACACGCCTTTCTGCGTCATCCGCACGGCGAAGTGCCAATCCTTCACCATTCCTGCGTATTACGCGACGATGGAGGAGGCGGAGCGTAGCTACACCCCGGTGGTGGAGCCGAAGCCGCAAGAGCCGTTCCGTCCGATGAATGTGGTGGTGATCATCATGGAAAGCTTCGGCAAGGAGTACATGGGCTTGTTCAACCGTGATTTGGACGATGGTACCTACAAGGGGTACACGCCTTTCCTGGACTCTCTGTTCCAACAGGGGTATACGTTCAACTATTCCTACGCCAATGGCCGGAAGTCGATCGATGCCATGCCTTCCGTGTTGGCGAGCATCCCGATGTTTGTGGCGCCTTATATCACTACGCCTTATGCGGTGAACACTGTGGTGGGTTTGCCTGGCCTGCTGAAGGAGAAGGGCTATTATTCGGCCTTCTTCCATGGCGCGCCGAATGGATCCATGGGGTTCCAATCGTTCGCCAAGTCCATCGGTTTTGACGACTATTTCGGGAAGACGGAGTTCGGGGATGACAGTTGTTTCGATGGTATATGGGCGATTTGGGACGAACCCTTCTTCCAGTTCTTCGCCGAGACGATGGATACCTTTCCGCAGCCTTTCATGACGGCTATATTCTCCGCGTCTTCGCATGATCCGTTTCGTGTGCCGGAGCAGTATGCGGACAAGTTTCCGAAGGGGAAAGAGCCTATCCATCAGTGTATTGGCTATTCTGACATGGCGCTTCGCCACTTCTTCGGGAGGGCTTCGAAGATGGATTGGTACAAGAACACGCTTTTCGTCTTTACGGCCGACCATACCAATCAGACCACGCACGAGGAGTATATGACGCAGTTGGGGCGGTATGAGGTGCCTATTCTTTTCTACTGCCCGAGCGATAGCTTGTTGAAGGGTAGGAGCCAGACGTTGGCGCAGCAGATCGACATCATGCCTACGGTCTTGTCGTACCTGAATTATGATAAGCCGTACGTCGCCTTTGGACAGAATTGCCTCTCACCGGACTCGACGAAGAGTGTGGTGATGTACAACGCTCCATTTTATCAGTATTTGCACAACTCCATGATGCTCTCGTTCGATGGGGATAGTGTACGGTCGGTCTATGATTTCCAGTCTGACCGCCTGCTTTCCAATGATTTGCTGAACCGCGCGGTGATGGTGGATACAATGGAAAATCGGTTGAAGGCGATGATTCAGCAGTATATGCATCGGATGGTGAATGATGAACTGACATGTCGCTCTCAGTCGGATAAGGAAGAAAAGTGAGCGAAAGTGGTTTGTTTTTTATAAAAATTAACTAAATTCGCACCCGTCATTTGTTAACGATTTTAGTGTACAGATCAATATGAAGAAGATTTTCGCGGTGGTAATCACCGCATTATGTGCGTTCGGAGCAAGTGCTCAGATTAGTCCTTACAAGCAGTTCTCTCCGTTTGACGGGAACCATTTCATCATCGATGGAGGTGTGACGTATAGTACCATCAGTGAGAAATCGGCGGAGTACAAGCCGTTGTTCCGTGCAGGTGTCGGTGCTGATATTCCGTTGTTCTACGCATGGACGTCCTTCTGTCCGTCGTTGACGTTCGAGAGCAAGGAGTTCACATATACCGCCTATGACGCGTATGTGTGGGACTATGACGTGACGGCGATGTCTATTGAGGCTCCATTGGAGTTCGCTTTCAACATTACTTTCTCGCGCAAGGCAGGTATGCAGATCTTGGGTGGCCCATATTTCGGCTATGGTATCGCGGGTAAATACTCCCAATCTTCCGAATTGTACGAACAGGAAAATGGATTTAGTACGGTGGAATATAACACCTATGGAGGAGATAATCCACGCTTGAACCGCTTCGATTTCGGTTTGTGTGGTGGCCTCCGTTTCATCTATGACTTCATGGTGATTAAACTGAATGCGGAAATCGGTTGTACGAACATGAATGCGAATGTGAGACAACCCGCCTACAAGGGTCGGTCTTTCTCCGCTTGCTTCGGTTTAAGGCTTCCTTAAGGCTTTGGAAAGATACGGGGTCGGGATCTCCCTATGGGGGTCCCGATTTTTTTTGCATGCATTTCCAACGATGTGCCTTACGACGGTTTCACTTGCCGCATTGGTATAATACAACATTTACTATTTTACGTTTTACTATTATTGCTGATGGATAATATCGCGTCAAACTCCGTGAGCATTTCCTTCGTGAGGAATAGTGGTCCTCTGTCTCGTCTGTGTGAAAAAACAAGTGATGTTTGTATGTTGAATTTGTTTGTTTCATTGTTTTTCTTGATTATTACCGTATCTTTGTGGGGCATATTGTTGAATTATTTCTCATAAAAACAACTGCTTATGGAAAAACGTTTATTCATTTTAGGGCTATTTTGCTTCTTGTGTGGCGAGGGTGTGTTTGCACAGGGGGGGCAAGATGTTGACCTTGTCGCCGCAGCTGGTGATTCTGTGACGGCAGGCGCATCAGAAGGTGCGGTTAAGACGCGAATTTTGAGGAATCTTGGAGATGTTCTGAGTCTCAGTGATTTGGATTTCTCGAAAAGCGAAAGGAATGGTCGCTTTACAACTGCGGACGAGTATTGTGATGATTTACCCGATGATTATTCGGTTTATCGAAACATCATTGAATATAGTGTTATGGTTGGAGATACCGTGTGGTTCGGTGTTAGTGATCCAGGTTCTGGATATGTTTATTGTTCCACGACGACTCTTCCCGTGTGCGTGATGGCAATGAGCCGCTATTCTAGTGAGTATCATCTGTTGGTGCAGGAGGCGTGGGAGGCGGAAATCCAACAATATAGTGTGGACTGTGAATGGGGTCCTTCTCCTCTACCGTCTTGTCGTAAATATTTTATTATGCCGGATGCAGATGTTGTGTTCGTCCAATCTTGGGAAGTGCCTAACTCTGTTCCGAAGTCTGTGCAGGTTAGTGGCCCTCGCGTTTATGCGGGTCCATCCACGTTGATGGTCGAGTGTGACGATGTGAGTTATTCTGTCTTTACGGAGAATGGGTCGTTAGTCTATGCGGGCAGTGACTATGCCGTGTCGCTGAATCCAGGAGTTTACTTTGTGAAGTTAGGCGACGGGTCGTCCGTCAAGGTGTTGGTTCCGTAAAATGTTCAGAGAATATATTTTTGAGGAAGGGGAGTCGTCGCGATTCCCCTTTTTTATTGCTTGAGCCTCTTGGTAGTGCTGATTTTACGATTTACTATTCCAAAAACGCAGAACGAATAATTCCCCTCTGCCTCATCTACATGAAAGACTCGTGATGTGTATATTGTATTTTTTATAAATTTTTATTCGAAAAAAATCTGAATTTTCTTTTGTTTAATTTATTTTTTGTTAACTTTGCGAGTGGAGTTTGTGCGCAATATTATATAGAACAATTTTTGTATAGACAATATATAGGACAATGATTAAAGCGTATGGGGAAAAAGGTTATTCATATTTACGTGCCCCCTCATGGTAGGGGTTGGCGACTTGTATCCGAAGGCTTGTCTATCGGACGAGGATGCTGTTTCTGTGCCGGTAGGTTCGTCTGAAGGTACGTTTAAGATGCATAATGGGAGATGACCGTGTCGTGTCGTTTCCTTCCCCGGTGTATCCATCATGAATTTGGACAATGGGAGATTTCCCGTAAAGATATAGGTTCTGTTGTGTTTAGAAGGTTTTAATTGGTTTTAGGTTTTTGTTCGTTTAAAAGTTCGTTTATTTAAAGGTTTGTTTGTTTAAAGTTGATGATTCTTCTGACAGTGGAGAGAGGGGGGGGAGTGATTCTCTCCCTCTTTGCTTTTTTATTGTTTGAGAGCCCTCAGTTGTTTTAGTAGCTCCTCTGTGGTTTGTTCTTTCCCGTCCATTTCGATGGGTAGTCGGAGTGCGCAGCCTGCTTTCCAGTCGGAACATCCGTAGGCGGTTCGTCCCTTGACGATGGTTCCTTTTCCGCAGAGTGGGCAAGTCATGCCGACGATCGTGGCGGGTAGGGGAGCGGCTTGTTGTGGCTGTGGTTGTGGCTGTGGTTGAGGTTGTGCCTGTTTCGCTTCCGTGGCGGGTTGAGGCTCACCCGTATTCTCCTTCTTTGGCGCTTTGGCGCGTGGCTTTGGCGTTTTTTTCTTCTCCTCTTCCGCTTTTTTCTCCTCGATGGTGATGGTGCGTTGGGTGTCGTATTTCACGCTTTGCACGATCTCCGTCACCATGGTCTTCAGCTCCGTCATGAAGGTGGCGCTGTCATAGGTGCTCTTCTCGATCATGCGTAGGCGCTTCTCCCACTGACCGGTCAGTTCGGCGGATTTCAGCAGTTCCTGTTGGATGGTGTTGATGAGGTCGATGCCTGTTTGCGTCGCGTATATGTTCTTCTTCTCCTTGCGCATGTAGTTGCGCTTGAATAGGGTCTCAATGATGTTGGCGCGGGTGGAAGGCCGACCGATACCGTTCTCCTTCAGCAGGTCGCGCAGCTCGCCGTCCTCCATCTGTTTGCCTGCCGTTTCCATGGCGCGGAGCAGGGTGGCTTCCGTGTAGGGCTTCGGGGCGGTGGTCCATTTCTCCGCCAGGTCTGGGGTGTGCGGACCATGCTCCCCTTTTGTGAAGGCGGGCAGCGTCTTCTCCTCGTCGTTGGCCTCTTCGCTCTTTTCCTTGTCGTAGACCATGCGCCAGCCTGGCGAGAGGATCTGTTTGCCGTTCGCCTTGAACTCGATCTTCTCCACCTCTCCCAAGACGGCGGTGGTGGAAATCTGGCAGTCGGGGTAGAAGTTGGCGATGAAACGTTTCGCCACGAGGTCGTACACCTTCCATTCATCGGCCGTGAGGTTCGTCGGGTTGACGCCTGTCGGGATGATGGCGTGGTGGTCGGTTACCTTGCTGTTGTCGAACACACGTTTGGTCTTCGGTATCTTATTCGCTAAGACGCTTTGCGTGAGCGCCTCGTACTTTGTCATGCCCCGCATGATGTTCGGAATCTTAGGGTATATGTCGTCGCTCAGGTAGGTGTTGTCCACACGAGGGTAGGTGGTGACCTTCTTCTCGTAGAGCGATTGGATCAGTTTCAGGGTCTCCTCGGCGGAGAAGGCGTATTTCTTGTTGCACTCCACTTGGAGGGAGGTGAGGTCGAACAGCCGTGGAGCGAATTCCACCCCCTTCTTGGTGGTCACGTCGGTGACGGTGAACTCGCTGTTTTGCACCTCCTGCAGGAATTTCCTTCCCTCCTCTTCGGTGGTGAATTTACCCTTTGTGGCGGCGAAGGTGGTGTCACGGTAGACGGTCTTCAGTTCCCAATACTGCTCCGGCTTGAAGTTGGCGATCTCCAGGTGCCTCTTCACGACCAAGGCGAGGGTAGGTGTCTGCACCCTTCCGATGGAGAGCACCTGCTTGTTGCCGCCGTACTTCATGGTGTAGAGGCGTGTGGCGTTCATGCCCAGGAGCCAGTCGCCTATGGCGCGCATGGCCCCCGCTTCGTATAGTTTGTCGTAGTCCGATTGCGGGTGGAGGTTGTTGAAACCCTCCTTGAGCGCCTCTTCTGTCAGGGAGGAGGTCCAGAGCCTTTTGACGGGGCATTTGCATCCCGCCATCTGCATCACCCAACGTTGGATGAGCTCGCCCTCTTGCCCGGCATCCCCGCAGTTGATGATCTCCTCCGCATTCTTGATGAGGCTTTCGATGATGTGGAATTGCTTGATGGAGCCCTCGTCGTTGATGAGCTTGATGCCGAACTTCTGGGGAATCATCGGCAGACTGTAGATGTCCCATCGTTTCCAAGCAGGGTTGTATTCGTGGGGTTCCTTTAGGGTACAGAGGTGGCCGAATACCCAGGTGACCTGGTATCCGTTCCCTTCGATGTAGCCGTCCCGGCGGGTGGTCGCCCCCAAAACGGCCGCTATATCCCTTGCTACGCTAGGTTTCTCCGCAATGCAAACCTTCATTTCTTCACCTTTTCGTAGAACATGGTAGTTTGGTTCGTTTTACTTCTTGACGCTCCGCTGTAGATCAGGTCCAGGAGCTTCAGTTGGTTGTCGGCCAGCTCGAACCTGTATCTCTTCGGGAAAGTGATGCTCGCGAGCCTTTCGTCGTTCGCGATGTATCTGTATTCGATGGCGGAGGTGTCCGTCAGCTCCTTGCCACCCATCTGGACGGGCGAGAAGCAGATGCTATCTCCCACTATGCTGTAATTTCCAAGGGTGGAGATGATCTCGGCATCCTCAACGATATAATCCTCCTGATAGGTTGAATCCTTGTTGATGAAAAGGGTCGTGCTCTTGGCCGATTCGATGCCGCTCTTGATGAGCTCTGCCGGTATGCCAGTCGTGTCCGCAATGACGAAATCGTAACATTTCCACTCCCCGAATAGGGAAGAATCGGTGCAGGATCCCAGCATCATGGTCACTGCGATCCCTATCAGAAAAAGCACCCGAGAAAATCTTTTCATTTTTGTTCCTCCTTGTAAAATCATACCACAAAGGTAACGAATGGAGTTTAAATGGACAAGATTAGTGCTCCTCCATTTTATCTACTGGTTCCTCGGCTTTCGCCTCCACCCTTCCCTCGGTTTCCCCCTCTGGTTTTTCTTCAGGCTTTTCCTCAGGCTTCGTTTCTGCCTTGGCTTCTGTCTTCGCCTCGTTTTCGTCCTCGAAGATTACATTCTTTAGCTTCGAGTATAGGAAGGAGAGGACCAATAGAATCAGACCCAGCAAGACGAACACGAGGATTTTCCCCAATGATGGCATCGACCACAAGTCTATAGCCAACAACTTAAGCAATACGATGCCGAAGGTGAATAGACTGATGATGCGCATGAGTTTCATGTGTATTTTCATGCCGATGCACATTTGGACGAACCCAATTATACCCATGAGGATGGAGAACGTCATGGTGAACTTTTCGAATCCCAGCTGCTTTGCGATGGTGTAGGCGATGATGATGATCGCCGTGGTGCCCAAGATGTTCAGCAGGATGGTGAAACTCTTCTCTCGAGGCTTGATGGCGTAGTAATTCTTTGAGACTATGACTAAGCTGAGAAGTGTCGCGACGACGGTGAATGCCCACAGGATGAGCGATAGTCCGTTGAGCGGAGTCTCCAATGTGGCCAGATCCCAAATCAGGGTCGCCACCGGTATGCTCATCAAGATCGTGTAGAGAGCGATGTTGTTTTCGTGCTTGAACCTCTTCTGGAAGAAGCAGCTGCACAGTAGGGCGAAGCCTGCCGTGACGAGTCCGAACGCTGCCATGCGTACATTATCGTCTTCTATAGGCATCAACTCGTAAATGAAGGTGAGGTAGCCTGTCAGCACGCTGGCCGTGTGGAACAATGGACTGAATTGTTTAGGCTGCAATAACTTCGCCTCTTCGAATGTCTGTTTGAATTTGTCCATCAGCAACGCTGCGGCTAGGAAGGCTCCGACCACTAAAATGTTGGATATGAATGTTTTGTTCAAGAACAGTTTGGTCGTTGACTCTGGATCGGTGTTCATGAAGGATGTTCCATCTTCGATTCCCAAGAAGAAGATGAATATGGCGGTGACTGTTAAGATGAAGAAGCCAAACGATCCGTATTCGAAGCGATGGTTTTTCGTCTTAATGAATAGCCAAAGGGTGGCGATCATCTCTGCCGCCCAGGCCACCTGTAGAACGGCCCCTTTGAATTGCATCGGCACGAATATGGCGGCGAAGATGAGGGTCATGGCGAGTGAGATGCTCTTCAATGCCTCCTGTTGCGTTTTCTTCATCCAAAGGTAGATGCCTATGTTGACGGCCGCGATGAAGATACAGAATAGTCCGTTGGCGTCGAAACTTAGGTTCATTTGATCGATCAGGTATAACCCGAACGCAAGGTAACTGAAGTTGTTGCTGGTGAGGGCCGCCGTCAATGCGATAGGCATCTTGTCGGACGAATGGAACTTCAGGATGTAGAATATCGGAAGGTTGAATATGATATAGAATAGGGTGGCGAAGATAAATGTGGTCCGGGCCATTGAGGCGCTTTCGACCGAATCCGCGGCGATAATCATGATGATGGTTGTCGCCACAAATGATAAGACGGGTAGCTCTTCCCATTTCTTCACCATGGAGATGGCGAACATGCCTATGTTCAGGACCGCCATGTATATCAGGATACCTGTTCCTAAGCTGATGCCGACGAGGAATGGGGCTATGAAGCCACCAATCAGGGCGATGATGGCCAACTCCCGCCTGTCGTAGATGATCGAGAGCGCGACCATGAACAGCATGGAGACCAAAAGGATGAAGAAGGCGAATGAAGAAGCGTATAATCCGTAATAGTGGTAGGCGATGGCGTCCGTGATGAAGAAGACGGCGAAACCGCCTCCTACCAGCAGGGAACTGAAGGTGTGGTAGCCCTTCCTCAACTTGTGTCCTACACCTATTAGGGCGGCGCCGACACCAAAACCAAGCACGGCTCGCATGGCTTCGCTGATCCAGTTCTTGTCTATCGCGTACTTGACGAAGAAACCGATGCCGAGGATGAAGATCAATATACCAATCTTTCCGAAAAGATTCTCTCCGATGAAACGTTCGTAGTCGGTCTTGCTATTCTTCGTGTTGCCCGTGGATGATTTGCCGGGTTTGCCCAGGCTAAATGGTTGTCCCTTCTCCTTGTTGGCCTGGGTTGTGGTAGTGCGTTGTTGCGCTGTCGGTTGTTGGACAGGCGCAGAGGCAGGATTCGTCGAGGTGGACTGTGTCTGCGTCGTGGTTTGCGTTGCCTTAATCGTTCCATTCTCAGGCTGTTGCCGAGGCGTAGGATTAGGTGCGGGATTAGGTGCGGAGGAGGGTGCGGAAGGTGTCTGTTGTGTCGTGGTAGGCTCGACCGTCGCCTTTGGCTCTGTCTGCTTGACCTCCCCGATAGGCCTTATCACCTCGTTCTTCTGAATGACTTTTCCCGCATTCTCTATGACGGCATTCTGCGGTGCGGTCTCTTTTTTCTCCTCCTTGACCGTCGATGGTTGGTTCGATGCAGGAGCATTGCTTCCTTTCAACTGCGCGATTTGTATGCTCAGTTTCTCCGCTAACGTTTTTGTCTCACGGAGCGTTTCCGCATTCTTCCTGACTTGGCTTTTGATGTCTTTCAAATGGTCGTTCACTTTTACCCCTAATATGATCAAAGTGATGAGCGTGACAATGATGAGAAATATTTCCATACGTATAATCTGTTTTTTTTCCTGATGTTTACTATACAGGTTTAATGCTTCTTTGTCCGTTGTCTTTAAGGCAAACAAAGAGAATCATACCCTTCTCTTTCTAACAAATATAGGAATATATTTTTAATCGTCGTTCTCCTTTTGCGAAAAATACACTTTTTTATCATTGCTTAACTTTTGACGGAGGGCGTTTCTTTTCCGCCGTCTTCTCTTTTTCAATTTCCTCTCTTGCCATCCCACTGAATTTTTGTACCTTTGGACCTCAATTGTATAGAAAAATGATGAAGACCGCTCTTTTCATAGACAGGGATGGCACGTTGATTGTGGAGCCGCCTGTCACGTATCAAGTGGACAATTTGGAACAGATGACGTTCCTGCCGGGTGTCCTCCGTAATCTCTATTTCATCCGTAAGAACTGCTCGTTCGAACTGGTCATGGTGACGAACCAAGACGGTTTAGGCACCGAGGCCTATCCGCAGAAGAACTTCGACCTGGTGCAGTCCAAGATGCTGGAGACGCTGAAGGGAGAGGAGATCGAATTCGATAAGATATTCATCGATAAATCATTTCCGGAGGATAACCTCCCGACCCGCAAGCCGGGCACTGCCATGCTGACCGCTTACATGGATGGCTCGTACGACATGGCCCACTCCTATGTGATCGGAGACCGTCTGACGGACGTGATGTTGGCGAAGAACCTGGGCTGTCGGGCCCTTCTGATTGCTCCTTCCGTGGAGGCAGCGACGAAGGAGTTGGCGGAGGCGCATCTGACGGAGGTTTGCGCCAAGGTGGTGACGGGCTGGAACCAAATCGCCGAGTTCCTTTTCGCCGGGGAGCGGGTGGCGACCGTACAGCGTACCACCAAGGAGACCGATATCTTCGTGCAAATCAATTTGGATGGCACGGGCAAGTGTGACATATCCTCCGGTTTGGGCTTCTTCGACCATATGTTGGAGCAGATCGGCAAACATTCGGGCTGCGACCTGACCGTGAAGGTGAAGGGCGACCTGAACGTGGACGAGCACCATACGATCGAGGATACCGCCATCGCTTTGGGTGAGGCGATCCTGAAATCTTTAGGCGACAAACGTGGTATCGAACGCTATGGCTACTGCCTGCCGATGGACGATTGTCTCTGCTCCGTGGCGTTGGACTTCGGTGGCCGGCCATGGTTGGTGTGGAACGCTGAGTTCAAACGTGAGTACGTGGGTGACATGCCTACGGAGATGTTCCTCCACTTCTTCAAGTCGTTGAGCGATTCGGCCCGTATGAACCTGAATATCAAGGCGGAGGGAGAGAACGAGCACCATAAGGTCGAAGGAATCTTCAAGGCGCTGGCCCGATCAATCAAGATGGCGGTCAGACGTGACATCTACAAGTATGAGTTGCCTTCGACGAAGGGAACACTGTGAGAATTAAGAATTTTGAATTATGAATTAAGAATTAAGAATTTGGGTTTGAGAAGGTTTTTATTGACTGCAATAGGTTCTTTTTTGATGTGCCTGGGCGCTGTGGCGTCGGACACATGGGTGGTGAATAGTAGTGGCGATACGATTTGGTATGAGTTCCGTGATAAACATGCTAGGGTAACGTATAAGGGGAAATATAGTGACTCCTATCAAAACGAGTATTCGAAATCTGTCGTCATCCCTGAAGAAGTGACCTACAAGGATGTGACGTATAGCGTGTTGGTGATAGGAGATAGAGCGTTTGAGGCGTGTGATGAGCTGACCAGTGTAGTCCTCCCTAATAGCATGCGGCTGATTGATTCATACGCTTTCTCAAAATGCCTCGCTTTGAAAAGCGTCTCGATTCCTGATGGCGTCTTGTATATAGGGAACGGTGTTTTCTCAGGATGTAGAAGTCTGACCGACGTGACTCTTCCCAAAGGGACGAAGAAGATAGGGTCCGCTGCTTTCCATAGTTGCGTAGCCCTGAAAAGCATTACTATTCCTGATAGTGTAAAAGAGATTAAAGGAGAAGCGTTTAAAAATTGTACATCGTTGGCTAACGTATCGATCTCTGATGGTGTGAGAGTAATTGGATGTGACGCTTTCTCAAAATGCGTCGCTTTGAAAAACGTCTCGATTCCCGATAACGTTTTATATATAGAGAGCGGTGCTTTCTCGGGATGTAGAAGTCTGACCGACGTGACTCTCCCCAAAGGGACGAAGAAGATAGGGTCCGCTGCTTTCCATAGTTGCGTAGCCTTGAAAAGCATTACTATCCCTGATAGTGTAGAAGAGATTGAAAGAGAAACGTTTAAATATTGTACATCGTTGGCTAACGTATCGATCTCTGATAGGGTGAGAGTAATTGGACGTGATGCTTTTTCTGAATGCGGCAGTTTGACGAGCATCACTATCCCGAAGGGGGTGACGGAAATTGATCCCGATGCTTTTGACATGTGTATCAGACTTCAGAACATAACTGTGGCAAAAGGCAATCCAAACTATAGCTCGGAGGACGGTGTCCTGTTCGATAAGCCAAAAACGAAACTGATCTTATGCCCTTGTGGAAAATCAGGTTTTTATAGGATTCCGGAGGGGGTGCAGGAAGTCGAGAGGGGTGCTTTTGTATGTTATGGGCTGATGAGTATAACCATACCCAAGAGTATGAAAATAATGGGAGCCGGATTTAAAAAATGTGATAAGCTTCGCGAAGTGTACAACTTATCCGATCTTTCGATGGAAATAGATGCAGATCAAGCGAATGTATATACTTCCGTTCCCTCCGTTAGCCATTTTAAGGTCTTGGGGGATTATGTTTTCTATGAGCGGAATGATAGTACCATAGAGTTATTGGGATACAAAGGCGAAGCGAAATCCATCACGTTGCCTTCCGATTGCAAGGGAAAAAAATATACGATAGCTGAGATGGCGTTTTTTGCCGGTGGAATGACTGATGTGACAATCCCGGGATGTGTGAGTGAAGTCGGGGAGGGCGCTTTCGCAAAGTGTGGAGCGTTGAAAAATGTTGTGATGAAGGAGGGGGTGAGGAAGATTGGTTTGTTCGCTTTTTCGGATTGTCCCGCCTTGAAGAATGTGACAATTCCTAGTACTGTGTGTGATATTAGAAGGGGTGTGTTTGATGAGTGCGTCGGTCTCACGAACGTGAATGTGACGAAGGGGAATCCTAATTATAGTTCGGAAAATGGAGTGTTGTTCAATGGGGATAAGACGGAACTGATTCTTTATCCGAGTGCTAAAAAAGGGGCGTACAAAATCCCTAATGGCGTGACTCAAATGGAGTCCAATGCCTTTGAAAATTGTGTCGGTCTGACGAGCGTGACGCTTTCAAGCAATATGAAAAGAATCAGTCTCGCCGCATTCAAGAACTGCACAGGACTAAAAAGCGTGGTGATTCCTAAGAACGTGAATTCGATTGGATATGTAGCGTTTCTCAACTGTACAGGTTTGACCCGTGTGACTATCCCTGACGGTGTGGATGATATCGACATGGCTGCGTTTGAAGGTTGCAGTAGCCTGGAAAGCGTCACCATCCCTAGCGGTGTGAGAAAATTGGGCATCTCAGTGTTTTCGGATTGCACAGGACTGAAAAGCATAACGTGCAAGAGTGTTACCCCTCCGGAAGTCACTTGGTGTACCTTTGAAAATGTCGATAGAAACATCCCGGTCTACGTCCCCGAAAAGAGTGTGGAGAGGTACAAAAGCGACCAATACTGGGGTGCGTTCAAAAACATCGAGGGAAAGTCTTTCTCCACCCCTAAAGCGGGGGAAAAGAAGGAACAGTCCGTTGAATTTGTAATTCCTGGCCGCTAAGCCTGTCCGTAGTTTCCGCCGATTGTGGCATTGGCGTCTTTCTCGTGTTACGTTTCTGTCGGAAAAATATTATGTGAAGAGAGAAGGATTGTCTCGAAAAATATGTAATTTTGCAGGATATGAACATGTCAGGCGCGTCCATAGAAGAATATGTGCTTTCGCACATCGACAAGGAGCCGGAGGTGCTCTCTTGGTTGACGAGGGAAACCCATCTGCGCACCTTGAAGCCACGCATGCTTTCCGGACATTTGCAGGGTAGGATGTTGAAGATG
>JAGCGM010000278.1 GCA_017649635.1 Paludibacteraceae bacterium | reverse complement strand
CTCCTTGAAGCTCTCCACCACGACCTCCACGGCATAAGGCACCTCCTTGTCGTAGTTGGTGAGAATCTTCTCTCGGATGATCTCCGTGACGAAGAACCTGGCCGGTTTGTCGGTCAATGCGTCCTTTTCGAAGAACGGCGGTGAATCCGGCAACAAACTCTTGATCCTTTTCAGCACGTAATCGAGGTTGAAGTTGTTTTGCGCGGAGATAGGGATGATTTCGGCGTCCGGCAGGATACCCTTCCACTTCTCCACCAACTCGATCAACTTAGGCTGGTCGGTCAGGTCTATCTTATTGATGATGAGCAGAACAGGAGCTTTCTGCTTCTTCACTTTCTCGATGAAATCGGCGTTTTTTTCTGCGCTTTCCACCACGTCCGTCACGTAGAGCAGCACATCCGCGTCGGTGAGTGCGCTGGTGGAGAAGTTCAGCATGGACTCCTGAAGTTTGTAGTTCGGTTTCAGGACGCCGGGCGTGTCCGAGTAGACGATTTGGAAATCCTCCCCGTTCACGATGCCCAAAATTCTATGTCGTGTGGTCTGCGCCTTCGAAGTGATGATGGAGATCCTCTCACCCACCAAAGCGTTCATCAACGTCGATTTGCCGACGTTAGGGTTGCCCACAATATTTACAAAACCTGATTTATGCATGAGAGATTATTTTTTGCAAAGTTAAGGATTTTTCCGCTCAATAGAAAATTATTTTTCATGGGGGATCGGGCGGTGCGCCTCCTGCGCCGCCGATATCCGCCATGAGGAAGGGGTTATCTTACCGACATCCCCCCTCCATTCTTTTCAGAACGGATACACCCCCTCGTTCGCGCCTTTCAGCAAGCCCTCCATGGCTTTTTGGTTCCCAACGGTGCACTTGTCACGGTCGATCACACTTTTGGATCCGTTCGGTGTGTCCCATAACACGGGCACAATGCCATAATTCTTTGCGGTTTTGGTCAGGAAATAATAGTAGGCCGCACGACACTCCTCAAACTTCTCCTGCCATTCTGCGGATAGTTCACGGTTCATGATGGCGAACTCACCCATCACGACGGGTATGCCCTTATCGACAAATTTCGCTTTGATGGCGGAAAACTCGGATATGACGGTCTCCTCCGTATGCCAAGAGCAGGAACGATTCACTCCATCGACGATTATGTTCTGATAATCCTTTCCCCAGAACCAATGGGCGGGTCCCCAATCGGCATCTTCCTCCATCAACGCATAGGTGTATGGGTAGTAATGGAACTCCATCAGCAGGCGGTTCGGAACAATATCGGTCGGCATGTAGTCGTACTGCACGGCTTTGTCGGCCGCCGTCCCCGCACATTGAATGACTAGGCATCGTGTTCCATTGTAGCCTCCCGTGGCACGGACCGTGTTGACGAAAGTCTGGTGATACGTCTTGAGTATGGCAGCTTGCTCGTCATTTTCCGTGTCTGGCTCGTTGGCACTGCAGAAGACCAGATGCTCGTCGTAGTTCTTGAAATGGGAGGCGATCTGTCCCCATAGGTTCTCCTGCGTTTTGTTTACAGAGGATTGTGAAGCCGCCTCCACATGCCTCTCCAACCATCCCCCATCCCAATGGATGTTCAACAACACGTACAGATCGTCCTTCATGCAATAGTCCACCACCTCCTGTATGCGCTTCATCCACCATTCCGGTATGACACCTCCATTCGCTTCCGCATAGGTGTTCCATGCCACAGGGATGCGCACGGTATTGAATCCAGCCTCTTTGTAGGCGTCGATGATCTGTTGCGTGATTTTCGGACTGCCCCAACAACTTTCGTTGCTGGAGGTGGTGGAACAGCCGACGGATTCGAACGTGTTGCCGATATTGCAGGCCAGGAACATCTTTGAGGCTAATTGCGTAGCCGTCATTTTCAGCTCCATCTCAGCCGGTTCGTCGGACATGGAGAACGTGATGCTATCCACATCGGCCACATCAAACTGGGTGACGGAACCATCTTTCTGCCATACATAAAAATGTTCTTGTGCACTGCCGTTGAGATGCGCACAAATAGCACAAACGGCTAAAAATAAACCTCTTATCCTCATAATAGTTTTTTTAGGGAGGGGCTAAGAACCAATCATCTGGCAAATCAACACCCCTCAATTGACAATCGCTGGTAAAGATATGAATAAATTTACGATTTGGCTATTTACGATTTACTATTTATTAACTATTTACGATTTGGTTATTTACGATTTACTATTTTGGATTTACTATTTAACTATTTACTATTTTAGAATGTGGGGCACACGGGTTTAGTATCCTCTTCTAAAATCTTTGTGTAAACTATAGAAAAATATTACGAAACGGACGGTTATCAAAGATATATTGCTTATATTTATTCAAAAATTCATATTAATTCTTAAACTAACTATCATGAGGAAACTTTTATTAACCCTTGTCACGTTGATTGTGGCCAGCGCCTCTAATTGGGCACAGGAAAATGTTTTTCAACTCCATGACTCAACTGCCTATGATAAGGAGAAACACATGTACAATGTCACCCTCATCTCCGAGTTTGAAGGGGTAAAGCTTACGGTCAGTGGCAAAAACGGGAAGCATGATTATGTGGATTTAGGATTGCCAAGCGGTGTCTTATGGGCTACCTGCAACATTGGTGCGAAATCACCGGTGGAAACGGGCGATTTTTTCTCTTGGGGAGAAATCAAGAAGAAAAAGGAATACAACTGGAACACATATAAGTGGTCGAAAATCACGAAAAACGGAACCTATAAGGACGCAAACGGGAAGGAAAAACCCGCTTATAAAAAAGTACAAACAAAATATTGCGCCAATAGCTACATCGAGTACGAAGGAAAGAAATATGTGAAGAAAGGGGCGGATATGGACAGCCTGAGAACTCTTCTCCCTGAGGATGATGCGGCCACCGCACAATGGGGAAATAAATGGCGCATGCCTACCATAGAGAATATGGAAGAGCTTATCGAATGGTGCGATTGGTTTTGGGTCCCAAACTATAACAAAACTGGCGTTGCAGGTATCATGGGCGTTTCAAAGAAGAATGAGAGCTTCATCTTTTTCCCTGCAGCGGGATTTATGTTTAACAAGTCCCTTAACGAAGTCGGCAAATTCGGAGCCTATTGGTCGTCTAACTTGGAAAAGAACGTGGATTATATGCAAAACATGTTAGATCCTAGCGCCAAATCGATGGGATTCTATTTCGCATGGAGATGGGTACGCACCAATTGGGATGACCGTATGTTTGGCATGCTTGTCCGTGCGGTTTGCGACCCTAAATAACCATTTATATTTACTATTTAGTTATTTACGATTTACTATTTAGCTATTTATGGTTTACTATTTAGCTATTTACGATTTACTATTTATTGGTGTGGAAAGCCTATTATGGTTGGGTTCGTCTCACTGATTTTCCCG
>JAGCGM010000277.1 GCA_017649635.1 Paludibacteraceae bacterium | reverse complement strand
CCGAAGGCGGCGAGGTTGGTGAACATGTAGATCAACGTGTAGAATACGAGAGAAGCCATACCTTGGTCGCTTCCCGCGATCACGCCGAGCATGATGTAGCCGGCTTGTGAGATGGAGGAGAAGGCCAAGAATCTCTTCAGGTTCTTCTGACGGATGGCGAACAGGTTACCCACGGTGATGGTGACAACGATGATCCACCACATGATCTCCTTCCAGACGTCCGGGTAGTTGCTGAACGCTTTCATCAAGATGCACATGAAGGCGAAGGCCGCAGCTCCCTTGGAGATGACGGACAAGTAGGCGGTCACAGAAGTAGGTGCGCCTTGGTAGGTGTCCGCTGTCCACAAGTGGAACGGAACGAGGGAGATCTTGAAGCCGATACCCGCGATGAAGAAGACCAATCCCATGATGGAGAGGTTGAAGTCGGAGAAGTTGGCTGAGATTCCGTCGAAGTAGAGTGTGCCGCAGGTCGCGTAGATCAGGGAGATACCGAAGATCATCACGCCTGACGAGAAGGCTGCGGTGAGCACGTACTTGGCTGCCGCTTCGGCCGACTCTTCCCTCTTCTTGTTCATCGCCACCAAAGTGGCCATTGGGATGGAGGCAGTCTCCAATCCGATGTAGAAGAGGAGGAAGTTACCCGACGAGATCATCAGGTACATACCCAATAGGGTGGAGAGTGTCAGGAAGTAGAACTCCCCGGCGTGGCTCTCGTTCTCGTGCGTGTTCCAGTAGTAAGCGTACAGGAAGACGAGCACGGTGCCTATGTTCAGCATGTTCTTGACGAACATGTGGATCTCTGAGGTGAGGTACATCCCTGAGAATGCTTCGGTCGGACTGTAGCTGTTAGACCATTGGAAACACAAGACGGTGTGGGCGAGGAATAGCCCAATTGCCATGATCTGGCTTGCCTTTTTGTTCTTGTCGCCGATGATTAAGTCGGTCAACAGAACCAATATCATAACCACTACTAATGATATTTCGTGGTTCATCGATAAGAAATTACTATAGTCCATAAGTGAATAATTTTGCGATGTTTTCAATTCCGCCACCAATCATGTTCGACAACCAGAGCGGAGCCATACCTATTGCGGCGATTGCTGCGATGAGTCCGAAAGCTGCTACTTTCTCATACCACACTGCGTCGGTGAGCGTCTCGTGGTGCTTGTCTTGTACTGGTCCCATGAGGATCTTGCCGACCACTCTCAGGATGTAAACGGCTGTGATCACGATGGAGCTGCAACCGAGGATGACGAATGTCCTATGGAAGAAATCCGTGTGCTCGAACGCTCCGACGAAGATGGTCATCTCCGCTACGAATCCGCTCAAGCCAGGCAATCCTAATGAGGCTAAACCCGCTATCACGTAGCATACGCAGAGGATAGGCATGATCTTCATCAGACCGCCCATCTCACGGATGTCACGCGTGTGTGTCCTTCCGTAAATCATACCGATCAGGGCGAAGAAGAGCGCCGTCATGAGTCCGTGCGATACCATCTGAAGGATGGCTCCCGTCATGGCGGTCTTGTTCATCATCAAAAGGGCGAAGAGAACCAAGCCGCAGTGGCTCACGGATGAGTAGGCGTTGATGTACTTCAAATCGGTCTGTACGCAGGCGCTGAAGGCTCCGTACACGACGCTGATACCGGTCAGGATGATGAATATCCATGCGAGGTCTTGCGCCGCGTCCGGCATCAGGTACATGGCTACCCTGAAGCATCCGTATCCTCCCAACTTCATCAACACACCTGCGTGGAGCATTGAAACGGCTGTCGGTGCGGATGCGTGACCGTCAGGCGACCATGTGTGGAATGGGAACATGGCTCCCAACACACCGAATCCCACGAAGGTGAGCGGGAAGAAGATGTATTCCCAACTGATGTCGCCTCCGTTCGCCTTCAAGGCTTGCACGTTCGCGGCGATCTCTTGAATGTTGAAGGTACCTTCGCCGCCTTCAGGGATGGAGTTGTAGTAGATGCCGAATATGCCGACCATCAGGAAGGCCGAGCCTCCCATCAACATCAGCGTCAACTTCATGGCTGAGTATTCTTTCTTGCCGCTTCCCCAAAGTCCGATGAGCAGGTACATTGGAATCAAGGCCACCTCGTAGAAGAGGAACATCGTGAAGAGGTCCAACGAAATGAAGAACCCGTACACTCCGATGCTCAACATCAGGAACCAGAGGAAGTACTCCTTCACCTTCTCTTCCATGGCGAAGGACACGAACACGCCGGTGATCACCACGATGGAGGAGAGCAACAGCATGGCTACGGATATGCCGTCCACACCGACTGAGTAGTGGATGTTGAATCGCTCATACCACATGGCGGATTCCGTGAAGAGGAACTCCGAGGTGGTGTCGATTTGCCGTAACTCCAGGAACTGGATCGTCAGATAGGTGGAGGTACAGAGCAACGCGAATCCTCCGATGGACATAATCGTCCGTATCAGACTCTTTTTCTCGCCGTTGACGCAGAATATCACTGCCATCATGACGAGCGGGATGATTACAAATAATGATAATATATTCATTGTAGTACTTTTTATCGGTTAGAGATTAATGGATAGTAACACGATAGTGATAACACCCATGATGAACACCCAAGCGTACTGTTGCACATATCCGCTCTGGATCTCCTTCGTCTCTTGCGAGGTCTTGTTCGTGACCCATGAGAGCAGGTTCATGAATCCGTCGATGACATGACGGTCGAACCATGCGATAGGTTGGCATATCCGTTGGAAGATGATGTTGTTCGTCACAAAGAGATATATCTCATCGATATAGAACTTGTTATAAGCCCAAAGATACGGTTTCTTGATGTAGGATACCGCCTTGTTCGGCCTGCCTGTCTTCTCCAAGTAGAGGAAGGTCGCGATGAGGATACCGATCACGCCCGCTCCGATGCTTGGCAATGCGATGTTCCAATGTGTGTGGATCTCGTAGCTTGTGAAGTCGCTTGAGATCAACTCGGTGAAGGATACCTTGCCGAACGCCCAGCTTATACCGGTGATGACCGTCACTGCGGCGAGGAACATCAACGGGAAGGTCATGTTCAATGGTGCCTCGTGTGGCTCGTGCTCATATCCCTCCTCAGGATCGCCGAACCAGAAGATTCTGTAGTAGAGGCGGAACATGTAGAAGGCGGTCAGACCTGCCACGAAGTACTCTACAGCGAATACCCATTTGTTGGTCTCGAATGCTGCTACCAGGATCTCGTCCTTCGAGAAGAAGCCTGAGAATGGAGGTATACCGGCTATCGCCAAGCAGGCGATGAGGAACGTGATGTGGGTGATAGGCAATTTCTTTCTGAGGTTGCCCATCGCATCCATCTCGTTGCTGTGTACGGCGTGGATGATGGCTCCTGCCGCCATGAAGAGCAATGCCTTGAACATGGCGTGTGTGAAGAGGTGCCACATGGAGGCCGTGTAACCGAGTCCGTTGACGCCTCCGTAACCGGAAACACCCAAGGCTACCATCATGTAGGCGATCTGTGAGATCGTGGAGAAGGCGAGCACTCGCTTGATGTCGGTCTGTGCGCAGGCGATGATCGCTGCGAAGATGCTGGTGAACGCTCCGATGTAGGAGATGATTTGCAATACGTGCGGCGCCTCGAACGTGTAGATAGGGAAGAGCCTTGCCACCAAGTATACACCCGCTACGACCATCGTGGCCGCGTGGATCAAGGCTGAAGCTGGTGTCGGACCTTCCATGGCGTCCGGCAACCAAATGTGCAACGGGAACATGGCCGATTTACCCGCACCTCCCAAGAAGATGAGGAACATGGCGATCGAAATCACTGGGAATCCGAGGAAGGTCATCGTTCTCAGGTCTGAGTTGACGATCGCGTCCACATGACCGTCGGTGATGAAGGTGAGCTTATCGAAATCGAAGGTCCTCGTGTAGTAGGAGAGGATCAGGATACCGATAAGGAAGAACATATCCGCGAACCTCGTGACGATGAAGGCTTTCTTTGCCGCACGTACTGCGGAATGCTTGAAGTAGTAGAAACTGATCAGGAGGAAGGAGGATACGCCCACCAACTCCCAGAAGATGTACATCTGGAAGATGTTGGTCGCCACCACCAAACCGAGCATGGCGAAGGAGAAGAGCGAGAGGATGGCGTAGAAGCGCTGGAATCCTCCTTCTCCGTGCATGTAACCCATGCTGTAGATGTGGACCATCAGGGATACGGTCGAGATGACAATCAGCATGATGGCGGAGAGCGGATCCAAGAGGAACCCGATGCTGATCACCAGGTCTTCGTTCATCCGCAGCCACTCCATGTTGAAGAGGGTCACCTGTTGGTAAGTCTCCCCGATTTGATATTCGCCACTGAAGAAATATTTGAGCGCGATGTAGTAGCAGATCACGGAGACGACGCCAAAGACGGTCGTTCCCAGGAGACCCGATACTTTCGGACACATTTTTTTACCGAATAGTCCCAAGATAAGGAACATGCAGAGCGGTAATATTAAAACATAAGGTGCTAAACTCGCTAACTGTTCCATATCATTAATACTTTAATTCGTTAATACTCTTGGCGTCGATGTTCTTCTTCTGACGGTAAACATTGATGATGATTGAAATGGCTACCGCAGTTTCCGCCGCCGCTATCGCGATGACGAAGAGGCTATAGATGTGCCCCTCCAAGTATTCAGGGAAGAGGAATCTGTTGGCCACTACGAAATTGATGTTTGCGGCGTTGAGGACGAGCTCGACCGACATCAGTATGCTGATGAGGTTCTTGCGTGCCACGAATCCATACACGCCTATGAAGAATAGGAGCGTGCTAAGAATAAAATATGATTCTACTGGTATATTCATTTGTTGACCTCCTTATCCTTTGTTGCTATTGCGATACTTCCGATGATGCATGCGAGCAAGAGAACGCTCACCGCCTCGAATGGTAACAGATATTGGTACTGGTCCGTACCCATCAGCGTTTGACCGATCATCTGCATGTCCACATCCTGTGTCAGTTCGGCCGCCGTGTCGTAGTCTGGCAGGAATCCGAACTTGGCGATGACGCTCGCACAGGTGATGGAACCGACGATGGCCGCTATCAGACCCATGATGCGTCTCTGTCCGATGTTGATTTCCTTGTCCTCACCCAACCCCTTGATCAACAGGATGGCGAAGACGATGAGGATCACGATGCCTCCCGCATATACGGAGAGTTGAACCGCCGCCAGGAACTCGTAGTTGAGCTGAAGGTAGAGACCCGCTATGCAGAACAGCGTGAAGAACAAGTAGGTGGCCGACCTGAGGATCTTGGTCGAAGTGACCGTCAGGATGCCGAATAGCAATATGGCCGCCGCAAGTATGAAAAATATGATGTTGCTTGCTGTTAAATATTCCATGGTCGTTATTGTTGTGGGGTTGTTACTGGTTTTTTCTCCTCTGTCTTCGAACCCTCTTTGTTCAGTTGCTTGACCAAGGTCTCTCTTCTGAATACCGAGTGCTCGAAATTGTTACTCCAGACGATTGCCTTTTGAGGACAACCCATCGTGCAAAGCCCGCAGAAGGTGCAGCTACCCAAGTCATACAGGTACTTGTCCAATGCTTTCTTGGTCTTGCCGTCCTCTGTGGTGATTTGTTTCGTCACTATCTTGATGGTCCCGTTCGGGCAGTTCATCTGGCAGATTCCGCACGCTGTGCACTTGTGCTCGTTGTTCGCGTTGTGCGGCATCGTCAGCTCTCCCCTGAACCGCTCAGCGTATTCCTTCACCCCGCGGTTCTCCGGGTATTGTTCCGTGATAGGCTTCCTGATGAAGTTGATCATCGTGATGCGCATACCCTGTAGCAGGTTCCATATCCCGGAAAATAGATCTTTGATATACTGTATCATCTTTTCTTCCCTTTAGATTTAAATTATAACCCACACTGCCATGATGAGCAGGTTCAATATACTGATCGGCATGAGGATCTTCCACTCCAACTTGAGCAGTTGGTCGATCCTGAGCCTTGGGAATGTCCATCTCACCCATAGGCTGAGAAGCACGAGTGCGAAGGTCTTGCCCATGAACCAGATCCATGAAGGAATCTGTCCCATAAGTTCGTTGAACCCGGACGCCCATCCCGCATTGATCTGCAATGGTTGCCATCCTCCGAGGAAGACGGTCGCCGCGATACCCGCGATGATGAACATGTTCAGGTATTCCGCCAAGTAGAAGAATCCGAACTGGATACCGGAGTACTCCGTGTGGTATCCGGCCGTCAACTCTGACTCGGCCTCCGGAAGGTCGAATGGGCCACGGTTGGTCTCCGCATGTCCCGCGATCAAATAGATGATGAAGGCGATGATGGCGGTCGGCGCCTGGAAGATGTACCAGGTGTTGTATCCGCCTTCTGCGTTCATGCCGCCTTGTCCGGCGATGATGTCCGAGATGCTCAGTGATCCGGCGATGATGACCATCGTCATGATGGAGAGTCCCGCAGACAACTCGTAGCTGATGAGTTGGGCACCGCTTCGCATCGCACCGATCAGGGTGTACTTGTTGTTGCTGGACCATCCCGCCAACAGGATGCCGACTACGCCTAGCGAGGAGATCGCCAGGATGTAGAAGACTCCGACGTTGAAGTCGATGCAGGCTAATCCGTCACCGAACTGTAATGCGCCGAATGTGCAGAAGGAACCTGCGATGGCGAGGAACAACGCTGTCTTGAATAGGATGTTGTCCGTGTTCTTGATCGAAATGATCTCCTTCAAAAGGATCTTGACCATGTCGGCCACACTCTGCAGCAATCCCCAAGGACCTACTCGGTTAGGGCCGATTCGGCATTGGAACCGGGCGCATATCTTTCTCTCCAAAAGGATGAGGATCAATGCAAGCACACAATAGAGGCCCAGCAGGGCGGCGCCTATGATGACGTATTCGATTGTCGTCGCCAGCCATCCGGGTAGGGCGCCCGTGAGTCCCTCGTGTATTGTACTTATTATTTCACTAAATGTTAACATATCCTTTATTCTTTATTTTGTCTGTGAAAAGAATTATCTGTCCGCACATGGGATTACGTAGTCCAAGGAGGCTCCGATCATGATGAGGTCGGCGATCTTCTCGTTTCTGCACAACGGATCCAATGCGGAGATGAGCGTCATGCATGGCGAACGGAACTTCACGCGGTAAGGGTTCTTGTCTCCCTTGCTGTTGATGTAGACGCCGAAGTCTCCCCTCGCGTTCTCCACTCGCTGGTAGTACTCTCCCTCCGGCAGCTTGATAATCGCTGGCGTCTTCGCCTTGAAGTCTCCCTCCGGCAGGTTGTCGATGAGTTGCTCGATGATGCGGAGTGACTGCTCGATCTCGTCCAAACGGATGAGGTATCGGTCGAACGTGCCTCCGTCTTGGCGGAGCATCTCTTGGAAGTCCACTTGGTCGTACACCGCATATGGCTCGATCTTACGCACGTCGCATGACCATCCGGATGCTCTTCCCGCAGGTCCCGTCACGCCCAATGAAGCGGCGGTCTCCTTGGTGAGGAATCCGATGTTCTCCATACGACCCTTCGCGATCGGGTTGTTGGTGAAGAGGATATGGTACTCTTTAATCATCTTACGCATGTACGGGATGAACTCCTTGACCTGGTCCACGAATTTAGGACTCACCTCGTTGGCCAATCCTCCGATGACGTTGTAGCCCACCATGAGGCGGCCGCCACCGGTCTCTTCGAAGATGTCCATGATCTTTTCACGGTCGCGCATTCCGTAGATGAAGGCGGTGATGGAACCCATATCCATGCACATACATCCCCATCCCAACAAGTGGGAGGCGATACGGGTCAACTCGTCGAAGATGACGCGGACCACCTGCGCCCTTTTCGGCACCTCGATGCCAAGGGCTTTCTCTACGCAGAGGCAGAAGGCGTGGCGGTTCATCGTTCCTGACAGATAGTCGAGACGCTCTGTCAACTGGAGGATCTGCGGGTAGGTCTTGCTCTCGCACATCTTCTCGATGCCTCGGTGGATGTAGCCGAAGTTCGGGTCCACCTTCTTGATGATCTCTCCGTCCAACGATACCCTCAGGTGAAGCACACCGTGGGTGGCTGGGTGTTGAGGTCCTATGTTCACCACGTATTCGTTCTTGTCGAACAGCGCTTTGTGTTCAGTGATCAGTTTGCCCTCCTTGTCGAATCGGATGGATGGAAGGTCTTCCATCGCGTCCGCCGTTTGGTTGACAAGCGGAACAGGGTTCAGCTTCGGATCCGCGTCGTAGTCCTTCCTGAAGGGGAAGCCGTTCCAGTCTGCCCGTAAGAAGAGGCGGCGCAGGTCTGGGTGGTTGACGAATTGCAGTCCGAAGAAGTCGTAAGCCTCACGCTCGTAGAGGTTGGCGGATGCCCAGAGGTCGCTCACCGTCGGAATGGCGAGGTTCTCCCTATCTGGCGTGTTCACTTTCACGACGACCATCGCTTTCTTGTCTTGGGTGGAGGTGAAGTGGTAAATCACTCCGAAATACTCCTTGTAGTCCATTCCTGTTAGGTTCAACAGGACATCGAACCCGTTCTCCTTCAATTTCTCCGCCAATTTCCTCAATTGGTTAGGGGAAACGCAGATGGTAGGGTATTGTTGCTCTTCGATAGTGAGACTGGAGTCTACTGACGAAACTATGTCTTTTATCTTTTTCATATCCTACTCGTTTTCTGCTGTATTGTTTTCTGACTCGTCGGATTTCTTCTCCGCATTGCCCTTGTTAGGCAGTTTGAAGAAGTTCTCCAACTTGATTTTCCTTTGTAGTTGCATCATGCCGTAGAGCATGGCATCTGGTCTTGGCGGGCATCCCGGCACGTATACGTCCACAGGGATGATCTCGTTCACACCGTTCACCACGTGGTAGGTGTCCTTGAACGGTCCGCCGCTGATGGCGCAACCACCCACGGCGATGACGTACTTAGGCTCCGCCATCTGGTCGTACAGACGTTTGAGCACCGGAGCCATCTTGTGCACGATTGTTCCTGCCACGAAGATGACGTCGGCCTGACGTGGTGAGTTACGCGTAACCTCCCACCCGAAACGGGCGAAGTCGGTACGGGCGGCACCGACGCACATGAACTCGATACCGCAACAGCTGGTGGCGAAGGTCAACGGCCATACGGAGTTGGACCGTCCCCAGTTGATGATGTCGTCCAATACGCCGACCACCACATTCACACCACCCGCGCGGAGTTCTTCAACATACTGCTCTAAGTATTCGTTGTCGTTGAAGTCCTCCGTCTTCATGTTTTTTATTTTGATGTTCTTTACTTCCATTCCAATGCTCCTTTCTTCCATGCGTAGGCTAATCCGAGAACAAGAACGAGAAGGAAGAACGCCACACTGACTAGTCCCATCGTCCCCAATGATTTCATGATGGTCGCCCAAGGGAACAGCAACACTGTCTCCACGTCGAACATCAGGAACAGGATGGCGAATAGGTAGTAGCCCACCTTGAACTGCATCCACGACGTGCCTCTTGTCGGGATACCACATTCGTACGGCTCTCCTTTTTGCGCATTGGTCGACTTAGGCGCTAAAAGCTTGCCTATGATCAGCGCGGCTACCACCATGATGATGGCCGTCACCAATACGACGATAAAAATTTCACCTGAACTCATTGTTATAAACTGTTTTTGTTATTGATATTCTATGACAAAAAAAAACTATACCTTTGGGGGGTATAGTTTCGCATGGTAGTGTGACCTTCCACAAACCATTGCTTCCAATGATTTGCTTTTCAAGCATTTCCTTAGGATTACTTGTGCTTTCATCACACTGAATTTTCTTGTTATGTATAATCGTAATTTTACGTACGCAAAATTGGAAAAGTTATTTGATTTGGACAAATAATTCCCCACGTTTTTTTTATGGTTTTTTGACAATTTGAAAGTCTTTTCGCTTGAATGTGCGAAAATGGACCTCGTTTTTTGCCCTTTTGCGTGTTTGAATGTCTGTTTTGTGACAAATTGAAAGTTTTGCGCATTCGTTAGTATGCATTTAGAAAGTTTTCCACAAGGCGAGTTTTTTTTCCTGCGGTGGCGGTGCGTTCTTCCCCTTTTTTCTTCCATCGCCTATTTTTTTTACGTGAATGGTGAATTTTTAGAACTTACTTTAAATAAGTATGGTGAGTTTTCGTTATCTTTGCGAAAAACAATTAATGACTAAAATATGTTGACGGTAGAAAAAATTGGCGGAACGTCTATGTCC
Organism: Paludibacteraceae bacterium; assembly: GCA_017649635.1. Lineage (GTDB taxonomy): Bacteria > Bacteroidota > Bacteroidia > Bacteroidales > Paludibacteraceae > UBA1181. The sequence goes on along the minus strand of JAGCGM010000277.1, from coordinate 3,565 downwards.
GAGTTCAAGGACGTCTTGAACAACATCATCATTGGAAAGCGTTCCGGCGCGGAGTTTTATAATCGTATCTTTGTTGTCTCCGCGTATAACAATGTGACGAATTGGTTGTTGGAGCACAAGAAGACGGGCGAACCTGGTATTTATGTGAAATTCCTTCGTGACGAGAACTACAATGAGGCTCTCGACGAACTTTGCGGCAAGCTGATCGCTCTGAACCGTAAGTACGAGGAGATTAAACTGGACCAGAAGGTGGCTGACGAATTCATCATCAATAGAATCGCTAAGGCTAAGTCTTACCTCGCCGCTATGCATAGCGTGGTGGCTTCCGGATATGTCAACAAACGTGATTTGTTCCTCGCCGCCCGTGAGATCCTCTCTTCCATCGGTGAGGCGCATTCTGCCTTCAATTCGGTCAATATCATCCGTAACCATGGTATCGACGCTACTTTCATCGACCTCTGCGGTTTCGATGATTCGGAGGCGCTTACCATCGACGAGCGTATCCATAAGGCTTTCGTGGGCATCGATTTCTCTAAGACGCTTTGCGTGGCTACGGGTTACACGAAGGGCGTCGAGGGTATCATGCGTGCTTTCGACCGTGGCTACTCTGAGGTGACCTTCTCCAAGATCGCTGTGGAGGTGAAGGCGGACGAGGCGGTTATCCATAAGGAGTTCCACTTGTCTTCGGCTGACCCTAAACTGGTCGGTAAGGACAAGTCCATTCCTGTCGGTCATACGAATTTCATGGTGGCGGACCAATTGGCGGACGTCGGCATGGAGGCGATCCATCCGAAGGCTTCCAAACCGTTGGAGTTGGCCGGTATCAATATCCGTATCAAAAATACTTTCGAGCCTGAACATCCGGGTACGCTGATCTCCAAGGATTACGTGGCGCAGCAGTCCCGTATCGAGATTGTCTCCGGTACGGATAAGGTGCTCGCGGTCGAGATCCATGATCCTATGATGGTGGGTGAGGTCGGTTTTGACCTCCGTATCATGCAGGTCTTCGAGAAGCATCACGTAAGTTATATCCTGAAATCCACAAACGCCAACAGTATCACGATGGTGATTTGGGACAAGCAGAGCTCTATGCCTTTGGTGGACGAGCTGCAGCGCCTCTTTTACCAGGTGACGGTCAAGGAGGTATCCTTGGTTTGCTGCATGGGTACGAACATCGCTCATCCGGGCTTCCTCTACAGGGCTGCCAAAGCGTTGTGCGACAATAACATCAACATCGAGTGCTTCGCTCAGTCTTTGCGCCAGGTGAACATGCAGTTCGTGCTGAAGCGTGAGGACTATGCCGCCGCCATCTGCGCTTTGAACGATGCGCTTTGCGTGCAGAAGATCGGTTGATGAACCGGTCCTTTAATCAGTGAATTTTTATAACATGTCTTATAGGATGGGGGAGAGGTGATGAATCGTTTCTCCCCCTTCTTCTTTTACTCAGTGTATGGTTTCTTCTTCGGATGAGGGTCGGATGCGGAACGTTTTGTGTGGACATGCCACCGCCTTCGCCTCCTATTTGATCTTTGGCTTTAATATATTGGCTTGCAAGCTGATCGCCCAATCGGGGCTGGTGCCTCCGATCTGTTTGTTCACTTTCCGTGCCTTGGGGGCGGTGATACTCTTCTCTTTGCTCTCCCTTTTCCTGCCTAAAGAGCGGGTGGAACGTAAAGATTTGTTGCGTATATTCATCGCCTCGATGCTGGGGCTTTTCCTCACGCAGATCACTTTTCTCGTGGCGATTAAGATCACCACGCCTTTCGACGTCTCTGTCGTGGCTTCTCTGACGCCTATCTTCACGATGTTTTTCGCGGCGATCTACCTGAAGGAGCCTATCACCTGGAAGAAGGCTTTGGGTGTGGCCCTGAGTTTCACGGGTGTGCTTTGGCTGATCTTCAACTCGGTCAATGTATCTTCCGGTGTGGAGACCTCTTCTCCGTTGGGTATTTTCTTGATGGTGCTGAATGGACTCTTCTTCTCCATCTATCTGAGCATTTCCAAGCCTGTCATTGGCAAGTACAGTGTTGTGACGTACATGAAGTGGATGTTCCTCTTCTCCCTCCTGGTCTCTTTGCCTTTCGACCTCATGGATTTGGCCACGTTAGACTATGGCGGGTTCTCCACAAGCTTGGTGCTTTCGATTCTCTATGTGGTCATCTTCGCCACGTTTGTGGCGTACCTCTCTATCTCCTTCGCCCAGCGCCTGATCCGTCCGACGCTCGTGAGCCTCTATTCTTACGTGCAGCCTATCGTGGCGGCTTGTTTGGGTGTTTATTGGGGCATGGATGTGATGACATGGCAGAAGGTCTGCGCCGCGTTGCTGGTCTTCGTGGGCGTGGCGGTCGTGAACGCTAGTAGGAGTAAGGCGAGTTGAGTAATTAAGAATTAAGAGTTAAGAGTTTAGCGTTGAGGTTTGTTCGTCCTACGTTGTTAGTTGGCGACACGGGCCTTTCCTTGCCTAATATGTAAAACGAGCGATTCCGTGAGGGGAACCACCCGTTTTCACAGCATGTTCCTTCTCAGGGAGACATGCTCGTTGTTTAATTTTCCGAACTATTTATTTGATTGTTACTGTAGGAAGGATTTCTTGGCATTTCTTTTCGCTTGCCTCCTTCATTTCATCATCTATTTTAATGATTATTCCGTACAACCGTGGACTCTTGTATATGAGGTATACATCCTCGGAACCTTCCTTGACTTCGATGCCTCTTCGGGCGGAGAAGTGGGTGGCGGTGTAGTTGCCTTTCCCTATGGTGGTGTCCGCAGGTTCGGTGATTTCGGTGTAGTAGTAATTTTTCAAATCGTCGTACATCCTCTTCTTGAAGCTCTTTATGAAGTTGTCCGCAGCTTCTTTGTCATCCAATGTTTGGTGGAACCTCATGAAGTATATGGTCGTGGCGTAAAGAGGGGTCTTATCTCCTTCTTGTTGGTTGTCGCTGAGCAATGAGGCGCAGATGGCGTTGTATCTGAACCCGTCGAAGTAGTTGTTGGGATCGGTTGGCATGGTGTCCATGTAGGTGTTCGTCCATTGGTCTACAGGGAATACTGCTGTTATGCCGTACATGTCATTTAGGACCACATGCTCTTTGTCTATCAGTTCTTCAGGACGTCCGTCATTCGTGTCGTCGTTTTTCCTACAAGAAAAGAATAACGTGCTTGCTAACGCTAGGAATAGAATGTTCCTTTTGGAAAGTAATGTTTTCATGTATTTGCCCCCCTATTTGTTTATATCACATCAATATGATTGTAGATCTCGACAACCGAAATTTCTTTTGAATCTTGCTAGATTCTCGTGGTGCCCAAGATGAGATTCGAACTCACACGCCGAAACCGGCACTACCCCCTCAAAGTAGCGTGTCTACCAATTCCACCACCTGGGCAAAAAAATCGACAGAACCGTAGTTCTGCCTTTTTGTTTTGAGCGAAAAACGGGACTCGAACCCGCGACCCCGACCTTGGCAAGGTCGTGCTCTACCAACTGAGCTATTGTCGCAAATATGTTAGTCTCAAATCTAATAGAATCACGCTTTCCCTTGCCAAGGTCGGACCCCGTTTTTAATTT
>JAGCGM010000276.1 GCA_017649635.1 Paludibacteraceae bacterium | reverse complement strand
GCCTTAGCGGCACTGCCCCCCTAGGGGGGCAACTAACCCCCTTAAATTACTTTTCTAAGGAACATTAAAACATACTTTCTAAGGAACAAAAAAGTGTCAAGGATGTTCTGAGATATGATAATTAAGAGTTAAGAATTAAGAGTTTAAAGTGGCAAATTAATTCAAAATTGACTCCGTCGAACTAACGTTTCATAATCCTCCCCGTTTGTCATTTTGTTCCAAAAACACTATGTTTTCTGTCAAATTGTTTCGCAAACCAAAAAAATTATTTCAAAAAAGAGGAAAAAAGTTTTTGCGCAAAGAAAAAAGTGGTATATTTGCATCGATTTCGAAAAATAAGTTTATTAAATCGAATAAAAAAATATATTTCTAACGCATTATTTAAAAAATCATGGATGCAAAAGTAAAAGAATTCATGGACAAGGTGATCGCCAAGAACCCAGGCGAGGCTCCTTTCCACCAGGCAGTTCAGGAGGTTGTTGAGTCTTTGATGCCATTCATCGAGGCTAACCCTAAGTACAAAGAGGCTAAGATTCTTGAGAGAATGTGTGAGCCTGAGAGAGTAATCATCTTCCGTGTTCCTTGGATCGACGATAAGGGAGAGTTCCAAATCAACCGTGGTTTCCGCGTTCAAATGAACAGCGCGATCGGTCCTTACAAGGGAGGTATCCGTTTGCACCCTTCTGTAAACTTGGGTCTTTTGAAATTCTTGGCCTTCGAGCAAGTATTGAAGAACTCTTTGACTACTCTTCCAATGGGTGGTGGTAAAGGTGGTTCTGACTTCGACCCTAAGGGCAAATCAGACAATGAGGTTATGCGTTTCTGCCAAAGCTTCATGACTGAGTTGTTCCGTCACATCGGCGCTGACACTGACGTTCCTGCCGGTGATATAGGTACTGGCGCACGTGAGGTTGGTTTCATGTTCGGACAATACAAGAGATTGAGAAACGAGTTCGTAGGTGTTTTGACTGGTAAGGGTCTTTCATTCGGTGGATCTTTGATCCGTCCTGAGGCTACTGGTTACGGAACAACTTACTTCGCTCAATATATGTTGGAGACTAAGGGTGACACCTTGAAGGGCAAGACTGTAGCCATCTCTGGTTCTGGTAACGTTGCTCAATACGCAGTTGAGAAATGTACTCAATTGGGCGCTAAGGTTCTTACCGTATCTGACTCTAACGGTTCTATCTACGATCCAGATGGTATCTCTAAGGAGAAATTGGACTTCATCTTCGAGTTGAAGAACGTAAAACGTGGCCGTATCAAGGAGTATGCAGCTAAGTATCCATCAGCTAAGTACTACGAGAACCAACGTCCTTGGCAAATCGCTGAGATCAAGTCTCTCGATGTAGCTATGCCTTGCGCAACTCAGAACGAGTTGGACGGTGCTGACGCTAAGGCTCTTCTCGCTAAGGGTGTTAAGGTGGTTGCCGAGGGTGCTAACATGCCTTCTACAATCGAGGCTGTCAACGCATTCATCGCCGCTAAGATCCTTTACTCTCCAGGTAAGGCTTCTAACGCCGGTGGTGTGGCTACTTCAGGTTTGGAGATGTGCCAGAACTCTGGACGTATCTCTTGGACGGCTGAGGAAGTTGACAACAAGTTGAAATGGATCATGAAGAACATCCACGACAACTGCGTGAAGTATGGTAAGGAAGCTGACGGTACAGTTAACTACGTGAAGGGCGCTAACATCGCCGGTTTCGTGAAGGTAGCTGACGCTATGCTTGCTCAAGGATTGGTATAATAATATCCGATACGATAAAAATCCCCGTCGTGTTCTCGCTTCGGGGATTTTTTGTTAAAAACGCTAAATATTACAACAATGGGAAAATTAAGAGTTGCTGTTGTCGGTTATGGCAACATCGGTCGCTTCAGTGTGGAAGCGATCCAAGCAGCACCTGATATGGAACTGGCGGGCGTCGTTCGCCGTGACCCATCCAACAAGCCAGCCGAATTGGCTGACGTGAAGGTGGTCGCTAACATCGACGAGCTCGGCAAGGTGGATGTGGCTATCCTCTGTACCCCGACCAGAAACATTCCAGAGGTGGCTAAAAGCATTTTGGAGAAGGGCATCTACACGGTGGATAGCTTCGACATCCACGGCCAGGTGTGGGATCTTCACCAATCATTGGACGAGGTGGCTAAGAAGCATAACGTGGCCGCTATCATCTCCGCAGGCTGGGACCCGGGAACTGACTCTGTCATCCGTACCCTCTTGATGGCTATGGCTCCTAAGGGCTTGACTTATACGAACTTCGGTCCGGGCATGAGCATGGGACACTCCGTAGTAGCCCGTGGCAAGAAGGGCGTGAAGAACGCTCTCTCCATGACGATCCCTAAGGGTCAAAGCATCCACAGCCGTATGGTTTACGTGGAGCTGGAGCCTGGCTACACCGCTGAGCAAGTGTACGCTGAATTGAAGGCGGACGACTACTTCGCTCACGATGAATTGCACGTCATCCCTGTCAATAGCGTGGACGACTGCAAGGATATGGGACACGGTGTGTTGATCGAGCGCAAGGGTGTTTCCGGCAAGACTCAGAACCAACTGTTCGAGTTCCGCATGCACATCAACAACCCTGCCTTGACGGCTCAGGTATTGACCTCCTGCGCACGTGCGGTGGTGAAACAACGTCCTGGCTGCTACGCTTTGCCTGAGATCGCTCCTATGGATCTGTTGGCAGGCGACAGGGAATCATTGATCAAGAGCTTGGTATAATACCAACGGCTTCAATTGAATAGGCCCCCTTGCTTCGCTTGGGGGCTTTTTTGTGCAACAGCAAATCGTAAATCGTAAATCGTAAATCGTCAAATAGTAAATATTGCGGTATCCGCACTTATTCGCACCCTCCCAATAGGCATTAAGCAATAAATACTTATCTTTGCGAATGGTTGTGTGAATGGTCACCAACCATTGGTATTCTCACAAATGGACATGGGTAAAAAACTGGATAAAATACGGGTGGCAGGCCTATGGCTGAAATCTAAAATCAGTCTGAGGAAGATCAGGTGGAAGAGATGGTTGATCGTCTCGCTGAGCGCACTTCTCGTCTTGACCATCACATCGAACCTTGTCGTTTCGTGCTCGACGAAGAAGATGGTCTACCCATCCGTCGAAAGCATTCCCTACAACAAAACCGCCCTGCTCTTAGGCACCTCCAAATACCTGAGCGACGGAAGGAAAAACCTCTACTACCAATACAGAATCGAGGCCGTGGCGGCGCTTTTCCATGCCCATAAGGTGGATTATGTGATTGTCAGCGGCGACAACTCCAGGGAGGATTACGATGAGCCTACAGACATGAAAAACGACTTGGTGGCGGCTGGCATTCCGGCGGAAAGGATTTACCTGGACTATGCGGGATTCCGCACGTTGGATTCGGTGGTGCGTTGCAAGGAGATCTTCGGGCAGACGGCCTTCACCATCGTGTCGCAGCAGTTCCACAACGAACGGGCCATCTATCTGGCAAGGCATTACAACATAGCCGCCATTGGCTTCAACGCGAAGGATGTGCAGGCATACTATGGCTTCAAGACCATGCTGAGGGAGAAGCTGGCCCGCGTGAAATTGTTCGTCGACCTGTTGCTCCACAAAAAGCCTAAATACCTTGGCGAGAAGGTGCAGGTCGGGGATTAGACGCCCTCCCTTGGAAAGAGGGAAGAGCGGGGCATGCGTTCTCTCTGAAAAAAAATGATTACCTTTGCCGCATGAGAATAAAGATAATAGCACTGATATTATTGATTATTTCACCTTACGCCTCATACGCAAGGAGGGGGAAGAACTCCACCCTAACGCTGCGGGACTCCATCATCACCGAGGCGACCCGCCACATCGGGAAGCGGTATCAGTACGCCGGGAAGGGTCCCAACCGATTCGACTGTTCAGGTTTCACGGGCTACGTCTTCCGCCAATTCGGCTACGAGCTCTACGCGTCGTCCGCCTCCCAGTACCTGCAAGGCGAAAAGACCAAGCTGGAGAACGCGCAAAAGGGCGACCTCATCTTCTTCAAAGGAAGCAATTCCAAATCGAAGGGCGTGGGACACGTGGGCATCATCTACGACGTGAACGAAGACGGAAAGAACACTACCCTGCAATTCATCCACGCCTCCGTCAACAAGGGCATCACCATCGACAACTACCCGGAGTCGGACTACTACCGCATCCGCTTCATCGGCATCCGCAGAATCATCGGCGAAAACGAACGGAAGGAGCAATACCCAACCGACACGGACGAGACCTCTGAAGAGGAGGAAACGCAGGAGATAACACCGCCAAACCAGGAAGAAGAGCCCCAACCGGAACCCGTAGAGGAGAAGGAAGAAAAGAAGGAGAAGAGAAAACCAGACCCGCAAGAGGAGCCTTCCGAGCCGCAAAAGGAAGAACCCGCCGCACCGACGGAGGCGCTCTGCCACATTGTGAAAAGGAAAGAGACACTATTCAAAATAGCGAAGAAATACGATTGCACCGTAAAGGATCTGATGGAATGGAACCATCTGAAAAACACATATCTGAAGATCGGGCAATCGCTCTACGTCACCCGTCCTACAGCGCAAGACCAGGAGAAAAACAGAAGGGAAGAACCCACTCCGCAAGAGGAGGAGAAGAAGGAATTGGCACCCGTCGCCACCGACACCATCACCCACACGGTGCAACCCAAGGAGACCCTCTACCGGCTCTCGAAGCAGTATGGTTGTAGCGTGGAGGATATCCAGCGATGGAACCATCTGAAAGGCAACGCGTTGAAGATCGGGCAGACCCTCATCATCCTGAAAAAAAACGAGCAATAGGCCTCAACGCCTAGCGGTTCCCACCGAAACGTTTGATCACATTATAGGCGGAATAGAGTCCCAACTCGCCCGCCTTGCTCAGGTCGGATATTCCTTCGTCCTTCTTTTTCAGGTAGATATGGGTTAAACCCCTGTTGAAATAAGCCTCCGCGAACGAGGGGGTCAGGGCTATCGACTTCGAGAAGTTGTCCAAAGCGCTCTGGTAGTTTTGCTGCCGCACATAGACATGTCCGCTGTTGTACCAAGCCGGAGAGAAGTCCGGCATCAGTTCCTTCACCTTGTCATAATCCTTCTGCACCAAGTCGCACGCCACCTGTCCCACCATGGAGAGGTCCATCCCCTCCGGCAAGGACATTTCACCCTTGTTGACCAGCTCCACTTCGGAGAGATACTTCAGGTAACGCACATTCGCCCTGCAGAAGTAGTAGAGCCAAGCGTTCTCCGAGTCATTGCCCTCTATCGCCTGGTTCAAATCCTCCAGAGCGCTCTCGAAATCCGAGACGCAGAGGTAGTCCAGCGAGCGGGAGAAATAGTTCTTAGGGGAAGGATGGTCAGCGATCTGGCGGGTAGTCTTCTCGATGCGGGAGAAGCATTGCTGCAGTTCGTCATTGTCGATCTGCCGCTCCTCGCAGGAGAGGGTGAGTTGCTCCGGGTATATCTTCTTACCGTTGAATACGCTGATGCGCTTGTCGAACAACGTATGCTTACCCATGGACATGCCAGCCTTCGGATGGGCGGTCAGCTTGACGATCGCGCCCAGTTCGACGTGGAAGTTCACGTTCTGCACACGTCCCCTCGATTCGCTGCGGTAGGTGAGCCGTTGCATCTCCTCCTGCTTATCCATCACGACCATATTGTTGTGGTTGCCCATATCCTTAGACTTCTTCTCCTTCTTCGGCAAGGAAGCCTTGTCGCGAGGCTGCGATTGCGCCTCCTTCTCCCCCTGCTGCTTCACGCTGAGCGCCTTGACATAATCGTTCTCCGCCCCTTTTTTGTCGTTCAGTTTCCTCTTCAGCTCCGAGCGGACGAAATAGGCGGGGTAGAACTTAGGGTACTCTTTGATGATGACCGATATATCCTTCATCGCTGTGCGGTATTGTCCCAGCTCTTTCCTCAATAGTGCCCTGTTGTAGACCGCGAAATGGTTCTCCGGATCCAGGTCCAGCACCTCGTCGTAGTCCTCCAACGCAAGGCGTTTCTGCCCCAGCTCCGTCCGCAGGATAGCCCTGTTGAAGAAGGCCGCGACGCAAGTTGGGTTCAACTGTATGGCATAGTCATAGTCCGACAACGCCCCCAACGTGTCGCCCGCATCCATGAGGACCACACCCCTATTCACGTAATAGTTCACGCAGTAAGGGTCCAACCGTATCGCCTCGTTCATTTCAGAGAGAGCCCGGTCATGATCCTTCTTGGCATTGAGCACATAGCCATGAGCCGCATGTCCGTCCGGCGAGAAACGGTCGATCGAGAGCACCTTCTCGAAATCGGCGAGCGCATTGGCCGTGTCACCGTTCGAGAAATAGCAATATCCGCGTCTGAGGTAAGCGTCCTTGTAGTTCGGGTAAGCCTTCAGCATCTCGGAGAAGACGACGATGGCCGTGTCCCATCGCTCCTCGCCCGAATAGACGGAGCCCTTGCAGAGCATGAGGTACTTGTTCTTGGGCTCGAACTCCAGTCCCTTGTCGAAGTCGGACAAGGCCTTGTCATACATCCCCAAGCAAGCGCGGGCGGCGCCACGGCAACGGTAGGCGTCCACCATGAAGGGGTTCCGCTCCAAGGCGGCGCTGCAATCCGCCTCCGCCCCGACATAATCCTCCAGGCTGATCTTCGCCACACCCCGATAGAAATAGGGGTCCGCCCAATAAGGCTTCACGTTTATGATTTTATTGAAATACTGGATGGCGAGCACATAATCCTCGAAGAAGATGGCATTCCTGCCAATATCCATCATACGTTTCGTGTTGATCTGGGCGAACGAAGCCACCGTCCAGACCAACAGCACAGAAAAAATGCGCAACCGTCTCTTAACCATATCCATTAGCGATCTAAAAAACCGGGGGATACCTTCCCCACCCTAATAACGCAGAAGGGACATTTCATATTCCCTCCCATCCGTTAAAAAATTACAAATCAACCGAAAAGGGCCGAGAATGCCTCATCCACCTTTCGGGCGCAGACCACCTCGATGTTCCACTTCTTCACGTCCAAGTTCTTGAACTCAGGGATGATGATGCGCTTGAAGCCTAGCTTCTCCGCCTCCGATATACGTTGCTCGATACGGTTCACGGGACGGATCTCGCCCGACAAGCCTATCTCACCCGTGAGGCACGTATGGGCATCCACCACGATATCCATGTTGGACGAAAGGATGGCGCTGATGATGGCGAGGTCCAATGCGGGGTCATTGATCCGCAGGCCACCCGCAATGTTCAGATAGACATCCTTCTGCGCCAGCTTGAAGCCGACCCTCTTCTCCAGCACCGCCAAAAGCATGTTCAGCCTACGGATGTCAAAGCCCGTGGTGGAGCGTTGCGGCGTACCGTATGCGGCGGAGCTCACGAGCGACTGCACCTCGATCAGGAAGGGACGTACCCCCTCGATCGCCACACCGACAGCCGTACCGCTCAAACCCGTATGGTTATTGCTCAGCAGGAGCTCGGATGGGTTGGTGACCTCACGCAGACCGGACTGCATCATCTCGTAGATGCCCAGTTCGGAGGTGCTTCCGAAGCGGTTCTTGATGGAACGGAGGATGCGATACATGTAGTGCTGGTCGCCCTCGAACTGCAGGACCGTGTCCACGATATGCTCCAGCACCTTCGGTCCGGCGATGTTGCCCTCCTTGTTGATGTGGCCCACCATCAAGACCGGCACCCCGCTCTCCTTGGCGAACTTCAGGATAGCGGCGGCGCACTCGCGCACCTGGGAGACGCTGCCCGGGGAAGACTCCACCAACTCCGTGCTGATGGTCTGGATCGAGTCGATCACCACCAAGTCCGGCTGCACGTTCTGGATGTGCACGAAGATCTGCTCCAGCGAGGTCTCGCTGACGATGAAGCAGTTCGGGTTGGACTTCACGGAGAGGCGATCCGCACGTAGCTTCAACTGTTTGACGCTCTCCTCGCCCGAGACGTAAAGGGTCTTCTTGTTGAAGAGGCTCAGCACGATTTGGAGGATGAGGGTGGACTTACCGATGCCCGGTTCGCCACCGATTAGCGTGAGGGAGCCCGGCACGATGCCGCCGCCCAAGACACGGTTGAACTCATTGTTGCCCGTGTCGTCACGCACCTCCTCCGAGGTCTCCACATCATCGATGCAGACTGGTTTGGAGCTGCCGTTGTCGGGTATGAAATGGAGCGATTGTCCACTCTTCGCGCTCTCCTTCCGCACCACCTCCTCGACGTAGGTGTTCCACTCTCCGCAGGCAGGGCATTTGCCCACCCACTTCGGGGCCTCCGCGCCACAGTTCTGGCACACATATACGGATTTTGTCTTTGCCATAATTTTTCAGTTTATCAATCATTCAAACGTGAGCGTAGCCTTGTCGTTCGCGACAACCAGCTTCGCCTGACGTCCCATATAAACCGCATAGTTAGGGGTTCCATGACCGACCCCCAAACCATACATCACAGGGATACCCAAATCCTTCACCTTGCTCAGGATGATCTCATTGATCGGCTTGTCCGAGCCTTGGTTCATATTGGTGAACTCACCCACCACCAAGCCTTTGATGCAGTCCAGCTTACCGCTCAGCTTCAGGTTCGTCAGCATACGGTCCAAGTGGTAGTTGCTCTCGCCCGTGTCCTCAATCAGCAAGATGGCGTCCTTCGCGTTCAGGTCGAACAACGTGCCGCCCAAGCTATAGATGAGGGAGAGGTTACCGCCCACCAAGCGTCCCTCCCCTTTGCCAGTGATACAATCCTGGGTGGTAGGGAACGAATAGGATACCGTCTCGCCGAACAACGCCTTGCGAAGCGTCTCCACGCTCTCCGCATCAGTCATCTTATTCACCATAGGGCCATGGATGCTCTCGATGCCGAGGTTATTCAAGGCCACATGCAAAGCGGTCACATCGCTGTAGCCGACGGCCCACTTAGGTTGGTCCTTCAGTTTCTCCAAGTCCAGGAACGGAATCACCTGCGCCGCCCCGTAACCGCCACGGGCGGAGAACAACGCCTTGATGTTAGGGTTGTCGATCAATTTCTGCAGACCGAGGATACGTTGCGACTGCGTGCCCGCATAGCGTCCGTCGTCCTCATAGAGGTTGTCAGCCTCAACCACGTTGAGCCCCCACTCCTTCAGCTTGGCGATACCAGCGGAGAGCTCACTTTTCGTCACCTTGTTCGATGCGGCGAACACCGCCACCGTATCACCCTTTTTCAGGTAAGGCGGACGGATGTCATCCGTAATCTCCTTCTGGTCCAAAAGCACCTTCTGGTAATACTCGTAGTTATAAACACTCTCATTCGTAGTGTTGTAATAATTCTCCTCGTAAATTTTCTTACAAGATGGAGCAAGCATCAAAACAGAAGCAAGCGCCGCCATACATGTTTTCAGTCTCATAGCAAATTATATATTTATATGTTTAATCCAATCCATAACGGAGGAAAGGCCTAGACCATCGTCCTTCCCTTTAGGTGATTCAGAGGCCACCGCCGCCTTTTTGTTTTCCATCAACGCCAGCCGGATCTCCGCCCAAGTGTACTTCTCGCCGCACTCCTTGCGCAGGTCGCTGACTCCCATGTCGGGATGTTGGGCGATGAAGGCAGAAACCTCCTTCAGCCTATCCGGCGGGCAGATCACCTCCGCACCCAGTTCGCCTCATTCCACGCAGCGCAGCAGATGCGACTCGATGGTGCTCTCCACCAAGCCACGCTCCTCGGCGATCTCCTTCGTTGTCT
>JAGCGM010000275.1 GCA_017649635.1 Paludibacteraceae bacterium | reverse complement strand
TATTCGTACTCATATTTCTCAATCAGGTACCATTGCTTGTTGATACGGATGAAGTTGAATTCCTCCTTCACCTCTTTGTTCCTGAAAACGACTATTTTTCTATTGTTCCCGTCCGATGTGGCCTTGAAGAGCAATATCTGTGGATATGAATCGGATAGGGAGAGATGGTTCCAATCCCTTGGCATGATTAGCTTGCGTTTGGTCTGTTCCTTCCCTTTCATGGTATTGATAGGGAACGGGAAAACCGTATGGTTGATTTGGAAATCCTTGTTGCTTGAGAACCGTTGTATAAATTCGACAAACTCATTCTGCTCAAAGCGTTGTATCGGAATCGTTGCCTCTGATGTGTAGCTCCATTTGTTGCCCTTCCTTGTGAATTTGGTCTTCGTGACATCCTTTTTCTTGAAATTGACGAGGGCGGTCGTCCCACTATTCACCTCGCCGAACTGTAATGAATCGATGCTCACGATCGTGAAGTTTTTGTGGGTTTCAGCGGGATACGGGCTTTTCTTGTTGCCCGAAAGCAATGAGTTGATGATATGGGAAGACAACTCCTCTCCTGCCGAAAGCTGGAACGAGCCTAGCAGGAAAAGCAGCGCATACATATATCTTTTTGAATTCCCTATCATATTAATCTCTGCTTTACAAGTGGCAAATTTAGGTAAAAGCATTGAAAAGAAAAAATTTCCTTCCAATGCTTTTGTTTTTACATTCAACGGGTTAGTTGTGGAGCAGGGTGAAATGCCCTTGGAATATCCTGTCTATCTCTGGAATATTGACGAGATACCAATAGTCGGTCGAAGGCATCTTTTGCCCAAGATATGTTCCATCCCAGCCCCCGTCGGAGCTTAATCCTTCGTAAATGGTTTTCCCGTATCTGTCGTATATTTTTATTGTCGCTTTTTCGTAACGGTCTAGGTTCTCCACCATCCAGTTCTCTCTGCCTTGCACGAAGTATTCAGGGAAGAACAGATCGTAGGTCGGCGTTTCAAGAACGTATGAGGAGGAACATCCTATCTCGTTGGATACCGTGATGTTATAAGTCTTTCCGAACACGACGTTGTTCAGGATGTTGGAGGTTGTCACGCTCCTGCCATCCCCATAGTCGTAATAAAGCGGGAAGTCTTTCGAGTTGGTCTCCACCATGTATGCGGTGGCTCCGTATTCTTCGCATGAGATGATTTCAGGATTAAAGTGGACGCTTATGGATGTGGACGCTTCTCCCTCGCATTTCCCGTTGCGCACAACGGCACGGTAGTCCGTCGTGGTGTTCGGTGCGGCGTGGTAGACGGCTTGGTTGCCTATGGACCTTCCGTAATTGTCATAGGAGGAGAGCCATATTATTTCCGTATACTCTCCTAGATGGTCGATGTACAGGTTTAGTGAGTCTCCCCAGCAAATGCTGCCTCCTCCAATTACGTAGATGTCGTCTACTGGCTCTGCCACTTTCACGGTTGTGTAGACAGGGTCTATGCTACATCCGTTCTCTGTGGTGGATGTCACCTTGTAGCGGGTGGTCTTGGTTGGCGAAACCTCCATTTCCAATTCTCCTGTTTTTATGACCTCGTATGAAGACGCTCCATCCTCTTCGGCCTCCCATACGATTGATGACGGGTAGTCGGAGGTGACAGCCAGTGTTATGCTCTCGCCTCGACAGATGGAGTCCGCAGGGGTAATCTCCATCTCTGCCCCTTGGTCTACAACCACCACGAAGTAACCGTTTCCTCCCGGACAATAGTCCATGGTGAACTCCATTGTGTATTCTGCTGATTCGTATGGGGATAGCTTGAATGGATCTGTTGAGTTGGAGAATACGGAATAATCGTTTTCGCTCTTGTCCCTTTTCATCCAAGTCACGCTTTTCGGCTCCCCTGAGAAGTGTGCGTCGATGATGGTCTCCTCCTTTGGACAGATGACGGCTCTGTTTGGCAAGTCGAAGGTGATTTTTTTCTCGACGGTCAGGCTCATCTCTTCAGAGGTGTCGCTCGGGCATGCTTGGTCTCCGGTGGAGACGATCCGATATGTGCTTGTCTCGTCCGCTGTTATTGTCTTTTCAGTGGCTAAGTCCGTGTCGAAGGTGGTGAACTCATCCTCACCTGCGGCTTTTCGTTGCCATGCGATGCCTTTCGCATTCTCCGTTTGTGCGGACAAGACGACGTCCGTCTCTTCGCACACGCCCGTTTCTGACAGGGAAAGTGACACTTTCGCTTGCTTCTCTATTTCCGATTGGTATGTTTTCTGGAAACTAGGGCAGTTCACACCCTTGATCACTAATTGATAGGTCGCGTTCTCTGTCGGCGTGTCCGTCAGTTCCAACTCGCTTGTGGATAGGGTGTCTCCGTTTTTGAGCCATGCGAAGGTGTTGCTTGGATCCAAGGTCGTGTGCGCATTCAGTGCCACAGGGGTTCCTTCGCAGAAATAGGCGGGGATACTATCCACATCGGCTACGATTTTCTGCTCCACATCCACGCGCACGGTGTTGGAGTAGGCTTCCGGACATATTGTGGAGTTGGTCGCCGATTTTATCCTATAGAATGTTGTGCTATTCGGGAAGAGTGCGGAGAGATCCGTGTTAGGGTCGAATTGGTTGAAGTTGATGCTGTCTTGCGATTTCTCCCAAACTACAGCTGTCTGTTGGTCCCATAATACGTTGAGTCTGGCCATTTCGCCGGAGCATATATTCTTCTTGTCGATTTCCAATCCTATGTTTCCGCTCGACTTTTCTATCTTGACCGTTTGCTCTTTCGATTCACTGCCACAATATTTGCCTGCCACGGCGAACTCGTATGTGGTGTTTTGGTTAGGTATGTCGGACAATTCCAACTCGCTCGTGGATAGGGTGTCTCCGTTTTTGAGCCATGCGAAGGTGTGGAGATTAGGGTCCAAATCAGCGGAGGCTTTGAGGTCGACGCTCGTCCCCGCGCAGATTAGCGTAGGAAGGTCTTCCACGACGATGTTTTCGACTTTCTTCTCAATGTTCGCGATGACGGTGAACGAGAAGGTGGTCGGACATATCGCTGAAGCTGGCACTTTCACACGGTAATAGGTGGTGGCGTCAGGTTTCAGGTTGGCTGTCGGACGAACCTTCGGTACTTCGTTCGGTCTCCGAATCAGTTCGGACGGCACCTCGTCCGGCATGAAGTCAGTGTATGTGACCCTGTCGTAGGTGCGTTGCCATACTACGGTGGCGTTGTAGTCGTACTCCGCTGTCACCCTGACGGTCTCCCCTTCGCAGACGGTGTCCTTGTCGATTTCTATCTCGACGCCATGCTCCGTGTATACCACGGTATGGGTGGTGTCTTCCTGTGGCGAACATAGTTTGCCGAACACGACGAACCGGTAGGTGGTGGCGATGAGTGGCACTTCTGAAATGTCGAATTTCTGTATATTCCAAAGGGTATCGCTATTCACCACCCAAGTGTAGGTGTTGATGGTCGAGTCGATATCCGCGCGGACGGTCAGGTTTACCTCTACACCGTCGCAGATTGTGTCTGGCAGTTGGTCGAGATCCACCTTTACTTTCCGCTCCACATTGACGGAGACTACATTGGAGTAGGCCAATGGACATACGCTTGTGTCTGTCCTAAGCCTATAGAAGGTGGTGTCGGACGGAGAATAGGCGCTTGAGTCTGAGACTGGATCGAAACTGGTGAATTCGACGTTGTCCGTCGACGATTCCCAGACGACAGGCACCCTTTCATCGTATGTTGCGGAGAGCGCTATGGTGTCTTCTTGGCACATCTCCTTCTTGTCTATGTTCAATTGTAGGGTTGTCGGTAGACCGATGACAGTCTGTTGCGCAGTGTCTGCCCCACATTGGTTGTATACGATGATCCGATAGTTGGACGTATCCGTCAATGCATTGATTGTCAATGACGTGTCACTGCTTGCGACTTCTGCTCCATCCTTCTCCCATTTGTATTGGATTGTTTCTCCCTCTGCGTTGATGACAGGGATTAATGTTGCTGTAACTCCTTCGCATAGTATGCTTGTGTCTTTCTCCAACGATACGGTCGCCGACTTTTTCAGACTGATTTCCACCGTATTGGAGTAGGTATTGGAGCATGTGCCGGTGCTTGGCCCCTTGGCCCGGTAGGTGGTACGTTCGGTGATGGAGTCCGTGAGGGTTGGGTCGGAGACGTTTGGGATCTCCTCAAATGCGTTGCCTCCCACAGATCTCTCCCATGTGATCTGGTTGGTAAGTGGACCGACTGTGGCATTGATTTTGAAAGGCAGGTTGGCGCATACGATTGATTCATCTGCCGAGATTTGGATGTTCGATGTGTCTTCCATCTTGTAGCTAGCCTTTGTGGATTCGCTCATCCGGCAGATGGATGATGAAATGTATGCGGTGTAATCTCCCGGTTTGTCGGCGGAGATGGTATTGTTGGAGAGCGCATCCGTTCCGTTCAATGCTTTCAACGTATCGGTTAGTCCTTCGGCGGTCCGTGTCCAGATGAGGGTGTCGAACGTGCCTTTCGGATGTATGTCCACGATGAAGCCAGGACAAACCATGGAGTCGCTTAGTGGCGTGTAATGGAGTGGCTTAAGCAGTTCTATTTTCTTGGTGATGAGGTTGGATGTGCATACCCCGTCGCTTGCGGTCAATGAGGTGGTCACATCGTTGGTTTCCCCTTGTATGGAGAATGTGTTGGAATTCGGATTGAGTTGATCATCATTGTTCCATGTGAATAGGGTAGGGCTTCCTGAGAGGACGTTTGCGCTTAGGGTGGCGTTGATCGACCCGCCGCAGATGGTGGTGTCTTGCCATTCTTCCAATTGTATGGTTGGGTTCACGTTCACTTGGAACAGAATCGTGTCGGAGATGCAATCTTGGTTCCATGCGAGGAAGATGTATTGGGTCGTGTCTTGCGGAACGGTGAATGACAACTCTTTTTGCTCTTCGCCTGAGACGATGCTCCATTGGCTTTCGTGGATGCCTTTGGAGTACCAACGGATACTGTCGATAGCCACGTTGTCTTGTTGCTCCGTTTCCCACTTGAGTGACTTCGTCCCTGCTTCGGTTTGGCATATCGTAGCTTCTTGGTCGCCTAATGCTGCGAATAGTGGCTTTTCGCAGTGCTCGTTCTTGCAGGAGATGGTGACGGGCGAAGTGATGAAGAATTTCTCGCATGGGTCGTCAGGGTATCCTTTGGACGCTACCTGTCCGGCTACTCCTCTGGTGCTGGCCAGGATGGCTCTGTACATGATTGCACCTTCTTTGTTCTTGTGTTTCAGAGGGTTGCCTCCGCCAATGGATTCCCAGGTGTTTCCGTCAGTGGAGGTCTGCCATTGAATGTCTAACGATGTGGAATATTCGTCCCATTCGCTTGGGTCGAGGATTAAATCCACCGTGTGTTGCTCGTTGGGGTCCTCGCAATCGTAAATGCCGTAGTATTTCAGGCCTGGTGTTTTGTCGATCACGATCTCCGCTTCCGCGTATTTTTCCATGCAGACATTGACGGAGAGGTTGTCCAATGCAATTGGTGTGTCGGTGGATCCTGAGTTCGTTGCACTGATTTTCAGGTGTATATCACCACTCTGTGTTGGCTTGAAATCAAATTCTACTGGAACCCATCCTGATGTTTGTCCTCCAATGGTTTGCGTGATAGACATTATGTTGTTGCCTCCGCTTTCGGCGGAACAATCTAGGTCGATTGGAGATGATGTGCTGGATGGTAGGTTGATAAGGAATCTGAAAATTTCGCTCTTGCATGGACAGAAAGCGCTGGCAGGAATGACCTTGTCAATGAGCAGCGTCTGACTCGTTCCTTGCGGAATGACGGTGTAGATGTAGGCGTCATTCGGTTTCCCTGTTGCCCCCAGCAGTTGAATTTTCTCCGTGTATTTATTCTCCGTTGTGTTGCCGGTTGTTTCTTTTGTGAAGATGGCTCGGTCCGGCGCACATGTGACGGCGTAGTCGATTCCTGCTTTGAACGGGTCGCTTTGCAGTGTGTCGAACCTTTTGAAACTGCTGCCCATTGGTTCGAATCCCCTAATGGAGATGGAGTCGATGGTTCCGAAATCCTCCTTCCAAATAGTCATGAGATTCGACGAATAGTCGCAGTTCATCTCCTCCTGGGATAGCGCGAGTGTGTTGGAAATGGAGAAGTAGGTGCATCCGTCTTCTGGGCCTCCGTGCTCTCCTATGTATTCTGCCCTTGATTGGGCCTCCTGTGGCGTGCTTCCTCCCGTGGCGATGACCCTGAAGATGTTATCTGCGGATGACATGGACCAGTCGAGGGTGGTTTTATTGATCCCGCTTTCGTTTGGCATGCTGATCCATGTGTAGCCATTGTCCGTGGACCGTTGCCAAAGGAGGTACGTGTAGTTGTATATGTTGCCCCATTCTTCCAGGTATTGCTCGGAATTCCTTATGGAGAAGTTGGTCACAGGTTCGCACCCGTTGGTTGGAGATATCTCGTCTGATGTCGCTTTGACGATGACATTTGAGGGTGGCACTTTTTCTTGATCCAGTCGGTAAAGCTCGATGTCGTCGAGGGCGAAGTCGTTGCCTCCTCCTCCACTTTGCTTGTTTTGTACAATGAGTTGTAGTACATCGCCGTCGTTCGCTTCGAACTCCATCTCGGCGTAATTCCAGTCTTTTGTTCTATCTATGCGCGGATTCGTTCTTCCGTTTATTTTGCTCTCGCCGTTGCTTCCCCATCTTTTGGTGACATCTATGTTTATCGAATCGTAGTAAACTATGTTGTTCGGATCTTTCACATTGGCTACTTTTAGACATAGGATGGGTATTAAGTATGAGTAGGAAACGTCTGCCACGTATGCTCCTAATTTATATTTGCTGTTCCCGCAAACGTCGAAATTGATGGTGTGCTGGTATATGATTTCTCCTTCGCAGTCGTAATTCACGTTCATCACCAGCATCCCTCCATAGTAGTTGTTGGGGTCTGTATGGTCTTTCCCTGCGAAAAAATTATCGTTGCCTAAGACTCCTCCGTAGCCACAAGATGTTTTCCGTCTGAAGGACCACCATGCGTTGTTCATGATGCCATACCAACCGTCTTCGATGGCTTCACATTCGCCGAATCGGTGATTCGACACTTTCATGGACGGGTCTGCAAAGTCTCTGATGACGGAATCCTCCACCACGCCGAAGTCCTCATGCCATACCAGATTCCACGATTGCGCATGCGCCGCAAAGGATGTAATCAATAGTAAAACCAATATTGCTAACTTATTCTTCATATCCGTCTGTTTAAGAGGTGACGTGTCTCTTGTCGGTGGAGACATTCTGTTTTTCTCTTCTGGAAATACTGACCCCAATTTCCATGCGTCTACAAAAATATCAAACTTGTTTGAAGTTTTCAATGTTATTGCACTTAAATTTTCGTCCGAATTCACTTTTTGATGTGATATTAGGCTATTTTTCTCCGTATATCCGTTTTTGCTCAATTTTTCGTCCACAATCTGACAGATAATGCTAGTGTTTAAAAGATGTGTTTATGTACTATTCTATGCTTTTTGTATTTAAAAAGTAAAAATAACACAAAATAAATTGCATTTCCAAAAATAACTACTATCTTCGCATCCGAAACCAACCTGTTTGCACGGAAGTGTTTCTATCTGTTTAACCAATAAAATAACTACTTATGGCAAAGTTCATAGACCTAAAATCCGACTTCGGGTTCAAGTTCTGCATGCAGGACGAGGTCATCATGTTGTCCTTCCTCAACGCCATCCTCGAGGGGGAAGTGGACAGAATCACGCACGTCAAGTTTGAGAACGTCGAGACGCCTCCGCCCTCCCAGCACCAGCGGGGCGTCACCTTCGACCTGCTCTGCACCACCGAGAAGGGGGACAATGTGCTCATCGAGATGCAGAACTCCTCCCAACGCTACTTCAAGACGCGCGCCAACTTCTACATCTACAATCTGATGCGTAGGAAGATCCACAAGGGGCACAACTGGGCGAGGATGAAGTGCGACATCACCCGCATCCTCGGCATCTTCATCATGGGCAGCCGGATGGAGGGCCTGGAGAAGGTCATCACGCGGACGGGCGAGTGCGACCTCGACACCGGGAAGGAATTCTGGGACAGAGTTCGCAAATTTTTCATATCTTTGCCCATGTTCAGGTTCGACCGCACCAATATCACGGTCAAAAACATCTGGATCAGTTTCTTTAAAAACCTCGGAGACATGGAAAATATTGACCCATCGGTATACGAGCGAGCGGACGAGGGTCTGCTCAGGCTGATAGAGAAG
>JAGCGM010000274.1 GCA_017649635.1 Paludibacteraceae bacterium | reverse complement strand
AGGGGAGAGCCAATTGTCGTCACACACCTAAGCCTTCGGTAAGGAAGCGGCGAAGGTGAAGATGAATGATGCCGTTGTCGTCGTTGCGGCTTACGAGAGGTGTCATTGAAATGACGAATTTAGGGTAGTTATCATTTATTTTCCTTAAAATCCCAAACTCGCGTTCTCTGGTTTCATCGTTGGTGATTAGGTACGAAGCCTGTACATAAATGCGTTGACCTAATGGCTTTGTGCAGACGAAATCGATTTCACCCACTTGTAATTGCCCGATGAATACATGGTATCCAAGTCGTAGAAGATGTAGATAGACCACATTCTCTATCACTTTTTCGATATCGCCTTCTCTGGTGCCACCCACAATCATGTTTCGTAGTCCGACATCACCAAAGAAGGTTTTCCGGTTGCTCTCGAAGATTCGTCGTCCATGTATATCATATCGGTTCACCATGTCAATCAAGTAAGCTTCCTCATAATATTCGGCGTAGTCCAGAATGACATTAGTCGAAATGGGTTGCTGTTGTGACTTCATGTATTTACTAATGCTTGTCGCCGAATTGATTTTACCAACTGTATCTGCCAGAAAAGTGATGAATCTCTTCATGAATGTTATATTGCGGATATTGTGTCGTTCCACGACGTCTTTCAACATTACCGTGTCGAACACGCTGTGAAGATATTCCCAAACATGTTCTTCCTCTCCGAGCCCAATGAGTCGAAGCCCTGGAAGACCTCCGTAATTCAAGTAGGTAAGCAGGCTGTCTTCGTTGTCGTTTAATCTGTGGAACCGCAAAAACTCCAGATAGCTCAGCCCTTGCACTCTGATCTCTTCATATCTGCCAGCCAGTAATGTGCTCAATTCTCCGGAAAGCATTTTTGAATTGCTTCCTGTGATGATAACGTCCGTCTCTTCCTCAGTGCGGAAACTGCGTATTACATGCTCCCAACCATCCACTTCTTGTATTTCATCCACAAGGATGTAGTTGTGTTTCCCTTTGACAAAATGTTCGTCAATGTAATTGCCCAAATGCTCTTGGTTGGTGATGAATCCGAATTGACGTTTTTCTTTGTCGATGTAGATGATATTGGTGTTTTCGTCTTGTTGATGTCGACGCACAAAATCTTTCAATACATAGCTCTTGCCCACACGTCTTTGCCCTGTGAGCACAATGATGACTTCTTTCCCTAACCAAGAATCAACCTTGTTGGCATAATATTCACGTGTTATTATTTCCATTGTCTATAGATTATGAATCATGCAAATGTAGTGTTTTTGTTGTTTATAGACAATAAAAATAGCAACTTTTCTTTTTTCGTTGTCTATGGACAATGGTGGTTGTGTTGTCGAGTAAGGTTCCTTGCCGAAATGTATAGGTGCAAAAACGAATGCTTCACCTCCCTATGTAGTCCGATTTATATCATAACGTTTATTTAGTTGCAAATCTTTCTTCTTTGAACTTTAGATTACATAAAAATGGCATACGGTTACATCAGAGTCAGCAGCGACAAGCAGACGGTTGAGAACCAACGATTTGGAATCAACAACTTTTGTGAGAGGGAACACCTGCACATTGACGGTTGAATTGAAGAAACCATCTCAGGCACAAAAACGTACGACAAGTGACAGTTGGGTGTATTCCCGATTCATGTAAACTCCTTTGAAATGAACGTTTTATGATTTTTGTTAAAGAATTTTCGTGAAACATTTGGCGGGATAGGAAATAACCATTATCTTTGCACCCATCAAAAACAAAAATAAGGTTCCTTGGCCGAGTGGTTAGGTACCGGTCTGCAAAACCGTTTACAGCAGTTCGAATCTGCTAGGAACCTCAGTACAAGCGAAATCTTTATGGTTTCGCTTGTTTCGTTTTTGTACTCCGTTATTATGAAAATCTCCCTCCTAAAAATGGATAAATTACATTCGTAAGCTCAAAAAAACATACGTTCTTCTTTCCCCGACCTGTCACATGTGGATGTTTTATGCTAATTTCGCGGCAGATTTAATGCTGGAATGGATATGTTTGAGAAAAACCCCTTGATGACGCGCTGCCGCTTCCGTAAGGTCTGTGTTCGTCTGCTGTGCATGATGACGCTCCTTCCCCCTTCTTACGCTTATGCGGAGGAAAAGATGGAGGAGAACCTTGATGAGGTGGAGGTCTCGGTGGATGTCAAGTATAGGGAGAAGCGGGTGGAGGAGCTGCCCGTTTCATCCAGCACCTTCACGATGTCGAACTTAGAGACTGGTGTGGTCTTCTCCTCCAAGGATATCGCCACGTTCGTCCCGAATTTCCATCTGCCGGACTATGGTTCGCAGATCACCTCCTCCATCTATGTGCGCGGATTCGGTACACGGATCGAGCAACCGGTGGTGGGTATGATCGTGGACAATGTGCCGATCCTCAACAAGAACTGTTTCGACATGGACCTTTTCGACCTCCAACGTATGGAGTTCCTCCGTGGTCCGCAAGGCACGCTCTATGGTCGCAACACCATGTGCGGTCTGATGAATATCCATACCCTTTCGCCTTTCTCATACCAAGGCACACGCTTGTCCGCCGACTACTCCACGGGCAATACGGCCCGGCTGAAAGCCTCCCTGTACCGTAAGCCTACGGATAAGTTCGCCTTCTCCATCGCGGCGAATGCCCAGCACACGGACGGACTCTTCCAAAACACGTATAAGAACGAACTGTGCGACCCTTCCAATAGCCTCTCCTTGCGCAATCGGCTGATGTGGAGACCTTCCTCCTCCCTTTCTCTCGAGAACAATTTAACCTTGGGGGTGCTGAAACAGGGCGGATATGCTTATGCGAAGGTCGAGGGCGATGACCGTCTCCCCGTCAGCTATAACGATGAGTGCAGCTACGACCGCTTCAACCTGAGTGACGGTTTCGTGCTTTCCCACAAAGGGGAGCGGATGACGTTCTCTTCCGTCACGAGCTACCAGTTCCTGGACGATGACATGCACCTCGACCAGGATTTCCAACCCTCCTCCATCTTCACGTTGGAGCAACGTCAGCGGGAGCATGTGGCGACGGAGGAGGTCATCTTCCAATCCCTGCGGCAAGACAAGAAGTGGAACTGGAAGACGGGTGCCTTCGCTTTCCTGAAGCATAATGACATGTCTGCCCCCGTCACGTT
>JAGCGM010000273.1 GCA_017649635.1 Paludibacteraceae bacterium | reverse complement strand
TATAAGATTGACATACAGGCACTTGCAAGCTATATCCGTCGTCACGACGTGGCCTATCAGGACAATAAGGGATATTATAACATCTCTTACGGGGAGGATGACGGATGCGCCATCTTCTTCTCCAGTAAGATCTCCTCGATGAAAGAGGTGATGGTCGTCGATCGGAACGATATGCTCTCCACCCCTTACCGTCGGTTGGCGGAGAGCGCGGCGCCCACAGACCTGCTGATCTTAGCTGAACCCTTCCTCTTCCGGTTTTCGGAGGAGGAAGCCCGCCACTTCCTCATAGGTGGATGAATTAGAATACCAATTATTCTTAAATTCAACCGCTCATCAAAAAAGGGCGGCGCCATCACGGATGTGAGGGCGCCGCCCGATGTTTTTTCAGAGCTGCGACTACGGGATGACGAAGTTAATCCTCTTCGCTCTCGTGAATCGTTTCAGACTCTTCTGTCAAGTCCACCTCGTTGCCTTTCTCGTCGTAGAACTGATATTGAAGGAACGCGAAGTTTTGTGACGGAATCAACTTGAAGGAGCAATGGTACTTTCGGCTCCATTTAGACTTCAGCGTGAAGAATGGGAGTCCTTTGTTGATATAAGCCGCCACGTAAGGGTGGACATAAAGTTTAAAACTCCTTACTTGTAAGATGTTTACAAGATAATCTATCTTACTCTCCAATGTGTCCACGAATAAGATAGAGGGTTGGGAAACACCTTTTCCCATGCACGTCGGACATACTTCCTCCGTGTTGATGTGCATCTCAGGACGCACTCGTTGACGTGTGATCTGCATCAGGCCGAACTTACTGAGTTGCAAGATGTTGTGTCTTGCCCGGTCATTCTGCATGTTCGCCTTCATTCTGTCGTAGAGGGCTTGCCGGTTTTCCGCCTTGGTCATATCGATGAAGTCGACCACGATGATACCACCCAAGTCGCGCAGTCTCAGCTGTCTGGCCAATTCGTCGGCTGCGGCCAGGTTCACCTCGATGGCGTTCGCCTCTTGGTCGTTGCCGGCTTTGGACTTGTTACCGCTGTTGACGTCCACGACGTGCATCGCTTCGGTCTTTTCGATGATGAGGTAAGCCCCGTTCTTGAAGGAGACGATCCTTCCGAAGAGCGACTTCAGTTGTTTGGTGACGGAGAAATGGTCGAAGATAGGGGTGTCGCCCGTGTAGAGCTTGACGATGTTCCTCTTCTCCGGAGCTATTTCGCTCACGTACTCCAGCACCTCGTTGTAGACAACCTTGTCGTTTACGTGAATGCTTTCGAACGAAGGGTTGAAGATGTCGCGGAGGATGGCGACGGTGCGTCCGAACTCCTCGTGGATCAGTTTAGGCAGTTTGCCCTCGCCACTCATCTTCGCCACGCTGGCCTCCCAGCGTTGTACGAGCGTTTGTATCTCCGCGTTCACGTCTTCCACAGACTTGCCCTCCGCCACGGTACGTACGATGACGCCGAAGTTTTTAGGCTTCACGCTTCTGACGATTTGCTTGATACGGTTCCGCTCCTCGTTCGATTTGATTTTTTGGGAGACGAACACTCTGTCCGCTCCTGGGATAAGCACCAGAAACCTGCCTGCGATGGATATCTCCGCCGTCAGTCTCGGTCCTTTCGTGGAGATCGGTTCCTTGGCGATCTGCACCAACACCTCTTGCCCTTGAGTGAGCAAGTCCGTGATCTGGCCGCCCTTTTGGATCTCCTTCTGGATCTGATAACGAGAGAGGGTGAGTCCCTTCTTCTTACCGCTCAGGGCATCCTTCATGAACGAATTCAGTGTCAGGAAATGAGGCCCCAGGTCTTGGTAGTGGAGGAATGCTCCCTTCTCGTAGCCCACGTCAACGAATGCCGCATTGAGTCCTGGCATCAGTTTCTTCACCTTGGCGAGGTATATGTCGCCAACGGAGAATTTGCTGTCCCGCCTATCCTTGTTCACCTCAACCAGCTTTTTGTCGTCCAGTTGTGCGATGGATATTTCCGATGCTTGAACATCAATTACTAATTCGCTACTCATAACATAAATTTTTTTAAAACATAAAAAAGAACAAACTCAAGTTTGCCTCAAGTTTGTTCTTTCGTCTCTTTTCGCAACTAAAGACCGTTATTTCTTCTTATGACGATTCTTCTTCAGTCTCTTCTTGCGTTTGTGAGTGGACATTTTATGTCTCTTTCTCTTCTTTCCGCTTGGCATAGTTGTTAAAAATTTAAATTACTAATTATTATGATTTATTTCTTCTTTCCGTCCTTAACAGCTGTCTTCTTCACATCGTTCATGAAGGTCTTAGCTGGCTTGAATGCTGGGATATTGTGCGCTGGGATAATGATGGAAGTCTTCTTTGAGATGTTTCTTGCCGTCTTCTCAGCCCTGGCTTTCACAATAAAAGAGCCGAACCCTCTCAAATATACATCCTCACTCTTGGATAAGGATCTTTTCACTTCACGCATGAAAGATTCCACCACTTTCAAAACATCTTCTCTTTCAATTCCTGTTGTCCTTGAAATCTCGTTAACGATATCTGCTTTAGTCATCTCAAATACTTTGTTTATAATAACGTACTTAATCTTAAATTTCGGTCTGCAAATATACTCATTTTCACTGATTAAAAAAAACATAACGTTATTTTTTTCTTCGTAATGTTCCAACCTCCTTTTTTTATCGTCCAATCCGCATATCTGACAACGCTTCGATATGCCTGCGGAAGGTTACGCTGATCGGCTTATCCCCCCTTTCCCGCCGTGTTTCGCGCCGCTTTTCCCCGTGTGGGATCTCCCTTCGGTTTTTGTGGTGTGAGGACAAATATACCCTTTTAAGTATACAAGGAATAAAAAAAAGAGTAAATTCGCGAACATGAATAGGTCAATGTATGTCAATGATTGAAATAAAAAGAGTCGAAAGCAAGAAGGATCTGAAGACCTTCATCCGTTTCCCCGAGACGTTGTACAAAGGCAATGCATATTGGGTGCCCCCTTTGGAATTCGACGAGATGAACGTGCTGAGCAAGGACGTGAACCCCGCCTTTGACCATTGCGAGGCGGAGTATTGGTTGGCCTACAAGGACGGTGCGCTGGCGGGTAGAGTGGCCGGCATTATCAATAAGGTGGCCAACGAGAAATGGGGCGACAAGGTCCGTTTCGGGTGGTTGGACTTCATCGAGGACATCGACGTGCTCCGCGCCTTGATCGACAAGGTCATCGAGTGGGGACTTTCGAAGGGCATGAAGACAATCCAAGGTCCGCTCGGCTTCAATGACATGGATAAGGAGGGGCTTCTGGTCGACGGGTTCGACAAGATGCCTACCATCGCGAACATATATAATTATCCGTACTACCCTACCATGCTGGAGCAACTGGGCTTCAACAAGGACGAGGATTGGGTGCAGTACCGTATCAAAGTGGCGGAAATCCCGGAGAAGGTGAAGGTCGTCAGCGAGGGCATCGCCCAACGGTACAATGTGAGGGCGGTCTTCTTCGATAAGAAGAAGGACCTGAAAAAGTACGGGAAGGCCATGTTCCATGTGCTGAACGAGGCTTTCAAGGATTTATATGGCTACGCGACGCTTTCGGACAAGGAGATCGATTCGCTGATCAAGACCTATTTCAGCTTCGTCAACCCTAAATATGTATGCTTCATACTGGACGAACACGACGATGTGGTGGCCTTCGGTGTGAGCATGCCGACTTTGTCGAAGGCGTTCCAGAAGGCGAAAGGCAAGGTGCTGCCGTTTGGCTTCGTCCACATACTCAAGGCGTTACATGAGAATGACACCATCGACTTGTACCT
>JAGCGM010000272.1 GCA_017649635.1 Paludibacteraceae bacterium | reverse complement strand
GTATCCATTTTCGACCGACATGGCAAGAAACTCTTCGAATCAACAGACCCGGAGCAGGAGTGGGAGGGTACCTACAACGGATATGCCTTGCCATCGGAAGATTATTGGTATATCATCAACATTGACGATATAAGAGCTATCTTTACGGGACATTTTACATTAATACGTTGATATAAGTAGAAGATCATTATTATGGAATATATTTTTGAATACGAATTTGAGGTGCGCGACTACGAGTGCGATGTGCAGGGGATTGTCAATAACGCTAATTATCAACACTATATGGAGCATGCTCGGCACCGCTACATCCAGACCATCGGTTTGGATTTCATGGAGCTGACCAATGCTGGGGTGATCCTCGTCGTCGCGAAGGCTGAGCTGCAATACAAGCAACCGTTGAAGAGCAACGACAAGTTCGTCTGCCGCCTCAACGTGAAGAAGGAAGGTATCCGTTATGTTTTCTATGAGGATATATATCGCCTATCCGACAATAAGCTTTGCACACAAGGTAAATTCGACATCGTCTCCGTCATCAACGGCAGACTAAAGACTTCGGAGATCGTCGATAAGGCACTCTTCGGAGAGTAGACCGACAAAGCCATTCAAATATTTGGGGTTATTCCTTCTCCTTCTTCTGCGAAGGAGGATAGCCGAAGTATTCCTTGTACTTACGGCTGAAGTAGTATGGGCTGCTGAAGCCTGTCGTGAAGGCCACCTCCTTGACTGGCAGGTTCGTGGTCCGCAACATCTCGTCCGCCTTCTTCAAGCGATGGACACCGATCATCTCCACCGGTGTCTGCTCCGTCAGCGGTTTCAGCCTACGGATGAGGGTGGATTTGCTGGTGGACATCTCCTTGGCCAGCTCCTCCACGGAGAATTCAGGGTTCATGTAGTTGCGCTCTATGACCTCCATCACCTGCGCCATGAACGGGTCGACGGCTGGTTCCTGCGTTGCATCATCCTCCTGTCCTTGGGACTCCGTCGCATGCGCTGTAGCATCCTCGGATGTGTTTGCCACTGGTTTTTCCACATAGACTACTTTGTGCCTCTTCTTTCCATACATCCAATATAGGAAGGCCAATAGGGCAAGCACCACCAGGTTGATGAACCACCATGATTTCCACCAAGTCGAAACGACGGTGATTGGCAGCATCAAATGGGTGGCTTGATCCTCGTCCCCTAACTCATAGACAGATAGTTCCAGTTCATATTTCCCTGCGGGAAGATGGTCCAGAACCACCTCCCTCCTGCCGTTCAGATTCTTCCATGTACTATCTACCCCCTTGAGGCGGTAGGTGCAAACAACATCCAGTCCCGAAAGGGAGACCACATCGAAGGCGATATGCGTTTCCAAGTTGCTCTCCTTCAGGCGGAGCTTGCCATCCCGCAAAGATAGTCTGAGGGATTGTCCATCGCCCCCTTTCCCGGTCACGTCAGACCATGCCAAGAACCTGATGGTTCCGGAAGAGCCCATCTGATTAGGGTTCAGCATGATGAAACCATTGGAGCACCCGAAGAACATATTGCCCTTCGAACTCTCATAAATGGCGCGGGACTGGAAAAAGAGCTTCCCGTATTTGTCCATCGGGAGCGGAATGGTCCTGTAAGTTTTTTCCTTCAGGTTGACCCTATAGATGCCCGCCGTACCGTCGCACCACAGGAACCCCTGTTTGTCGAAGTAGACGGAGACGTATTTCGCGGTAGGCAGATAGTCCAAAAGGCTCATCGTCCCATCTTTCTTGGAGACACGGAAGACACCGTAGTTGGAGGCGACGTAAAGGTTCCCCTCCGCATCGCAATATCCGTCGACGAATATGCATGGTTCCGTCGTGTTAGGGGGAGTTTCCCCTGAGAAGAAATTCATTCCTGTGCTGTCGCAACGCCAAACGTTATAAGGTGAAAGCACCCACATCATACCATCCGGTGCCTCCTCCATATCGTCGATCCAACGATCGATGATATCCTCATTCACCACGAAAGATTTCTTCTCCCATGAGCCGTTCGTGTGGCGCACATAGACACCGTCTCCTTGTGTGGCGACCCAGATCTCTCCATTACGCAAGTGGCGCACGCATTTAGAGCTATTGACCGTATTCTCCAATCCGTTGTACCTGAGGGGTGACACCCTTCCATCCTCCGAGACGATACCGATGCCACCGAACCAGGAGGAAACCAGCGATTCGTTCCCCCTCCAACGACAGAAGGAGAGGATGCTCCTTCCCATGCAAGAGAAGCCATCCAAGTATTGCATGAACTTGCCTTCGCCCGTCACCAGATAAGCGCCGGAGCCATCCGTCCCCACGAATATATTGCCGTCGGGACGTTCCAGGAAACAAGAGGCATCCACGTTCGGATAGCCCATTTCGGACGAATGGAAAATCTTAGAGCTGTTCTCCGCTTGATAACGGAACAAACCATTCACCTGTGTGCCGATCCAAATGCTATGGTCTGAATCCTCGAACAGGGCATGAACTTTCTTCAGGTCCTCATCCCCCTCATAGGATTTCACCTCGACAAATTTCCCGAAGTGGTCCATCCGCCACAAACCATCTCCCCACGTGCCCAACCAGACACGCTCCTTTGTGTCTTTCAGCATGATGGACACATTCTTGAATGGCGTATTCAGTTCTTTGGCGACAGGCAATCCTTCCTCAGGAATATCAAATAGCCAAACACCCCCCATGTTGGTGGAGACCAGAACGCGGGCAGAGTCCAGCTCTAGAATCGAGGAGACTGGCGCCTTGTCCTTGGAGAGCGAATAAAGCTTCAGTTCCTCCCCTTGGGAAGAGAAGAGATGAAGCCCGTCGAAAGAGCCTACCCAAAGATTACCTAACCTATCTTCATAAAAGGATTGTACGAGCAACTGACCCGTGGTGCCTGTCAAAAGCGAGTCCTCCGAAAAACGATTCCGCAATGTGTCATACGGGAAGATGCCGCTTGTGGTCAAGAGTAGACTCCTTCCATCCCGCAATCGGGAGAAACCTGTCACGGACTTCACGTACTTCTCCATCAATTCAGGGAAACGTCGGTTTAGGAACGTATCGGCAGC
>JAGCGM010000271.1 GCA_017649635.1 Paludibacteraceae bacterium | reverse complement strand
TGTTGGCGATGTCCTCATAGTCGGCGTTCTTCAACGTCTGCATCTCGGAGGAGTTCATACGTGCGCCTCCTCCCCGCATACGGTCGTTGTTGCCCGGGTGGACCATAATCATGTTGGAGCCCATCTCGGAGATCTGCTCCTAAATGCTCTTCTTAGAGCCCTGTCCGATCGCCAGCATGGCGATGACGGAGGCCACACCGATGATGATACCCAACATCGTCAGGGATGACCTCAACTTATTATTGCTAATTGCTCTAAGCGCAATCTTGAAAAGATTCGAAAGATTCATAATAACCTCCTTTTATCGGTTAGTCTTTTTGGACTGGCAATGCCGCCAAAGCCTCCTTCGCCGACGCTATGTTGTCATTGTATGTGTCCTCTATCACCTGACCATCCCGCAGACGGATGTTTCGGCTGCTGTACTGGGACAATTCAGGGTTGTGGGTCACGAAGATGATTGTTCTGCCCTTGGCGTGTAGCTCTTGGAAGAGCACGAGTATCTCGAAGGATGTGCGGGAGTCCAAGTTACCCGTTGCCTCGTCCGCCAGAATGATGACGGGATCGTTGACCAACGCGCGGGCGATCGCCACACGCTGCTGCTGACCACCCGACATTTGGTTGGACTTGTGGTTCAACCGCTCGCCCAAGCCGACGGCCTTCAAGGCGTTCACCGCACGTTCATACCGTTCCTCGTCTGAGATTGATGAGTTATACATCAATGGCAACTCTACATTCTCCACGGAAGTGGTCTTGGCTAAAAGATTATAGTTCTGGAACACGAAACCGATCTTGCGGTTGCGCAGGATGGCGCGCTCGTTCTTTCCCATGGAACGCACCTCCACACCGTCCAGGTAATATTCGCCTGACGTGGGCGTGTCCAAGCATCCCAAGGCGTTCAGCAGGGTGGACTTGCCCGAACCGGACGTACCCATGATGGTCACGAACTCGCCCTCGTAGATGGAGAAAGAGACGCCACGCAAAGCGTGCACCACTTCGTCTCCAACCACGAAATCACGCCTCACATTGCGTAACTCAATGATAGGCTTGCCTTTTCCGTTCTTCTGTTCCATGTGAATCCCTTATTTACGTTTACCACCGCCTGGACGTTTCGGCATGAATGGGCTGTTGCCTCCCTTGCCTCCCTCCGGTGACATGTTTCCTTTCTTGAAATCCATATCGGCCGTCTCGATGGAAGAGACGATCAGACGCTCGCCTAGGTTCAGACCCTCCAACACTTCCGTGCGGGTGCCGTTGCTCGCACCGGTCTTGATGCAACGCTGCTCGGCCGTTTCACGATCGACGATCGCCCATACGGTAGGACCGTGTATCTCCTCTGGATCCAAGTACTTCACCTTCATTCCCGGAGGCAAAATCTTCTCGTCCATCTGGAAACGCAATGCCTTGTTAGGGATGGTCATGATGCTGTCCTTGCTCAGGGTGAGGACGGTGATGTTAGCCGTGAGTCCCGGCTTCAGTTTCATGTCTGGGTTCTTGGCGTCGACGATCACCTCGTAGGTCACCACGTTAGAGGTTGTGGTAGGCTCCAAACGTACCTGGCGGACCACACCGGTGAATTTGTCGTTCGGGTAGGCATCCACCGTGAATTGCACGGATTGTCCCTCCTTGACCTGACCTATGTCCGCCTCGTCGATGTTGGCTACCACCTGCATGTCCACTAGGTTCTCAGCGATGATGAACAGCGTAGGGGTCGTCATGCTGGCGGCCACGGTCTGTCCTTCCTCCACTTCTACGGAGATGACCACGCCATTGATAGGCGAAGTGATGGTCGCGTAGCCTAAGTTGGTCTTGGCCCTGTCCACCTCGTATTTCGCTTTGCGCAATGAGTTGGAGACCTTCATGTATTGGAACTCGACCTCCTCGAACTCAGCCTCGCTGATCAGTTTCTTCTCGTGGAGGGCCACGTTCCTGTCGTATACTTTCTTGTAGTAGGCGTACTCGTTCATGGCGTTGGAATAATCTGTTTTAGCGGACTCCAATGAGGTGGACAAGGTAGAACGGTCCAACTCGGCCAACAATTGGCCTTTCTTCACCTTCGAGTTGTAATCCACATGGATCTTGTCGATCTTTCCGGAGACCTGCGTACCGACCTCAACTTCCGTTACTGGCTCCACCTTTCCCGTGGCGGTGATCGAGTTGGTGATACTTCCCAACTCCACCAACTCCGTCTTCACGATGGTTTGAGGCATCTTCTTCTTTCCGAAAAATAAAAAATACGCGGCTACCGCCAACAGCAGTATCCCGACAATCAAAATGACCTTCTTTTTGTTCATATAGTTAGTAATAATTTATTCGCACACATTAAACTCTTAAAATTAGTAAAAACAGATTGACCGAAAAACAAAAATCGACGAATCGGCATATTTCATCGACCAATCAGCCATGGAAATTAATGAATTGTAAATCGTAAATCACCAAATAACAAATCGTTAAATAGCAAATCGTAAATAGCTAAATAGTAAATCATTAAACAGAAAATGCTTTAATGTAGCAAACCGCCCCATCAAACGCCTTGCTCTCTCAGAATACGGGAGACATTCTCCCTCCAATCCTCCCTGTTCTGTGGTTGATAGACGTGGAAGCCCATGGATTGCGCCGTCGCCACGTTTTTTGCGCCATCGTCCACGAAGAGCGTCTCCTCCGCCTTGATGCCTGCCGTGCGCAACACGTGCTCGAAGATCTCCCGGGAAGGTTTCGTCATCTTCAGCTGATAGGAGGCGAACATCTTGTCGAAATAATGGTGGATCGGTTGCCCCAACTCGGAGAACGCTGGGGTCTCGGCCCATTCGAAGACGTATGGATTGATATTGCTGAGGAGGTATAGTTTGTATTTCTTCCTCAACTCCTCCA
>JAGCGM010000270.1 GCA_017649635.1 Paludibacteraceae bacterium | reverse complement strand
GACCGGACGGCCATACTTCTCGTTCTTGATGCAACGCGCCATCAGTGGACTTTGCGTCGCATGGAAACCACTGATCGCACCGCAGGCGATCGTGATGAACAGGGCAGGGAAAATATCCTTCCCGTTGAATGAAAGGGTGGATACGCCCGTCTCGTACAACTCAGGCAATGATGGCCATTTAATGAAGAGGTTGGCGCCCAATGCGACCGCCATGAAGATGATGGCGAAGGCGAAGATAGGGTAGATCTTACCGATGATCTTATCGATAGGCATCAGGGTGGCTATCAGATAGTAGAGGAAGATGATGCCGCACCATACATAGACCGAATTGCCGATGTAGTCCTGCGTCATGTTTCCTAGGATGAGCGCTGGGCTATAGACAAAGACTGCGCCGACCATCAACATCAGGAAGACCGTGAAGATTAACATGACCTTCTTCGTGTTCTGTCCCAAGTACTTGCCGATCAATTCGGGCAATCCGGCCCCTCCGTTGCGGATGGACAACATGCCGCTGAGGTAATCGTGGACCGCACCCGCGAAGATACATCCGAGGACAATCCACAAATAGGCGGAAGGCCCGAACTTAGCGCCCATGATGGCTCCGAAAATAGGTCCCGTACCAGCAATGTTCAGGAACTGAATCATGAAAATCTTCCATGTGGGCAATGGAATATAGTCCACACCATCCTGCATGGAAAGCGCAGGAGTAACCCTACTTGGGTCCGGGGAGAAAATCCTCTCCACTAATTTCCCATAAAAGAGATAGCCGGCCACCAACGCCAACATCGAAATAATAAACGTTACCATTTGAACTATATTTTAGACGGGCTCTCCAAATCACTTCTCAAGCCCATTGTTTTGTCCTTTTTATTGATAACGGTGAATTCCATGGCATCACCATGCATCGTAATCTCCACAAAATTACGATATTTTTATATTCATGGAATTCTGTGGGACGATTTATTATTGTATTTTTGTGAAGCTAACTAATTCCAGTGTATGATTATATGATAAACGGCAAATTGAAGAAATTAATATTCGCTGCGCTGTTCGCCTTCCTGGCGGTTCCTGCCTCCGCAGTGCTGAAGGAGAAAGACCTCGAACAAACCTTGATGGTGCTCCTGATGGAGCTGGAAACCTACAACACGGAGCAGCAGGAGATGATGAAGCGGTACAACGTGATCAGCAAGATGCAGCACCAGAACCTCATCAACACCATGCAGAAGAGCGAACAGACCGCCCTCATGCTCTACTCCCAGAAGCAGGACTACACCTTCGACCTCGCCTATGCTTGCCACGAGGCGACCCAGCAATACAATAATTTCTCGAAGAATATGCTTCCCTTCCAGAAAATACAGGACATGTATAGGGTGGAAGTGAACCGATACAATAACATCATCGACATCCTGGAGATGCTTCCTCCCCGCATCAGGAAGGGACATAACGCCAACGACACTGCCTTTAAGACCCCGATCACCCACGTCCGCATGAACCAGGAGGGGGAACTGATCGACTCGGTACGTGTGCTCCCCGCCCCGATCAAGACGGATGTGAAGGCATTGGCGGACAGCGCGAAGAAGAAGAGCATATTCCTGCTAAGCGAACAGGGGCAGGTGTGCAGGGACTCTTGCCTCGCTTTGGCGAATATCATCCGTGACAACCTCGTCTACCTCTACAACGAAGTCTCCAAGGACAGCGAACACTACGAGTTCGTCTCCCAAAGGCTGAAGAAGGTGAACGACTACGCCATGGACCGCTACTCCGATATCAAGAAACTCATCTTCATCAACGGTGACGTGAACTACTTCACGATCCTCAAACGATGGGATTTCTACTACAATAACGCCAAGGAGGATATCATAGAGAAGTACACGCAACCTAAGAATAAAAGCGTGAAATCGGAGTGGCGCGGACCGATCGTCATCGGATTGGCCATCTTCATCGTCTTCTACTTGATCGTGGCATTCCTGCTCAGTAACGTCATCATCCGTTTTGCACTGCCTTCCCGCTTCAAGACGAATGTGTTCATCGCCAAGAAACCGTACTACATCTTGGCGTTCTCCTTCGTGCTCTTTGTCGTCGTGCTCCTAATCCTCAGGCTCTTCACCCTGCATAACTTCTTCATGATGGCGAGCGGACTGCTGATCGAGTACGCCGGACTCGTCTCGGCGGTGCTCTTCTCGTTGCTGATACGCTCCAGCGTCAAGCAGATAAAGAGTAGCTTCATCATCTACACGCCTATCCTCCTGATGGGCTTCATCATCATCGTGTTCCGCATCATCTTCGTGACGAACAGCGTAGTGAGCATCCTATTCCCTCCCGTCCTGCTTCTCTTCACCATTTGGCAGACCATCTCACTGAAAAGGCATAGGAAAAAAATACATACCAGCGACGGACTGTACACGCTTGTCTCCCTCGTCGTCATCATCACCAGTTGCATCGCCAGCTGGTGCGGATACTCCCTGCTCGCCGTGCAGATATTCATCTGGTGGCTGTTCCAGTTGATGGCGATACAGACCATCACCTGCCTCTACTACCTCATCAAGAAATATGAGTTCCGCTTCCTCACGGCAAGGGCCATCAAGAAGGACGAGAGCTTGTCCATCCGGCAGGCTAGGCAACTGGCCTACGAGATGGTGCACCCGAACAAGCACACATTGGGCGACCATATACGCATCACCTGGCCATACGACCTCTTCATCAAGACCCTGGTGCCTATCTTCATCATCAGCTCCGTCCTGATCTGCGTCGTCCTGGCAGCGGGCATCTTCGACCTCTCGGAGACCTTCAAGATCATGTTCTACACCAACTTCATCAACGTGGAGGGTGTATGCCAGCTCTCCCTCTTCAAGATGCTGGTCATCTCCGTCACCTTCTTCGTCTGCCGCTTCATCTGTTACGGCATGAAGGCGCTATACAAGCAATACCGCGTCAAACATTTCACCTTCAACGGGGAGGCCAACATCACGCTGGCGAACAACATCATCTCCATCCTCGTGTGGGGCGGTTTCTTCATCTATGTCCTTGTCTTCCTGAAGGTGCCTAAGTCCGGCATCTCCATCGTGACGGCGGGCTTGGCGACAGGTATCGGTTTCGCCATGAAGGATGTCATCGAGAACTTCATCTACGGCCTCTCGCTCATGACGGGACGTGTCAGGGTGAACGACTATATCGAGTGCGACGGCGTCAGGGGAAGGGTGGACACCATCACCTACCAAAGCACGCAGATCGTCACCTTGGACGGCTGTGTCATCGCCTTCCTCAACTCGACACTGTTCAACAAGACCTTCAAGAACCTTACCCGCAACCATGGGTATGAGTTCATCAAACTATCTGTCGGCGTCAGCTACGGGTCGGACATCGAACAGGTTCGGAAAATGCTGGTGAAGGCGCTCTCCGTGCTGACTAAACCGGACGAGACCGGCATATCACCCATCGAACCCAACCGAGGCATCAACGTGATATTGGACGGATTCGGAGATAGTAGCGTGGACCTCTTCGTCACCTTCTGGGGACTGGTGGAACGAAAGCTCACCCTCAGCGGCAAAGCGAAAGAGATTATCTATAACACGCTCAACGCAAACAATGTGGAGATTCCATTCCCGCAACGAACCGTATACATCAAGGAATTGCCTACAGATAAATAAAACGAAAAGGGACAAGGAAGAAAGCCACGTCTCCGGCAAGTGCGGAATCGTGACGGGCAACGGCATAGCCATACCCTTAATGAAGGGGACGTTATGGCCGCACCTGAACTCACGTCCCTTGCGCACCTGCATAACCTAGCCAACCTAGCCTCAACAAAGAAGGCGGACCGTCTGGCCCGCCTTCCCTGAAATCTATAGGACAATCATTACTTGATGATCTTCTCCAATTTATCCACGTTCGCCTTGATCACCTCATCCGGCAAGTCGTAGTTGACGAGGTCGCCTTCGATGAACTGGTCGTAAGCGGTCATATCGATCAATCCGTGTCCGGAAAGGTTGAAGAGGATGACCTTCTCCTTGCCCTCTTCCTTGGCCTTCTTAGCCTCGCGGATAGCGGTGGCGATAGCGTGGGAGGACTCTGGAGCAGGGATGATTCCCTCTGTGCGGGCGAACAACGTAGCCGCCTCGAACGTCTCCAACTGAGGGATGTCCACACCCTTCATCATACCGTCCTTGATCAACTGGCTGACGATGGTTCCCGCACCATGGTAGCGGAGACCGCCGGCGTGGATGTGGGCTGGCGCGAAGTTATGACCCAACGTGTACATAGGCAACATTGGTGTGTAACCTGCCTCATCACCGAAGTCGTATTGGAAGACGCCGCGGGTCAGCTTAGGACAGGAAGCAGGCTCAGCCGCGAGGAACTGCGTGTTCTTGCCGTCCAAGATGTTATGTCTCATGAATGGGAAGGAGAGTCCGCCGAAGTTGGAACCGCCACCGAAGCAACCGATGATGATGTCAGGGTATTCGCCAGCCATCTCCATCTGCTTCTCAGCCTCCAAACCGATGATGGTCTGGTGGAGGGTCACGTGGTTCAAGACGCTACCCAACACGTATTTGCAGTTAGGTGTCTGCATGGCGAGCTCCACCGCCTCCGAGATAGCGGTACCCAAACTACCTTGGTAGCTAGGGTTGGCGGTCAATATATCTTTACCGGCACGTGTGCTCATGCTTGGGGAAGCAATCACCTGCGCACCGAAGGTCTGCATGATGGAACGACGGTATGGTTTCTGGTGGTAGCTGACCTTTACCATGAAGACAGCCAACTCCAGTCCGAATGCCTTGGCGGCGTAGGAAAGGGCGGCACCCCATTGTCCCGCGCCAGTCTCCGTCGTGATGTTGGTCACACCCTCCTTCTTGCAGTAGTAAGCCTGCGCCAAAGCGGAGTTCAGTTTGTGTGAGCCGACAGGGCTGACGCTCTCGTTCTTGAAGTAGATGTGCGCTGGCGTGTCCAATGCCTTCTCGAGCCCGTAAGCTCTCACCAAAGGCGTGGAACGATAGCTCTTGTAGAGGTCGCGTACCTCCTCAGGGATCTCGATCCATGCGTCCGTCGTGTTCAACTCCTGCTCGGAACACGCGCGGTTGAAAAGGCCGCACATCTCATCGACCGTGATAGGCTTCTTTGTCTGTGGGTTCAACATAGGGAGCGGCTTGTTCTTCATATCCGCTACGATGTTATACCATTTCCTTGGTATCTCATTCTCCTGCAAAAAGAATCTTTTTTGTTTTTCCATTTTATTATGTTATTAAAAATATTGTTTCCTAAAAGCAAAAGAAAAACCGCAAACCTCGGAGGCTTGCGGTTTCACTATCTTGTTTGAATATGTCACATACGCTAGTTGCAGACCCTCCGTTTGAATCAGAATCTGCGCCACCAACGTTTGCTATAGTTCCTAAACACATTCATTAAAATCATTCCTTTTTCTTATTCACAAAGGAATATAATTTTTTCTTACGCACAAAATAATTTCGAAAAAAAACACAAATTTTGCCACAGCGGTTTCAGAAACCGACACCCCTCCCCTCTTGCACATCTCCGTTTTTTTTGCGAATATCGCGTAAGATAATGACAAGAGAGGGATTCACCCGCAACTTACTAAGGATAAGCGAAATGAAGATTACGTTCAATTCTCCCATCATACTGACATTCGCCTTTATATCGGCCATCGCCCTCGTATTGGGCGTACTCACCAACGATTGGACCACTAAGGTATTCTTCTCCACCTACGACTCGTCCCTGCTCAACCCCCTGACCTACGTGAGGTGCTTCACCCATGTGCTGGGCCACGCCTCCTTCTCCCACTACATCAACAACATGCTCTTCTTCCTGCTCTTGGGACCTATACTGGAAGAGAAATATGGCAGCGAGCGTATCATGATCGTCATCGGGGCAACCGCCCTCGTCACGGCCATCATCAACAGCATATTCACATCCAATGCCCTATTGGGCGCTTCGGGCGTCGTGTTCGCCTTCATCATCCTGGCCTCCATGACCTCCTTTAGGGAAAAAGAGATACCGCTGACCTTCATCCTGATCATCTTCCTATACCTCGGCAGGGAGGTCTTCAACGGAATATTCTCTTCGGACAATATCTCACAATCCGCCCACCTCATCGGAGGGGCGTGCGGCGCCATCGCCGGATTC
>JAGCGM010000269.1 GCA_017649635.1 Paludibacteraceae bacterium | reverse complement strand
CGGAGTTGGTTCCCATGCTGACGACGTCCTGGTTGTCGTTGTTGTTCGGTATGGAGTGCACGTACATCGGGTTGGAGAGCGTTTGGCACTCCGCCGTGGTGGAGGTCGCCGTGAATTGGCACGCCTGCATGCCGTAGTTGAGCCCTAACACACCCATGTTGACGAATGGCGGGAGGATGCCGTTGATGCGGTCGTGGAAGAGATAGTTCATCTGTCGCTCCATCAGCATGGTTAGTTTGGTGATGGCGATTTTCAGTTTGTCCATCTCGAATGAGACGTAGTCTCCGTGGAAGTTGCCGCCATGGTAGACGGTCTGCGTCTCGACGTCCACGATCGGGTTGTCCGTCGCCGAATTGACTTCGTTCACCAATACCCGCTCCGTGTTTTGCAGGGTCTCCAGTACAGGACCGAGGATCTGCGGCACGCAACGCAACGAGTAGTAGGGTTGCACTTTATGCTTGAATACGCTTTCGCCCTGGTGGCCTCCGTCGTAGAGTTCCTTCTCGCGGCTGAGCATGCATTGGCTGCCTGCGCTCCATTCGCGGAGCATTCGGGCGATTTCGCTCTGCCCGGGTTGGCGACGCACCTCGTTGAGCTTCGCCGCCATGAAGTCGTCATAGGAGGAGGCGATCTCATTGACCATCACTGAGGCTATGACCGCCCATTGCAACAGTCGCTTCGCATCGAAGAGGTTGACCAGTCCGATGCCAGTCATGAAGGAGG
This sequence comes from Paludibacteraceae bacterium, assembly GCA_017649635.1. GTDB lineage: Bacteria > Bacteroidota > Bacteroidia > Bacteroidales > Paludibacteraceae > UBA1181. The sequence continues at coordinate 35,427 of JAGCGM010000269.1, read as the reverse complement.
TGCCGTTGGTGACGGAGAGTCCCTCACGCACATGTATGCCTAACGGTTTCAGCCCGAGTTTCTTCAGCACTTCGGAGGCGGGTTGGAATTGCCCTTCGTAGTGGACTTTGCCTTCCCCGATCAGTGTGAGCGCCATGTGCGCCAACTGCACGAGGTCTCCGCTGGAGCCTACGCTTCCGTGCTCGGGTATGAATGGGAAGATGTCGTGGTTGATGAACGATGCCAAGAGCTCCACCAATTCAGGGTGTACGCCTGACTCCCCTTGGATGAAGGTGCCGATACGGGCGATCATGGCCGCCTTCACGTAGATGTTGGGGAGAGGGTTGCCCGCCCCCGCCGAGTGGCTACGGATGATGTTGTATTGTAACTGCTCTCGTTCGTCGTCGCTGACCCGGTATTGGGCCATCGGCCCGAACCCTGTGTTTATGCCGTAGATGACGCGGTCTTTGGAAAACTCCTCGAGGAATTCGTAGCTCTTACGTACCCTCTCTTTGACGCTGGGCGAGAAGGCGATCTTTTGCCCTCCGTACAGCATGGATTCAATATCTTCTATTGAAATATAATCTAATTCTTTTTGCATCCTTTTCTGCTTACTTAGTCTCCGCGAATATAGCATAAAATGAAGAGTATAGCAAAAACCGCCACCTGACATCTCGTCAGATGGCGGCTAAAAAGTAGTTTTTATTTATTGCTAGTGTATGTAAATGTTCGTTTATGAGCTTTTCGCTTCATGTCATTTTCAGTGTGTATTATTGTGAATTATTCATTGTCTTTTTTGTCTGGGCGCGGGCCGTGATGTTTAGGGCCTCTCTTCCCTTCGTGCATTCCTGCGCCTGGGTGTGGTCCCTTGTGGCATCCTTTACGGAACCCGAACATCGGACACGATTTCATGTCGATCAGTTGCTTTTGCTCCTCGATGGTCAGGTTGTCGAAATCAGCCCATTTCTGCTCCAACTCGGCTTTCTTCGCCTCCATTTCATCAATCTGCGCCTTACGCTCCTTGATCAGCTCCTTTTGTTCGTCAACAGAGAGACTGTCGAACTTCATCCACTTCTCCATCTTTTCGTCCATCCCCGGGAACCCGCCTGGAAATTCGCCTCGGCATTCTCCTCTTTGTGGACCTCTGTGCCTCCGCCCGTCTGGTCCTTTCTTGTCGCAGAACGGTTTGTCGGGGCAACCGGCTTCGATGTTCTCTTCCTCTTTGTTCGGACATTGTTCCTGACAGTTCTTGTCGCAGTTGCAACATGAACTCATCATGATTGCGCTGAACAACATAGTTGATAAAATGGTAATTAGTTTCTTCATTTTTTCGTGTTTAATTGGTTTAACCTTCTGACACAAATATAGTTAGGTAGAGTCCGTTTTGAAAATTGAATCGATGAAACGGGCTGTTGAATCGATGAATCAGGTAGTCTGTTCGATGAATGGTTTTCTTTCCCCTGCGATTTCTGGGGGGAATTCCTTTATTCTTCGATGCCTAACGCCTCTTTCCTGCGGCGGGAGAGGCTCTCCCATCTTTTGTCGTTGTTTAGTATTTCCAGCTGTCTTTCCATGAGTCCCTTGATGTCGGTGCGAACCTTTTCCTCTTGCGCTTTCAGGATTTCGTTCATGGTATTGTCCCGGATTTCCTTCACCTTCGCATTGAAGTTTCTCATCTCGGTGAAATGCCCGTTTATTTTCTCCAGAAGAGAGATGACAGGGGATGTCTGTCTGCTTCCGCTCTCCTCCATGTTGTCGATCAGTCCCATGACCTCTCTGAGCGTTTCCCCCACCTTGACGCTCTCCGCGGCATATTTATTCTCCCTGAATTCCTTCTCCTTGGCGATCCAACTGGTCACTTTCGGTTCTTTGATGAAGGAGATGATGGCCTCCCTCATGCTTTCGGGGAGTGATATGGCGGACTCTCGGTCGGTGGCCATGGCCTCGATGCTCTCGATCAGTTCGGCGCATAGTCCGCTGATCTCCTTCCCCGTTTCGGTGATGAAGTCGGCGAATCCGAAGAAGATATCCAGGAACGGTTGCACGTCCGAGCTTTGTATGCTCATGAGGTCGCGTAGCGTCTCGGCGTTGTTGCAGGCAACCACGTAATGTCTCTTCATGAAGGCCAAGGTGAATTGTTTGAGCTCGCTCACCTCGGTAGGCGAGTCGAAGTTGTAGAAGGCCGGCAATGGTTCGTAGGCGGCTTCCTCCGCTTTGACCGCCTCGTTGTCGATGACGATTTTGGCGTTGAATATCTTTTCGGAAATCTCCTCTCCGAAGTTGTCCGCCACGGCGCCCACGAATGTCCCTTGTGTCAGTGTGGAGATTTTCGAGGCAGGTATCATGGTGTCGTTTTGCTCGCTGATGCTGGTGGATACACCCGACGAGTTGTAGCTTTGGCTCTTCCTGCGTTGCATGTTCTTGCCGAAACGTTTCTCGAGCTGGGTGGCGGTGTCGCCCGTCACCTGCCCGCAGAAGAGGTTGCCTATGGTGTTGATGATTGCTTTCGCCTCCTTCTCGCCGTAGTCGCGTATCAGTTGGGTGAAGTCTTGGTAGCCTAGGCAGACCGACACCTTGTTGGAGCGGGCGGTGGCGATGAGGTTGTCCAATCCCCTGAAGAAGATGGTCGGCAACTCGTCGATGATCAGGGAGATCGGGTGTCTTCCCTTCTTGTTGATGACCTTCACGATGCGCCCGTTGTATAGGCCTAGGGCGGTGGCGTAGATATCCTTCTTCTCCGGGTTGTTGCCGACGCAGAGCACCTTGGGTTCCTCCGGGTTGTTGAGGTCCAGTGTGAAGTCGTTCCCCGTCATCACCCAGTAGAGTTGAGGCGAGCTGATGCGTGAGAGCGGAATGCGGACAGAGGCGATCTGACCTTGCAATTGGTCCTGCGCCCCGCCTTCCCAGGCCTCCATGAAGGCGGACATGTAGTTGACGAGGCTCGGGTTCATGCTCATCAGCGGTATGCAGTCGCTGTATTTCGCGTTGATCCATTCGATGACGTGCGGGAGGGTACAGTATTTGCCCCCTTCGACCTCCTTCAAGTACCAGATGGAGGCGGTAAGGTAGTTGATCGGAGACTCCACGAAGAATTCGCCTTGCTTCTGTGCCCAGCTCTTGTTGAGGTTCAGCATGATGGTGTAGGCGCTGTCGTAGGCGTCCGTGATGTCGCTCATGAACATCGGGTGGATCGGGTTGCAGCGGAGCGAGCGCCTCGGGTCGTCGAAATTGATCACGCAGAATTTAGGTTTCACGCCGTACTTCGCCTTGAATGATTCCTCGTTCCATTTCATGTGGTTGTAGACGATGGTGGAGAGGTCCGGGAATTTGAAGTCGTAGCAATACATCGTGAAGTTCTTCTTCATGTGCTGGCGGATGAACTCGTTGATGACCGCATAGGTCTTTCCTGAGCCCGGGGTGCCCAGCACGCTCGTCGCGCGGAACGGGTTCACCACGTTGATCCAGCCCTCGCGCTCCTTCCCTTTGAACCTGTATTGAGTCCTCAGGTTGACGGAGTAGGGGTTGTCGATCAGTTCCTCGTTCTGTTTGAACGACTCTTCGTTTTCGCTGTTCGTCTCCTCGAAGGAGCGGCTCACCTTGTGGATGTAGTTGCCTCCGAAGATGAAATAGAGGATGCCTACTCCGCTGATGAGTATATAGGCGATGGTCATAACGAGTGGTTGTGGAATCCGCAGCATGGCCGGACTGAGAACCACGAAGAAGAGCCCAAAGGCGATGATGCACCAGCCCTCCGTGCGTATAGGTTTGATTTTGAGCACTATTTTTCCGTTGTCGTTCTCTTCCATGACACGCCCGTTTTCTCCCCTGTCGATGATGCCAAGCTTCTCGAGGAAATTGCAGATAGGGGAGATGAACGGGTTCATTTGGATCTTCTCCTCCTTCTTTCCGCGCTCCGCCCAGCCATAGAAGGCGATGAAGAGCAGGGCGATGAAGAGTGTGATGTACACGGAGCCGAATAGGTGGAGCTTCTGGTTCACCATGTGGAGGAATTGGTAGGTGCGTTCGTACACGCCATCGGGAAGTATGGCCGCGAAGAATGTTTGGCAATACCAATATATGTTTAGAAGGTAAAATAGAATTCCGATAGCCCGTGAGAAATCGAGCGTTTTTTTGAGTCCGTCTTGGTTATCCTGCCCCATAGGTTCTTGATTTGTTCGTTTGGGAAACCGTTTTGTCGTAGCCCTTGCGCGCGATAGCCCGTTGTGGGGAAGCGGTTTCCGTATCATATTATATTTGCAAAAATAGAAAAAAACTCAATACGAAAAACCATATCGGGATAATTTTGTGTAAAATCTGCGTAACTTTTTAAAATGTAAAAGAAGGTTAAAAAAGAAAAATATTTTACAATTATGTTGTGTAACATAAAAATTACCCATATCTTTGCAACGTGTTTTTCATGGTATTAGATTTAAGGTTAAAATTACGAGGTTGGGATGTCGGGATGACATCCTTCTTTGTTTTTAGCGGGTATGTGTCGGAAAATAGGCCGGCAAGCATGTCAAGGAGTAGCTTTTCTTTCGGTATGTAATAATCCACGCATGGCTTTTTATGAATTTTTAAGTACAAAAGATGGTGGGCGTTTTCCCAATATCATAAAAATCCTTATTTTTGCACGTTTTTGGTTAGGAAACAAAATAATAATGCGAATGATTCGCCGTTTTCTTTTGTGGAAACCAATATGGCAAGAAGATGAGGCATCGAAGACATAAAATCGGGACATATACATTGGTTGTGCTTTTAGCGTGGCTATGCCCAAGTTTATCCCAGGCGCAGGATCGTTATGTGGGTGAGTTGGGTTTGTTCGGTGGAGGTTCGTATTATAATGGTGATGCGAATTCTACGAAGATATTCTACGAGAACCATTTGGCGTTCGGCGGGTTGTTGCGGTATATCATCAACGACCGAGGAGTCCTGAAGTTGGATGTCATCCGAGGCAAGGTGTCGGGTGACACGCGGAACTTCGACAACGTGTTGCCGAACGGGCAGCAGGCGGCCTTCGAGCAGACGTTTTGGGACATTGGGCTTCAGGTGGAGCATAATTTCCTGAAATATGGATTTGAGAGTTGGGACCGTGAGGTCAAGCGGCATACGCCCTACGTGTTGATAGGCCCGGGGCTCACGATGTACGAGCATTGGCGCGGTAACATGATGGCCTTCAATGTGTCGTTCGGAGTGGGTTACAAGTTCAAGATGTGGAAGCGTTGGAATTTGGGCTTCGAGTGGTCCATGCGGAAGTTGTTCGTCGACAATTTCGATGTGATGGACAATGACAGCAAGATATTGAACGACCCTTATAGGGTAGGACATAATGCATTGAAAAATAACGACTACTATACATGCGCCGTCGCTTACGTCTCGGTGGATCTCATCAGGAGAAAGTCAAGGTGCAATGTTTTAAGGAAATGATATGGATTTAAAGGAACAAATCGACGTCAATCGGATACCGCGGCATGTGGCCATCATCATGGATGGGAACGGTCGTTGGGCCAAGTCGAAGGGCTTGGACCGCATCTTCGGTCACCGTGAGGGTGTGGATTCCGTGGATAAGGTGATGGAAGCCGCCTCAGACCTGGGTGTCAAATATATTACGCTGTACGCTTTCTCCACTGAGAACTGGAACCGTCCGGAGATGGAGGTGAACGCATTGATGGAGATCCTCTCCGAGGCGTTGAAAAAATATATAGAAAAGATTTCCAAGAATAATGTTAGGTTGATGGTCATTGGCGACAAGAGCCGATTGTCGCAGGTGACCTTGTCGAACTTGAGCGAGGCGGAGAGGATGACGGAGAAGAACACGGGCCTGACCATGGTGCTCGCCATCAGCTACTCCTCCAGGTGGGAGATCCTTGAGGCCACTAAGCGCATCGCTTCCGAAGTGAAGGCTGGAACGTTGAGTGTCGATGATATCGACGAGAAGGTGTTTTCCAATCACCTCGCCACGGCTGGCATCCCGGATCCGGACCTGCTCATCCGGACAAGCGGAGAGTTGCGTATCAGTAACTTCCTCATGTGGCAGTTGTCGTATTCCGAACTATACTTCACACCTGTCAGTTGGCCAGAGTTCAAGAAAGAGCAGTTCTTAGAGGCGATTATCGATTACCAAAAACGTGAGAGACGTTTCGGCAAAACAAGTGAACAATTGTCATAGATGAGTGGAATGAAGAAATTATTATACATCTGCGTATTATCCCTTTTCCCGGTTTTGGCATCTGCCACCGTGCGGGGCGTCAATGTTGGAGCGGATGGTGGGGCGTTGAATGCGGACAGTGTTCGCCAGAGTGGCTCGACGGCTCCTTCCTCCGGAGAGGAGGAATCGTTGATTTCCTATTCGACGACCGCCAGGGAATACAAAATCGCAGGTATCGATGTGGTAGGTGCGGAGACTTATGACAGGGCTGTCCTTATCGGTTACTCCAGACTGAAAGTGGGGGATAAGATTAAGGTGCCTGGTGAGCAAATCACAAAGGCTGTGAAGCGTTTCTGGAAACAGGGCCTCTTCTCCGACGCGAAAATATCCGCCGTGAAGTTCTCCGGGGATAGCGTATGGCTCCGAATAGAACTGGAACAGAGGGATCGTATCTCTGAAATAAACGTCACGGGTGTCAAGGAGAAGAAAAAAGAGGATATATTGGGCGCCATCGAGTTGAAGAAGAATGGTATCGTGACGCCGAACCTCATCGCCCGTACGAAGGAGGCTATCCAAAAGCATCTGAGCGGGGACGGCTACCGGAACGCGGAGGTGGAGATCAACACGAGGGACGACCAGAACCGTAAGGGTTTCGTGGTTGTCAATATCGATATCGACAGACGTGACAAGGTGAAGGTGCACCGCATCTACATGTCAGGCCTGGATCAGATGAAGGAATCCAAGGTGAAACGTGGCATGAAGAAGACCAAGGAGAAGAAACTGGTCAATTTCTTCAAGTCGAAAAAATTCATTGACGCCGAGTACGCGAATGATAAGGGTCTGGCTATCGAGAAGTTCAACGAGTTCGGATTCAGGGACGCCAGGTTGCTCAGCGACAGTGTCGTTGAGTACAAGGAGAACCGTGTGGATATCTACATGAACTTCGAGGAGGGAAAGAAATATTACTTCCGCAACATCAGTTGGGTGGGCAACACGATCTACTCGAGCGATGTGTTGACCGCCGCATTGGGCATTAAAAAGGGTGATGTGTATAACCAAAAATTGCTGAATGGCAGGCTTATGACGGACGATGACGCCATGTCTAACCTCTATTTGGACAATGGTTACCTCTTCTTCAACGTGGATCCGGTGGAGACGAAGGTGGAGGGTGACTCCATCGACCTGGAGATGCGTATCTACGAGGGTCAGCAAGCGGTCATCAACAACGTGGTCATCAGGGGTAACAACGCGATCAACGAGAATGTGATCCGTCGTGAGTTGCGCACGAAGCCGGGCGAACTCTTCAGCAAGACGAACCTTCAGCGTTCCGCGCGTGAGTTGGCGGCGACAGGCCACTTCAACCCGGAGAAGATGGACATCCGTCCTGAACCTAACCCGGAGAATGGAACGGTGGACATCGTCTATAATTTGGAACAGAAAAATAACGACCAAGTGGAGCTCTCCTTCGGTTATGGTCCGTCAACGGGTGTGACGGGTTCGGTCGGACTGAGGTTCTCCAACTTCTCCGCAAGGAACATTTTCAACAAGTCGGCTTACCGTCCGTTGCCTAAAGGTGATGGGCAGAGCTTGTCGCTCTCCTTCTCCACGAATGGTAAGTATTATACCTCGGCTAACATCGGTTTCACGGAGCCATGGTTGGGCGGAAAGAGACCTACCTCGTTCTCTACCTCGTTGTATTGGTCTAGACAATCAGGTGTGAACAGCCGATACTATTCGGACAATTACTACAACAACCTGTTGTATGATAACAATAGCTATAGCGCATATTCGGCCGCTGTGGACCACAACAAGTACATCATGACGTTGGGTGCTTCTGTCGGTATTGGTAAGCGAATGGATTGGCCAGACGATTATTTCTCCATGTATTGGGAACTTGCGTATCGTCACTATACCTTGCAGGATTGGGACTTGTTGGAGATGACGGCGGGGTCGGCTAACAACTTGAGCTTTTCCACCACTTGGAGCCGTAATTCTATAGATAATCCATATTATACGAGGAGAGGTTCCAAGTTGTCCCTAATGCTTCAACTTACTCCTCCGTATTCCTTGTTCAAGGATAACCAGAAGGTATATTCTTTGATGGACCGTTACCGTGCCGGTGATGCGAGCGAGGAGCATAGAGGTCTTTCGGAAGATGAGTTCCAGGAGATGCAGCAGGATCTGTTCCGCTGGGTGGAGTATCACAAGACGGAGTTCAAGTTGCAATCTTACACGCCGATTTCGTCCAACCAGAAGTTGGTGTTGATGGCCCGTGCGGAGTATGGATTCTTGGGTTATTACGATTCCTATAGGCGTTCTCCGTTCGAGCGTTATTATGTGGGTGGTGACGGTATGACCGGCTATAGTTACACGTATGCGCAATCCGCCATCAAGGTGCGCGGATATGAAAATGGCGCTTTGACGCCGAAGGATCCGTATTCCCGCAAGTACGCCGGAAACCTTTACTCACGTCTCTCTTTGGAGTTGCGTTATCCATTGATGCTTGAGACCGCCACGACGGTTTATGTTTTGGGCTTCGTCGATGCGGGAAATGCATGGCGTGAGTTCTCCGACTTCAATCCGTTTAACGTGAAGAGGTCCGCTGGTATCGGCGCCAGAATCATCTTGCCGATGATCGGTTTGATTGGCGTGGATTGGGGATATGGCTTTGATTTGTCGAAGAGCATGGGTGGTGGTAGTAATTTCCACTTCGTGATAGGACAGGATTTTTAATGTTAATGATATAGTTGTTTTAAACAAGTGACGAATATGAAGAAATTGATTTTGACATTATTGGCGGTGGGTGCCTTCTGTTGCGCTTCCGCCCAGAAAGTGGCTGTGCTCGATATGGAATATATTTTGAAGAATATTCCTATGTATGAGTCGGCGAACGAGCAATTGAAGCAAATCTCTGAGAAGTGGCAGAAAGAGGTGGAGGCCAAGAATGAGGAGGCCAAGATCCTTTACAAGAACTACCAGACAGAGGTGGTCTTCCTTTCCGACGAGATGAAGGTGAAGAAGGAGAATGAGATCGTAGCCAAGGAGAAGGAGGCTAACGAGCTGAAACGTAAGTATTTCGGTCCTCAAGGCGAGTTCTTCAAGAAACGTGAGAGCTTGATGAAACCTATTCAGGATGAGGTCTATGTGGCGGTGAAGGATGTCTCCGACACGAAGGGTTATACCGTTGTTTTGGATAAGGCGAGCAGCTCCAACCTCATCTATTTCTCCGTCAAGGTGGATATCAGCGATGAGGTGTTGACGAAGTTGGGATATGCGAAATAATTTGTAACTTCGTGCGCTGAAAGTTTAGAAAAATCTTTAATGTAAATATTATGTATAAAAAATTAATCGCTTTGTTATTTTTGGCTATGCCAGCTTTCGGTATGGCTCAAAACACTCAAATTAAATTGGGTTATTTGGATGTTCAGACGTTGTTTCTTGCCATGCCGGAGGTCTCTCAGATTGAGACATCCTTGAAAGACCTTGCCGCACAACATGAGGGTGAGATCAAGAGAATGGAGGATGAGTACAATCGTAAGCTGACAGAATACAAAGATGGTGAGGCGAAGTGGGATGAGGCCATCAAGAAGAACAGGATGGAGGAGATCCAAATGCTTCAGATGAAGGTTCAACAATACTATCAGTCTGCTCAGACTTTGCTGCAGCAAAAGCAGGAGGAGTTGCAAGCTCCTATCCGCGAGAAGTTGCGTAAGGCTATCGAGGAGGTTGGCGCCGAGAATGGTTTCCTCTACATCTACGATTTGAACACATTGCTTTACAAGTCGGGCGATGCGATTGACGTCACTCCGTTGCTGAAGAAGAAATTGAACATTAAGTAATTGATGTTCCGCATATAGGAAAGAGGACGTTCTGTCCTCTTTTTTTGTCTTATGGTGGGTTGGGGGAATAGGCTCGGGGAGTTTTCCCTAACCCATCTTTGTCGTATGAAACGGTGAATCTCAGGATTCGCCTTAAATGTTGGATGGTATGGCACAGTTCCCTAATCAGTCTGGTCCGATTGGTGTTTTTGACTCCGGATATGGTGGTTTGACCATCTTGTCGGAGATCCGTAAGCGTTTGCCTCGATATGATTATCTCTATTTGGGCGATAATGCGCGTACACCGTATGGTACACGCTCCTTCGATGTCGTGTACGAGTTTACCCGCCAATGTGTCGAGAAACTATTTGAGTTGGGTTGCCCGCTTGTCATCTTGGGTTGTAACACGGCTTCGGCCAAGGCGTTGAAGTCCATCCAAATGTACGACTTGCCGAAATGGAACCCAGACCGTCGTGTCTTGGGTGTCATCCGCCCTACCATCGAGCAGATTGGGGAATATACCCGAACGAAGCATGTCGGCCTCTTCGCCACCATAGGAACGGTGCAGTCGGAGTCGTACCCGATCGAGATCCATAAGCTCTTCCCGGAGATTGTGATCTCTTCCGTGGCTTGCCCGCTATGGGTGCCGCTGGTGGAGAACTCGGAATACGATTCGGATGGCGCGGATTATTTCGTGAAGAAATATGTGGACCAGTTGCTGGCGAAGGATGACCAGATCGATACGGTCATCTTGGGTTGCACGCATTACCCTTTGTTGTTGCCTAAGATCAGGAAATATCTGCCTGCCCATATCCGCATCATTTCGCAGGGTGCGATTGTCGCCTCCAGCCTGGAGGATTACCTCCGTCGCCATGTCTCCATGGAGGAACTGCTGACGAAGGGAGGCTCCTGCCAGTTCTTCACGACGGAGTCGGAGGAGAAGTTCAAGAAGTCTGCTTCCGTGTTCCTGTCGGAAGAGATTTCAGTGCGCCACACGCAGCTTGATTAGGTTGTCCGATAGGGACGTTGTGTGTCGAGGGGATTAATTCACTTGGGAAGGAAGGATCCCGAACTGGTCCTTGAATTTCTTCGAGAAGTAGGATGGGTCGCTGAACCCTACTTCATAGGCTATCTCTGAAATGTTTTTGCCGTCGTTATGGTCTTGCAGCAGTTGGAGGGCTTTGTTGAGCCTGTACTCCATCACCCATTCCATCGGTGTTTTGCCTGTCAGTGCCTTGATTTTCCTGTTCATTGTCGGTTTGCTCACCATGAGGGCTGAGGCTAGGGAGTCTGGCGAGGTCTCGCTATCCTGGTATTTACTCCTGACCACATCGGCGAAGGCTTGCAGGAACGGGTGGATCGATTCTTCCTGTCGGGTGTTGTCCATTGCGCTCTTCACCTTGCTTGTCATTGTCCGCTGAAGAATTACTTTTTGTTGTTCTTGCTTGATTTTCAGTATATTAGTTAATTTTAGCAACAGTTCGAGTTGGTTGAACGGTTTGGCCATGAAGTCCACCGCCCCATAGATCAGTCCCAATAGGCGGTCGGTCTCCTCGTTCTTGTCGGATACGAAGAGGATAGGGATATGTTTCAGGCTGTCGGAGGAGAGAAGCCTGTTCATTTCTCCGCTCATGGAGTTCCCCATGTCGCAGACGATGATGTCCGGGGCCAACATTTCGATGGATTCGACCGCCTTGTCCCAGTTCTCCGCTTCTTTCACGTGGATGTAGTTGCTCAGCATGTTCTTGATTCCCCTTTTTGTCTCAGGGTCCATGCCTATCAGTAGCAGCAGGTTGTCATCCAGCAGTGCCTTGTCGATCACCAATTCGACGATTTCCTCCGTGGTGGTCTCCTCTGTGATGGAAGGGCTTTCTCCCACTACGGAGAACAACGGATTGTGCAGGTCGTGGGTGAGGGCATGGATCAGCTTTTGGCGTTCGTGTCTTGTCTTTTCCAAGAGCGCTGTTTGCTCGTCTATTTCATCCTTGAGCAATGCTTTTTCCTTTTTCAGCCGTATGATTTTTTTGTGCAGGGGGATGAACAGGAGCGAGCCGGCGATTAGCAGCAGGATGGTGCGGAACCACCAGGTGCTCCACCATGGTGGGAGGACGTTTATCGTCAGTTCAATGTGCTTCAGGGGTTTCCCCGCGTTCGATCGGAACGCCTCCACCTCTAGTGTGTAATACCCGGTCGGTATGTAGTTGAAGGATATGACCCTTTTTTCGTCCACTGGAGTCCAGCTGTCCGTCAGCCCCTTCAGCCTATAGCGTAGGGTGGCTTTCTCCCTGTAGGAGTGGTCTACGAGGTCCACGTGGAGGTCCACATCGGTCATGCCGTATTTTAGTTCCAACGTCTTTAGCTCGGAGAGGTCTCCACCCTTTATCAACGGGTTGTCTCCGCTGATTTTCTCTTTCGAGACATACAGTTCCGCGAAGGAAAGATGCTGGATGAGCGTGTCCGGTGCGATGTTTTTAGGGTCGAAGGAGTAGAACCCTTCCGCTGTGCCGAAGTATAGCCGTCCGTTGGAATCCTTGTAGCTCGATTTGTAGTAGAACAGGTCTGGGTAATTGCCTGGTAGCCTTGAATATGTTTGGCGATGATAGTCGAAGGAGAAGATGCCGTTGGCGGAGGCGACCCAGAAGTTGCCGTTGTCGTCCCTTCGGATGATTCGGTACGAGTCTTTCGGCATGAAGGAGAGGGTGTCCATCGTGAGGTCATCGGACGAGAAGCGCAGGATGCCATGGTTGGAGAGCACGAAGAGGTTCCCCTCCTCGTCGCGGTCTGCGTCCACCACGACGAACGGGTTGTGTGATTTCGGGGCGTAGATTTCGGGGTGGACGACGTGTGGGGTTGTTCCGTCGAATAGCCACAACAGGTTGGTGGAGATAATCCAACACGATTTCCCTGAGGCACTTATCACGCGGGTGGTCCATTTGCTTTCCAGATCAGGGGTGTCCGCATCTTTCAGGGGTATTCTCCGCCATGGCTCGTTGTTGCGTCTGATGTATGGGTCATCGTTCGCGGAGCAGGCCCATATGGTGTTGTCCGCTGTTTCGCAGACGTGGAAGAATATCTTGGTCGGGTTGAAGTCCGGCTTGTAGCTGACGGGAGCGGATGTGCCGGATGGTGAGAGGAGGTATAGCCCGCCGCCCCATGTGGAGACATAGATCCCCTCGTGGGTGGAATTGACGCCTAGCACGTTGTCGCAAGGGAGATGGTACTGCTTGATTTCCCTGAAATCGGGCGAGACGGAGTAGACACCGCTGCCGTCCGAACCGACCAAGATGTTGCCGTGTCCGTCCTCCGTGAAGGAGGTACATGCGGAGTGGGGGAACCCATAGTCCTTCGAGTATAGGATGGTCGAATGGTCGTCCATGTTGAGCGACCAGAGACCTGAGTTTTGCGTGCCGAGCCATATCGTGCCGTCCTCACTTTCGATGATGGAGTATATCTTCCTCAGCCCGTCCGTGGGGGCGTTGGTCGGGACCACTTCTGTGAAGGTGGTGCCTTTCGTTATCGAGTCGGCGAACCATAGTCCATCTCCGTCGGTGGCGAACCAATAGCGGCCGTTCCTTCCTCTCAACATCTTGTTGACGCTGTTGAAGGGGAGGCGGATTTCCTCCCTGATGCGGAAGGCTGCGTCTTGGCATTCCACGATCCAAACCCTGTTGCTCAGGAAGATGATGATCCATCTGTTTTTCTCCATGGGGGCTATTCCTGTCACAAAGCCGCAGTGATCGTGTTCCTCATTGAATACCTTCAGGGTGTGTCCGTTCGTGTCATATATGCTCAACTGGTTGATGGAGCCGAGCCAGAAACGGTTGTCATTGTCTATGTGGAGGAAAGAGATGAAGGGGGATTGAAGCGAGTCGAACGCTTGGAACTTGGAGTTGAAGCATTTGCGTTGAGGGTCATATCGGAAGACCCTTTCGTTCGTGAAGAGGTAGCGGGATCCGTCGGAGGCGCATCGCACGCCTTTTATCTGCGAATATCCCAAGGAGTCCAGCTCTGTGGGCATCATGTCTAGAAAATCATCGATTTTACGGTCGTATTTTTGGAATGTCCCGCTGAAGCTACCCACGTAGATGTCTCCATCCATGCAGTCCACGTAGTACAGGTCTTCCCTCTGCATGTTAGGGTACTTGTTTTTCCTGAAATGCTTGAATAGTTTCCCGTCGAAGCGGTCCAGTCCGAAGTCGGTCCCCAACCACAGGAATCCGGAGGAGTCTTGCGACATGGAGAAGATCAGGTTGGAGGATAGGCCATCCTCGGTGGTGAAGTGGTTGAAACGTACGTGCGCCTTCGGCCCCATGGAAGCGTAGGAATCCATGAAGAGAATAAACATCCACAATATAAGCGCAATCTTCCTCATTCGCAGAAAAAAGAGAACTGCTACAAACGCACTCGGAACAGGATTTTAGGTAGTCCGGAGTTCGTATGCAGCAGTTCCCAAGGTACGACAAATCTAGGTAAATCGCAATAAATGTTTAGGAATTGTATAAGGTTATCTGATAAACTTATGGTTAAATCCCGCATCGGTCCTCAGAACGTATACACCTTCTGCGAGGGAAGAGAGGTCATATTCCTGCTCTTGGGAATTGTACAGACCTTGGAAAACTGTCTTCCCCACGATGTCGATGATTTTGAAGGAGCAGGCGGAACCGTCACCTCCGCTGATGAGCAGGCGCCCGTTTTGTACGGTCACAGAGGGTTTGTCGGACGTTGTGCTTGACACCTTGTTCTGCTCGCCTTGTTCCTCTTGTTCTTCCCTCTCCTGCATCGCCGCCAATTTCTTCTCCCTTGCCGCATTGAAGAATTCGATCACGTCCGGCACTTTCCCCTTGTTGACCTCATGACCGCTGCTTGTAGGGATGTATTTGCTCTCGATGTTGTTTTTCTGCAGTTCATCATAGAGCAATTTGCTTTGACATTGTGCCACGATGTTGTCTGCGGAACCATGTACGAGTATGTAAGGGGGGTCGCTCGGATCCATGAACGTGACCGCAGTGGCCAAGGCATATATGTCCGGGCATTGGGAGGCGGAGCAGTTGTTCATCATAGGGGAGATGAAACTGTTCAAGTCCATGGCGTTTCCGCAGTTCAGCTTGTCGAGGATTACAGGGCCCGACCAGTCGCACACGGCGTCTACGCTACTGCTGAACTCCGTGAAATTCCCTAGATTACCTTCTATGTCCACGGTCGTGGATCCAACAGTATACTCTTTCACGTTGCGGGATGCGCCCATCATGGTCGCCAAGTGTCCACCGGAGGAGAAGCCGGAGATGGCGATGAAGGTGGTGTCTATCTTCAGGGATTCCGCATTGCCTCTGAGGTAGCGTACCACCGCCTTGATGTCGTTGAGCAGTCCGGGCCATTTCGCCCCCGCATCGTTGTTTGCGCGGTGGTTCGGTGTCACGAAGATGTAGCCGGCCTTCACGGCACCCTCACCGATGGTGGTCAGGTCGGCGTTCCCTTTCGAGTTGTTGCTGGACCATGCGCTGCCGTAGATGTGGACGATGACAGGATACGACTCCTTATCCTCTTTAGGATAGTAGATGTCCAGTGTGTGGTAACCTTTACCGTCCCCGACATAATTGATGTCCTTCTTGGACGTGTAGGAACTCAATCCGGAAGCACCTCCGCCTCCGAATCCCCAACCTTGAGAGAATGCGTTGAGCGACATTGCGCTGAGTGCGAGTAATAAGAATCTTTTCGTGTTCATGATATTAAACTTTAAGTGCATATAGAGATGTAATACAAGTGTTTTTGTACTTGCCGCAAAGGTATACCCATGCTTTTTTTAAGCTTCGGAAACTGGGTTCAATTAATGGTAATAGAGAGTCAATCCATGCCGATTTCTCGGTGGAATCGTGTTTTTTTGAAAAATGGTAGAAAAAATTACGCTGGTGCGCTTATTGGATGAAATGGCTTATCTCGCCGGCTGCGGTGAGTGTCAGTTTGTGCATCGCGCGCGTGCAGGCGATGTAGAGCAGGCTGCGGTCCATTTCCGTGTGGTATTCCTTCTCGTTCACGTAAGGCACCACGACCTCGTCGAACTCCAGACCTTTGGCCGTGTGGGCGGTGGTCACGATGATACCGTTGGTGAAGGCGGCGCTTTCGCTGGAGAGCAGGCACACCTGGTCGGTCTCTTCCGAGAGTTGCTGGTGCAGCTTGATCGCCTCTTTCTCCGTCTTGCAGATGAAGCCGATGGAGGTGGCTTGTCCGATATGCTCCGCCACGACTTGTTTCAGGTATGCGAGTTCCTCATCGCTCTTCTTGAATGACTTGATGACAGGCTCCTCGCCGTGTCGTTCGATGGCCTGCAGGTCCTCGCTCTTGGAGATCTTTTGGGCGAACGAGGTGATCTCGTAGGAGGAACGGTAACTTTTGCAGAGCTTCATCACCTCCGCATCCTTCAGGACGTCCCGTATTTGCATATAGGTAGTTGAACTATAAGGGTTTACGGATTGCAATGCGTCTCCAAGGATTGTCTTCTTGCAAGGGAAGAGGATGGAGAGCACCTTGTACTGTATCGGGGTGTAGTCCTGCATCTCGTCCACCAGGAGGTGCTTGATCGGCAGCTTCTCCTTAACCCCTTCCATGCATATCTTCAGGTAGAGCAGCGGCGCCACGTCCGCATATTCCAATTGGCGGTTCTTCCCCCTCTTGTAGAGGTCCGGGCGGCCCAGCCAGTCGTAGAAGGCTTGGTAGAGCGCTACGTCGCTGTTGCCGTCGAACATCTTTTTCAGCTCCGCCTTGATTTTGTTCTTGTCGGTGGTGGAGATCTCCGTGCGGGTGGCCGCCGCGATCTCCCTGGCGATGTCTTTCGCTATCGGTTCGAAACGGTCGCGCATCGGAAGCCTGTGGTAGGCTTTGAAGCGTTCGTCGAGGTACTCTTTCGGTACGGGTATCCTGCCCACTTTCAGGTCTGTCGGGTGGAAGAAGGTGTTCTCCACGTGGAGGACGAAGCGGTTCATCAGTTCGATGAACTCCACGGAGGATTTGAAGCGTATCCTTTCCACGAAGGCCTCGTCGTTCTTCTCCAGGATTTCCGTCACCTGTTCGAAGAAGGTCTGGAACTTATATTTGCCCTGCAGTTGCTTGTTCATCAGTTCTTCGAAACCGCACTCCTCGATGGTCTCCTCGCCGAGTTCCGGCAACACGTTGGAGATATAGTCCGCGAATACTTTGTTCGGGGAGATGATGAGGATATCCTTGGAGGTCACCTCTCCCTTGTGTCTATAGAGGATGTAGGCAACACGGTGCAGGGCGATGGATGTTTTTCCGGAGCCGGCCACACCTTGGATGATGAGGGTCTTCGCCTCCTCGTTGCGTATGATCTGGTTCTGTTCGCGCTGAATGGTCGCCACGATGTTCTTCATTCGCTCGTCGGAGGTGCTGCTGAGCTCCTTCTGTAGCACTTCGTCCTGTATGTTGACGGAACTCTCCAGCATGAACTCCATGACGGAGCGGCGGATGCGGTACTGCCTTTTCAGGGAGATGGAGCCCTCCACGCGGCCCTGCGGCGCGTCGTAGTGCGCCGGCCCGGTCTCGTAGTCGTAGAACATGGTGGAGATGGGTGCTCGCCAGTCGTGGATCACGTTCTTGTTCGTTTCCGTGTCATAGTAGGAGTGGATACCCACGTAGATGGGTTGGACCGTTTTCTCGCCCTTCTCCTGGAAGTCTATTCGTCCGAAGTAGGGGATCTCCATCATCTTGCGGATTCGTTTCTTCCTCTCCATGATGGCCTCGCTCGATTCCACCGCTTGGCTCACGTTATGGCGCACCGCGCTTTTCTCCGCCCGGTCCAGCTCCGATTGGTTCTCCCAAAGGTAGGCTTTGTATTCCTTGAGGTCTTTGATGTTATGGTTGATGATCTCGTCCAGTTTGGTGATGATGACACCCAACTTTTTGATGATGCCCTTCATGTAGGCGACTTCTTCCTTCTCCGTTTGATTGAAAACTGACATGTCCGTAAATTTTTTTACAGACGCGAAGGTATAAAACATTCTAGATTGAATTAAGAATTAAGAGTTAAGAATTATGAGTTTTTGGGGAATGCGTATCCCTACACGATGTGCGCAATCGAGACCTGAAGGGGCCTGACATATATAGCCTAGGGCAGTGCCCTGGGAAATTAAGAGACGTCAGTTCGATGTGCCCAATTAGGCGTTATCGGAGCGGGAATGCGGTGTTTCACATGGTTCGCGACTCCTTCCCTCGAAGTTGAAGCTATATATTTTTTTCGTTTTCTTAACACAAGTGATACATTGTATTTAAATAATGCTTAATTTTGTTCTGATATTTAAATAAAAATTTTTGTTCACTAAATTTAATTTGTAATGAAAAAATTATTGGTGTTGGCATTGAGCCTTATGACAGGTTTTGGTGCGTTCGCAGGTTCTCAGGGCGAGGACAATGGTTTCGGATTGAAATTTTACGCAGGTTTGCATGGCAAGAAGTACGGTAAGATTGCATTCGACTATAGTGGTCCTGGCGCGAAAGAGTTTCAAAAGGAATATGACAAGGAGATTGAAGAATCACCTAACGCCTCTCCTGCATTGGGATTCTCTATTGACAATCGTTGGTACGTGGCTAATCCAGGCCAGTTTGGTATCGCCATTAATGCGCGTTGGTTCGACTTCTCATATTCTAGATTGAAGGAGAAATATACGGAGGAAGTATGGGACCAGAAGGCTCATAAGAATGTGAATGTGACTTATACTGGTACTTCAAAGTACTTCGATATCAGCATGTTGGGTGTTGGCCCTATCGGCACCTATTACTTGGATAATGATATGGCAGTGGATTTGTACTACAACATCATGCCTAACGTGTTTGTAACTGTTGAGGATGCAGGTGATGGCTCTGATGCTGACGCTTCCTTCGCATTTGGCGCATCTCACAGAGTGGGTGCCGCTTACAGATACAAGGTTTTCCAAGCTGGTTTCGAACTTAAATTGGGTAAGTTGAAATGCCAGGATTGGGGACAGGACGACTCTCCAGTTGTTGAGGGCGATGATGCGTTCAGCGATTTGGCTAACCAGATGGCTAATCAGGTTAGCTCAATGTTGGGCGACCAAAAGATGGTTACGAATTCATTTAGAATCTTCATCGGATTCAAGTTCTAATGATTTCTATACCGCCTGTAATAGGTGGTGAAAAATAAAAAGGAGGCCAATCGGTCTCCTTTTTTTCGTTGTATATGCTTAGTATCATAGGTCTGGTTTAGAAAAAAAGTGGGGTGTCTCCCGACAGCCGTCTTTGAAATGTAAAATCTAATACCATGAAAAACACGTTGCAAAGGTAGTGATAATTTTATGTTACACAACATAGTTTTTTAATATTTTATATTATTTAACATATGGATGGAAGAAGCGTTAAAAATGATGGATTGGGAAACTGAGGGAATGGTGCGCAGTCTTGTGCGCAGGTACATTGGATGGAAAGTATAGGTGAATTTGCCAAACAATTATTACCTTTGTGGAAACAGTATATTATTTGAGGCTATGGAAATGAATAAGACATACGAGTGCGTAGGCACATGTTCAAGATTTATTAATGTTTCGGTGGAAGACGGCATCATCAAGGATGTGCGTTTCATGGGTGGTTGCCATGGCAACACGCAGGGCATCGCCGCGCTTGTGAAGGGTATGAAGGTGGAGGATGCCATCGCAAGGATGAAGGGCATCGACTGCGGTGGTCGCGGCACCTCTTGCCCGGACCAGCTGGCGCATGCGTTGGAGGCTTTCTTGTAATCTTCCAATTGACTGAATACTTTCAGTGTTAGCATGTTATATCCATGCGAAAAATATACGGGGGAAGAGCATTAGGCAGATTCCTTTGGATTTGCCAAACTCTAAAATTATACCTAATTTCGCGGTTAGTTAATTGATGATATCATACATAAACTAAATCATAGATGGTTCTATTTTTCAAGAAAGCGGACGCAGGCTATATAGCTGTTGATGCGGACCAAAAGTTTGGCGCTCAGGACTTGGAGAAGCTCACATGGCTCTTCTCCGGCGCGGAGTTCGTCGATGAGAAAAATATCGCGGGGTGGTTTATCGGTCCCCGCCGTGAAATGATCACTCCTTGGAGTACTAATGCGGTGGAGATCACCCAGAACATGGCGCTGAAGGGTATCCGTCGTATCGAGGAGTACTTCGCCTGCAAAGGGAAGGATTCCGAACATGACCCGATGCTGCAACGTGTCTACAATGGCCTGGACCAGACGATCTTCACCATCGACAAGAAACCGGACCCTATCGTTTACATCGAGGACTTGGCCGCCTATAACCAACAGGAGGGCTTGGCCTTGAGCCAACAGGAGATGGACTACCTGAATAGCGTCAGCGAAAAGATAGGACGTAAATTAACTGATAGCGAGGTGTTTGGATTCTCTCAGGTGAATTCCGAGCACTGCCGCCATAAGATCTTCGGCGGTCTCTTCATCATCGACGGCGAGGAGAAGGAGTCTTCCCTCTTCCAAATGATCAAGAAGACCTCCGCGGAGAACCCTAACAAGATCGTTTCCGCCTACAAGGATAACGTGGCCTTCAACGAGGGCCCTGAGATTGAGCAGTTCGCTCCGGCGAGCGGCGACAAACCTGATTTCTTCGAGGTGAAGAAGATGAAGTCCGTCATCTCCCTGAAGGCCGAGACGCATAACTTCCCGACGACGGTCGAGCCTTTCAACGGTGCGGCAACGGGTACGGGTGGTGAGATCCGTGACCGTCTGGGTGGTGGTAAGGCGAGCTTGCCTATCGCGGGTACGGCGGTCTACATGACCTCCTATCCACGCACGGAGAAGGGTCGCCACTGGGAGGATGTCTTGGATCCTCGCAAATGGTTGTACCAGACGCCTGAGCAGATCCTGATTAAGGCTTCGAATGGTGCGAGCGACTTCGGTAACAAGTTCGGTCAACCGCTCATCTGCGGTTCATTGCTCACCTACGAGCATGCGGAGAACAACAAGAAATATGCTTACGACAAGGTCATCATGTTGGCGGGTGGCGTAGGCTTCGCTAAGCAGAAGGATAGTCTGAAGGGCGAGCCTGAGCCGGGCGAGAAGGTGGTCGTGATGGGTGGTGATAACTACCGCATCGGTATGGGCGGTGGCGCTGTCTCTTCGGTGGAGACGGGCCAATATTCCAATGCGATCGAGCTGAACGCTGTGCAGCGTGCCAACCCTGAGATGCAGAAGCGTGTCTCTAACGTGATCCGCACCTTGGCGGAGTCCGACAATAACCCGATCGTATCTATCCACGACCATGGCGCGGGCGGTCACTTGAACTGCCTCTCCGAGTTGGTGGAGTCGACGGGCGGTAAGATCGATATGGACAAGTTGCCGATCGGTGACCCTACCTTGTCCGACAAGGAGATCATCGGCAACGAGAGCCAGGAGCGCATGGGATTCTTGGTGAAGGATAAGGACATTGATTTGATCAAACGTATCGCCGACCGTGAGCGTGCGCCGATGTACGTGGTGGGTGAGACGACGGGCGACATGCAGTTCGTCTTCCAACGTGCCAACGGTGACCAGCCGATCAACCTCCGCTTGGATTACATGATCGGTAAACCGCCTCGCACGGTGATCAAGGATAACACGGTGGTGGAGAAGTTCGCTTCCGTACAGACCGACGATAAGAACATTCAAAAATATATCAATGACGTGCTCCAATTGGAGTCTGTGGCTTGCAAGGATTGGTTGACCAACAAGGTGGACCGCTCCGTCACGGGTAAGATCGCCCACCAGCAGTGCGCCGGTGAGTTGCAGTTGCCTTTGAACGACTTGGGTGCTGTGGCGTTGGACTACAGAGGCAAGAGCGGTATCGCCACCTCTATCGGACATGCGCCTTCCGCCGCTTTGGTGGACCCTGCCGCAGGTTCCGTATTGGCCATCTCCGAGGCGTTGACCAACATCGTGTGGGCTCCGTTGGCGGATGGTTTGGCGAGTGTCTCCCTGAGCGCCAACTGGATGTGGCCTTGCAAGAACCCGGGCGAGGATGCCCGCTTGTACAAGGCGGTTGAGGCTTGTAGCGACTTCGCCTGCGAATTGGGCGTCAATATCCCTACGGGTAAGGACTCGTTGTCCATGACCCAAAAATACGGTGAGGACAAGGTATTCTCCCCTGGTACGGTGATCATCTCCGCAGGGGCTGAGGTATCTGACGTGCGTCGCATCGTCTCCCCTGTATTGATCAACAAAAAAGATTCTTACATCTACCATATCGACTTCTCGTACGATGCGCTGAATCTGGGAGGTTCCGCTTTGGCCGCCACGCTGAACAAGGTGGGCGACACGGTGCCTACCGTGAAGGATGCGGAGTATTTCGCGGATGCTTTCGAGGCGGTTCAGGAACTGATCAACAAGGATCTGATCCTCGCGGGCCACGATATCTCCGAGGGTGGTATGATCACCGCCTTGTTGGAGATGTGCTTCGCAAACACGAAGGGCGGTTTGAAGGTGAACCTGAAGGATTTGCCGGAACCAAGTCTGACCAAGATCCTCTTCTCCGAGAACCCTGGTGTGCTGATCCAGGTGGAGCACAAGGCGGAGGTGGAGAAGATACTCCACAATGCTGGTGTGGGCTTCGCCATGATCGCCAAACCGACCGAGGAACGTACGATCGTCGTGGAGAAGGATGGCAAGAAGGAGGTGTTCGACATCGATGCGTTGCGTGATGTTTGGTACAAATCCTCTTACCTCTTGGACCGCAAGCAGAGCGGCGAGGCGTGTGCCAAGGAGCGTTACGAGAACTACAAGAAGCAACCGCTTCAGTTCAAGTTCGACGAGAGCTTCTCCGGCAAGCTTGGCAAGATGGGCTTGACGGCCGACCGCAAGAGACGTTCCGGCGTGAAGGCGGCCATCATCCGTGAGAAGGGTACGAACGGAGAGCGTGAGATGGCTTATTCCCTTTACTTGGCGGGCTTCGACGTGAAGGATGTCCACATGACCGACTTGACGTCCGGTCGTGAGACGCTGGAGGACGTGAACATGATCGTCTTCTGCGGTGGATTCTCCAACTCGGACGTGCTGGGCTCGGCGAAGGGCTGGGCGGGCGGTTTCCGCTACAGCGAGAAGGCGAAGGAGACGCTGGCGAAGTTCTATGCGCGTGAGGACACCTTGAGCTTGGGTATCTGCAACGGTTGCCAGCTGATGGCTGAATTGGAGCTGCTCTATCCTGAGCACGAGAAGAAGCATAAGATGTTGCACAATAACTCCCACAAGTTCGAGTCTAACTTCGTGGGCCTGACGATCCCTGAGAACGACTCCGTGATGTTCGGTTCGCTCTCCGGCAGCAAGTTAGGCGTATGGGTGGCTCATGGCGAGGGCAAGTTCGACTTCCCTTATGCGGAGAGCGAGTACAATGTGATCGCTAAGTACACCTATGAGGGTTACCCTGCCAATCCGAACGGATCCATGTACAACGTGGCGGGCGTATGTTCCAAGGATGGTCGCCACTTGGCGATGATGCCACACTTGGAGCGTGCCATCTTCCCTTGGCAATGGGCTTACTATCCGGAGGATCGTAAGGCGGTGGACGAGGTGACCCCATGGTTGGAGGCCTTCGTCAATGCCCGTAAGTGGATTGAGAACAAGAAGTGATGCTTCGAGCCAACTAGATAGGGGAGCGTGCCTTGGCGGGCACGCTTCTTTTTTATGCTCAGGGGTGAAAAGGTGATTTATTCAGAGTCCTCGTCCGGCTCCACATGGATGGAGGTTTGTATCTCCTGCCCATACTTCTCACGCAGGCTACGTTCCACCTCTGTGGAGATGTTATGCGCCTCCACGATGGTCATGTCGGGCGATACGACGACGTGCGCGTCCACGATGATGCTGGTGCCGTTGCGCCGTGTCTTCAGGTCGTGTATGCTCTCCACGCCCTCCACCTGTGAGGCGATGGCGATCATCTCCTCCTCCATTTCCTGGGGCAAGGCCACCTCCAGCAGTTCCTTGAGGGAAGGGATGCCCATTTGTATGGCGGAGACGAAGATGGCGACGCTGATGCCGCAGCAGACGATCGGGTCGAGTATCACCCATTCGTCGCCCAAGAGGATGGCGCCGCCGATGCCAAGGGCGGATCCGATGGAGGAGAGAGCGTCCGTCCGGTGGTGCCAGGCGTTCGCTATGACGACAGGGCTGGAGACATCCCGCCCCACCTTCGCCGTGTATCGGAAGAGCAGTTCCTTGGCGATGATGGAGGCGACCGCCGCCCAGAGCGCGATGGTGTGGGGCACCTCGATCACTTTCCCCTGCACCACGCCGATGATGGCGCCAAGGCCCGTCAGGCACATTTTCGCCGCCACGAAGATCAGCATGAGGCTGACGAAGAGGGTGGCCATGGTCTCGTACTTCCCATGACCGTACTTATGGTCCTTATCCTTTCCTTTGGAGGATATGCGGACACAGATGAGCACCACGATGTCCGATATGAGGTCGGACAAAGAGTGGATACCATCCGCTATCATGGCCGCACTGTGACCCAGTACGCCGGCTATGATTTTTGCTATGGTTAGTAATACATTGACAAACGAACCAAGCAGGGTGACCCTTGTGATCTTCCTCTCCCTGGTACCTTGAACCGGTTCTTCCATGTTGCTAATCGTTCCTTTAAGGTTAGTGTTATTACAAATTTAAGCATTCGGGGTGGAAATGTTACCGAATGTGCCCCTGTTTTTTGATGAAAAATCACGACGGTTCCGCTTGCCGTATTGGGCAGTTGTATTTATTTACTATTTAATGATTTACGATTTACTATTTTAGGGTTTGGCGGAATGGTTTTTTATCCTCCTCTTCTAAATGAGTTCGCTGATTGTCGGACGCGTATTTACTCGCAGGTTGTTGGTGGAGATATTAGGATGATTCTATAATATTATTGACGGATAAAATTCCGCAAATTAAATAGAAATGCATATTTTTGTGTATCCGCATTGGAGAATCGGTGAGGATAAGGTAAGTCAGGTGAAATAATACTGATAGATTATCAATCATAGCGTTAGCTATATAAAAGATATGATTATGGCAGAGGAGGAGATAAATAAATACAGGCTGACCAGCATGGAGGAACCCTCTGATGAAATGCTCGCCTATATTATGCGTGAGGCGGCTGAAGATGCCCGGAAAAGCAACGAAGCCGCTCTCAAGAAATATTTTGGGGAGATAGCGGAGATGTATAAAAAAAAATACGGAGATAGGAAATGTCTGCAAAAAAGCCAGTCTTGATCATTGTTGCAGGTCCGAATGGTTCTGGGAAAACCACGGTGACGAGTAAAATACTTCGACACCAGTGGTTGGAGGATTCTGTGTATATAAATCCCGACAATGTGGCTCAAGAACGTTTTGGTGATTGGAATTCCGAGTCGGCCGTGCTTAAGGCTGCGAAGTATTGCGAAGAGTGGAGAGAGCAGTGCTTGGTTGAGAAACGGAGTATGATATTTGAAACCGTATTCTCGTCCGATGAGAAAGTGAGATTTGTTGAACGTGCGGTAGAGGCTGGTTTTTTTGTCCGATTGTTTTTTGTCTGCACATCATCGCCAACTATCAATGCTGCGCGTATTGCAGGAAGGGTAATGAAGGGGGGACATGACGTGCCAATATCCAAAATCGTTTCTAGATATCAAAAGTCCATACTGAATTGTAAATTTGTTATCAAAAGTGTCCAGCGAGTTTATCTTTACGACAATTCCGTAGAGAATGGAGAAGCTCAGTTGTTGATAAGATATGCCGATGGCCGTGTGGCGAAGCGGTATTGTGCATCTTTGCCGGAATGGGCAAAACAGATTACGGAATAATAAAAAGCGATATAAATTTGATTGTGGGCGAAGGATTTTAGTTGTTATTTTGTCCGTCTATCCGGCATAGTAGTAGGGTGATAGAGCTTTTGCACAAATCCAAACATCGGGACGGTTTTATGCTTTGTAATCATCCAACCTTTTTCAAGCCCCCACAATCGCAACCACCCCGCTGATGGCCATGTATATGTAGACGATCTTGCGCAACGTCTCGATCGATATGCGTTCGAACACCAGCTTGCCCAGGTAGGTGCCTGCCGCCACGCCCGCCACCGCATAGACCCAGCCGATGCGTACCTCATGGGTGAAGAGACCGTTGCCGGCGCGGAAGAGGGTCATCGCCACGTTGCCGATGAAGAAGTAGATTTGCGCCATGGCGAGGTAGTGCTCCTTGTCCTTCTCCGAGGCGAGGAAGTAGAGCACCGCCGGTGGCCCCTGCATGCCGAAGAACCCACCCATCACACCGCTGAGGCTTCCCATCGAGATCTGAAGGGGTACCGACGGACGTACCTGAATGTGTTTGCTGACAAAGAGAAAATAGAGGCTCATGACGATGAGCATGATGCCTAACAATACCTTCAACTGACTGTCCGCCATCGTCGCGACGAACTGTATGGCGACGAAGGAGACCACCAAAAACGTGAGCAGAATGGGTATCATCCGCTTCCACACCACGTACTTGTAGGCTTGGGAGAGGATGAAGACGGATTGTGTGGCGGAAAGGATGCCGGATAGGGTGACGGACTCGCCATAGGAGGGCATCAGGTAGGGTAACATCGTCATGATGAAGATGCCGAACCCGAACCCGCACACCCGCTGCACAAAGGCGGCTGTCATGGCCAGGACGAACAAGGCTACGATCATAAACAGTGAGAACTCCATACCGCTTACAAATTTCACCGCGAAGATACATAGTAAATGGCTAAATAGTAAATTCCCAATGGCCAAATAGTAAATCGTAAATAGCTAAATCGTAAATACAATCATTCCGTCGGACGTTGGTAGAAGTTCCCTATCAGTTTCTCCGTTTGTATCGTATTGATGAAAGCGTCCGGATCGATTTTCCTCACCTCCTTGTTGATTTTCGGATACTCCTCCTGCGAGACCACGGAGTAGACAATCGTGCGGGGCGAATGTTCGTAGGCGCCCTCCGAAGGTATCAGTGTCGCCGTGTGTTCGCTCAGTCGGGCGATGATTTCGCATACTTCGTCGGGGTGTGTCGTGACAATGAGCAACGTCGCCTGCTGGTACTTCTTGTAGAGCGTGTGCAGGATTTGTGTGGATGCGAATTGGAAGATGATCGAATAGAGCGCCTTGTCCCATCCGAAGAGCAGTCCGGCGGCGGAGAGGATGATGATGTTCACGCCCAAGACAATGTTCCAGGCGTCCCTGTGCCGCTTCTCCGACAGGTATATCGCGATGAAGTCCGTACCCCCGGACGTGGCGTTCACGTACAGGCATAGGCTGATCGAGACACCATTGATGATGCCTCCGAATATACTGATCAATAACGTGTCGTAAGTGATTGTGTAAGACGGAAGTAGGTCCGTGAATATGCCTGTCAGCAATATCATCAGGCAAGAGTAGAGCGTGAACTTCTTGCCTATGTATCTAAACCCGATGTAGACGGGTATCGCATTGATGATGACGTTGACGATGGTGTAGGGGAGTTTGATGTTGAAAAACATGTCACATGCCCTCAATATCAAAATGGTCAAGCCGGTTGCGCCACCTGGATATAGCTCCCCGGCTTGAACAAATGTACGTATGTTGGCGGACATCAGCAAGGCAGACAGGACAACGAAAAGAATCCGTTTGGCATCCTTCTTCCAGATCGTTTTTATATTCACATCCATATCTAACATTCAAGTCCTCCCAATACTAATTCAGAATTGACTACGTCGAACTAACGTTTCATAATTCTCCTAGGGCGTTGCCCTGGGCTATATATGTTGCGCCCTTTCAGGGCTGGTGTTTACGAGCATTACGCAGAGTCGCACATCCCTCCCCTTAATTGACTACGTCGAACTATAATTCAAAATTCATAATTTAAAATTGACTACGTCGAACTGACGTTTCATAATTCTCAAAGGCTTTTCCTGTAAATCTCCAGCACATCCTCCTTGAACAAAGGTTTGAAGTTGCCGACGTGACCGTTGCCGACACATTTCCCCGCCATCTCCTCCAACACGTTAGTGCCCAAGCCCAGTTCGGTGAGTGTGGCAGGCAGTCCGATGGCGGTGAAGAAAGCGCGGAGTTTGTCAATGCCTCGGAGGATCGTCTTCTCCTCGTCACGGTCCGCCTTGATGCCCATCACGTTGACGGCGAACTGGTAGAACATCTTCGGGTTCTCCTTGTAGACGTGCCTCATCCAGTTAGGTGTGAGGACGGCCAAGCCTGCGCCGTGAGGAACCTTGCAGTCCTGCGCGCTCAGTTCGTGCTCCATGTCGTGGCAGCCCCAGTCTTGGATACGTCCGCAACCGAGGAATCCGTTGTGGGCGACGGAGCCGGCGAGGGAGACCTCCGACCATGCCTCGTAGTCTTGCGGATTCTTTATCAGGAGGTAAGCGTTGCGCATGATAGTCTTGAGCGTCGCTTCGCAGAGCGAGTCGATCAGCTCCGTGTGGGTGGTCTGCGTGAAGTAGCGTTCGAAGATGTGGCTCATCATGTCGCAGACACCGTATGCGATTTGGTTCTTAGGCAGGGTGAAGAAGATGACCGGGTCAACGACGCTCACCACGGGACGGATCTTCTGGCTGCTGTAGCCCAGTTTCCTGCCCTTGTAGGAGATCACCGTGTCTGGGCTCACCTCGCTACCCGCAGCCGGGATGGTGAGCACGGTGGCGACCGGAAGGGCATTGCTGACCTCTCCGCCACGCTCGTAGAAGGACCACACGTCCGCCTCGTAGTAGCCCATGGCGATCGCCTTGGAGGTGTCGATGACGCTACCTCCGCCGACGGCCAGGATGAGCTGAACCTGCTCCTTCTTGGCTATCTCAATGCCTTCCAGTACCTTCTCGTAGGTGGGGTTGGCCTGTATGCCGGAGAGCTCCACGAAGGAGATCCCCTCTTCTTTCAGTGATTTCGTCACATCATCATATACACCGTTGCGCTTGATGCTTCCGCCGCCATAGACAAGTAAAACCTTGCTGGCAAATGATTTGATACGAGAACCAACCGTTTTGCGCTGGTCCTTCCCGAAGCAGTACTTCGTAATGCATTGAAAAGAAAAGTTATCCATACTGTTTTAATGTTGAACATTTATACTACGGCAAACATACAAAAAAGTATTCATGCCGTCAACTTGTTTTGTGGTCGCATCTCTTATCGGGCGGGGAATGTTTGGCTGATTCCTTGCTCGATGTGCTCCAGTTGTACCTCCACGCCGAATTTGCGGGAGATGTGTTCCGCCAAATGTTGTGCGGAGTAGACCGACCGGTGCCTGCCGCCCGTGCATCCGCAGGAGAACATCAGGGAGGTGAAGCCTCGCTCCATGTAGCGGAGGACGTGCGCATCCGCCAAGGCATAGATATGCTCCAGGAAGTTCTTGATCTCATCGTTGGATTCGAGGAAGTCGATCACGGGCTTGTCCAGCCCGTTCAGCGGTTTGTACTGATCGTACTTGCCCGGGTTATGTACTCCCCGGCAATCGAACACGTAGCCACCCCCGTTGCCGGAGTCGTCCGTAGGTATCCCTTTCTTATAGGAAAAACTGAACACTTTGACTTTCAGTGATTTATTATCCGGCAATGGCTTGTTTTGGAACTGTGGCAGTTCGGTCAGTTGCCGCAAGGTCTGGACGAGGTACGGGAAGTCCGGGTAGGCATGTTGTTGGAGCAGGCCTTTTAGGTTGTTGAGGGCGAATGGAATGCTCTCGATGAAGTGCGGCTTGCGCTCGTAGAGCCCGCGGAACCCGTAGGCGCCTAACACTTGGATGGTGCGGAAGAGCACGAAGACGGAGAGCCGCTCCCTGAATTTCGCTCCGTCGATAGGAGTGTAGCGGCTGGCCGATTGGATGTAGGTCTCCACGATCTTCTCCCGCAGAGACTCTGGGAAGTTAGCTTTCGCCTGCCAAGCGAAGGAGGCCACGTCGTAGTATATCGGACCTTTTCTTCCGCCTTGAAAATCAATAAAGTAGGGTGCGCCGTCCTTAATCATGATGTTGCGCGACTGGAAATCCCTGTAGAGGAATGTCTCGCTCGGTTCAGCTAGGATCGCGTCGCACAGTTTCTCGAAATCCTCCTCCAGTTTGGGCTCAGAGAACTCTATCCCGGTGAGTTTCAGGAAATCATACTTGAAGTAGTTGAGGTCCCATAGGATGGAGCGACGGTCCATTTCGGGGATGGGGAAGCAGATGGAGAAGTCCAGTCCTTGCGCCCCCTTGAACTGCAGGTCGGGTAGGAGGGCTATCGTTTTGAGGATGAGAGACTCTTCCTTTTCGCTGAAATTTCCGCTCTTGATGCCCCCTTGGATGAGGCTGAAGAGGGAGTCGTCGCCCAAGTCCTCCTGCAGGTAGAAACGGTTGTCGTCGGAGGCGAGGATGAGCTTTGGCGTGTTGAGGCCCTTCTCCGTGAAGTGTTTCGCTAGGTGGATGAAGGCTTTGTCCTCCTCCTCGTTGGTGCCTTCCACGCCGATGAGGGAGTGGTGGGCGGATTTCAGCCTATAATATTTTCGGTTGGACCCTTCCCCCTTTATTTTTTCGCAGAGGGGGGTCTCTCCCGTTGCTTTCTCGAAAAGTGCGATTAATTCTTTCATTCTGACTTTTTATTTTTAACAAAGGTAGTTAATTTTGCACTATGCTCGTGTTTAATACTACATATTTGGTGGCTAAAGCGTCGGAAAATGATTTTTTGGCGTGGATGAAGGCGGTCTATGTGCCTGCTGTGCAGAAGATTGGCCTACTGGGTGCTCCCCGGTTGTACAAGGTTTTGGTGAGCGAGGAGGAGGGCATCACCTACTCCTTGCAGTTCGATGCGGAGTCGGTCGCCGATATGTCTAAGTTTAAAAATCAGCACTTGGCGGAGTTGGAGCAGATGCTCTTCCGCAGGTTCGGCGAGTCAGTGCTCCATTTTTCCACCTATCTGAAGTCATGTGCGATATGAGTCCTGCGAAGAATACTACGGTGGAACGGATCATTTTGGGGATTGACCCAGGTACCAACCTCATGGGATATGGTGTGATCCGCACTGTGGGGAACAAGGCGGAGTTCGTACAGATGGGTGTCTTGGACATCCGTAAGGTGGGCGACACCTACATGAAGCTGAAGGCGGTCTACGATAAGGTGATCGAGTTGGTGGAGACCTATTTGCCGGACGAGTTCGCCATCGAGTCGCAGTTCTTCGGCAAGAACGTGCAGTCCATGCTGAAGTTGGGCAGGGCGCAGGGTGTGGCGATCGCAGCCGCTTTGCAGCGTGACCTTCCCATTGCGGAGTATGCCCCGCTGAAGATCAAGATGTCCATCACGGGCAATGGCGCCGCGTCGAAGGAGCAGGTGGCCTCCATGCTACAGCGCCAATTGAACATCCCGGCCGAGTCGATGGAGAAGCATTTGGACGCTTCCGATGCGCTGGGTGTGGCGTTGTGCCATTTCTATCAAATCAACCGCGCCGTTCCGGAAAAGCACTTCAACAGTTGGAAGGACTTCGCCGCGAAGAACGAGAAGCGGGTGAGTGGTTGGAAGGAGTTTTTGGAGAAAAAAGGGGAAAAAGAGTAGTCATGGAATATACTAAGTTTGAGACTGATAAGGTGATTGCCGGCATGGAGAATGTCCGTATGGATTGTGCCCGGTTCGAACATGTGCCGGGTGCGGACGAGTCGTTCGCCATGTTGCGTATTGTGCGGAAGGACCTCTCGTTCGAGGAGCAGATAGGTTCTCTTTTCGCCTTGTTGGACTATCTTCTGAAGCAAAAAGCAGGGAATGGGACGGCGGTATTCGTCCGTTTTTTCCTGAGCGATGCCGCCAATCAGGAGGCTGAGGTGACGCACCGATGGAAGTCCTTGGGCGTTGTCTGCCCCGTTTCCATGATTCAGCAACCCCCTTTGGACGGTACGAAGTTGGCCGCATGGGTCTATTCCGTCTCGGGGGCTTCAGTGACCTGCTCGGATGATTTGTACAGGGTGAACACCGCACATTATACCCATTATTGGACGGTCAATGGAACCTGTCCGGAGGCGGATTCCGCCCACCAGACCACTGCGTTGTTGGAGGGATACGAGTCCTCGTTGAGGCGTGAGGGATGCGACCTGCCGAACCATTGCGTGCGTACGTGGTTCTTCGTCCAGAACGTGGACGTGAACTATGCCGGGGTGGTGACCGGTCGTCGAGAGAACTTCTTAGGCATAGGCCTGAACGAGCATACCCATTACATCGCCAGCACCGGTATCGAGGGACGGAGCGCGGATCCGAAAGCTTTGGTGCGGATGGATGCATATGCGGTGGCGGAGTTGAAGCCGGGGCAGCAGCAATACCTGTATGCCCGCACCCATCTGAACCCCACGTCCGAGTATGGGGTCACCTTCGAACGAGGGGTCAAGGTGAAGTACGGAGACCGTTCCCACCTCTACATTTCAGGCACTGCCAGCATCGATAACAAAGGCCAGGTGGTCCATGTGGGTGACGTGCGCAAGCAGACGGAGCGTATGTGGGAGAATGTGGAGATGCTTCTGAGGGAGGGCAACGCCTCGTTCGACGATGTTGCCCAAATGTTCGTCTACCTAAGGGATATGGCTGATTATGAGACAGTTGAAAGGATGTTCGAGGGCCGTTTCCCGATGATTCCGAAGGTGATAGTGCTGGCGCCCGTCTGTCGTCCCGCTTGGTTGATTGAGATGGAATGCTTGGCGGTTGTGCGGGAGGAGAACTCAGCGTACCAACTGTTTTAGGGGGAAAACCATTATGTTGATTCCGATGGTTTTTGAACCATCATCAGGCGTAGATATGTTAAAACGGAAATTTTTAGAATGCGCCTTGTTTGAATATAGAATAAAAACGCATATATTGCGGGAGAAATGTGTAATGCAAGTGTAATCGTGTATGAGTAAAGTGAAATTTCTTTTGGAGTATTCGTTCGGGCATGTCTCGCCTGAGGGGTTGTGGAATAGTCTCAGTACGCCTTCCGGTTTGTCTTGTTGGTTTGCCGACAAGGTTTACAAGGAGGATGGAGTGCTGAATTTCGTGTGGGGGAAGTCCGAGGCGCAGAAGGCGGAGGTACTGCACTACAGGAGTGGTTTCTATATACGTTATCATTGGTTGGATGATGAGAATCCGAAGGGCTATTTCGAACTGAAGATTTTGTGCGATGAGTTGACGATGGATGTGATCCTTGTCGTGACGGACTTCTGTGAGGAGGGAGAGAAGGAGGAGTCCATCGATTTGTGGAATAATCAGATCGCCTCTTTAAAAAAGGCATTGGGGGCTTGATTTTTTTGCTAACTTTGTGCTCGAATAGAAGAGAAGGTGATGCGTTTAAAAAGACTTAATTCGTTTTTGTTATCGGAGTTCTTCGGCACGTTTGGAGCGACGTTCTTCGTGTGCTTGTTTGTCGTGCTGATGGAGTTCCTTTTCCGTTATGTGGATGAAATGGTGGGCAAGGGCCTTGCCTTCTCTGTCCTGTTCGAATTCTTTTCCTATGCCGCATTATCGCTGGTGCCAATGGCCCTGCCTTTGGCCATACTGCTCTCTTCCCTAATCACGTTCGGTGGATTCGGGGAGCGGTTGGAGTTGCTCTCCATGAAGGCGGCGGGCATCTCCCTGACGAGGATCATGCGCCCGTTCCTGATCGTGATGGCCTTTATGAGCGTGGGCATCTTCCTCTATTCCGAGTTGGCGATTCCCGCCATCCAGACCAAACTGTGGACATTACTCTATTCCATGAAATCCAAGTCGCCCGAGGTGGAGATCCCGGAAGGTTCTTTCTATTCAGGCATCGAGGGTTATAATTTTTACGTAAGGAAAAAGGACAACAGTACTAAGTTGCTGTATGATATCAAGATATATGACTTCTCGAAGGGTTTTGAGAATGCGGTGGTAATGGCGGCCGATTCGGGTCGGCTCAAGTCATCCGATGATAAACTGAGCATGGTGCTCATGCTCTACTCGGGCGAGTCCTTCGAAAACCTGAAGGAGCAGAACACCAGCGCAAGCAGTGTGCCGTACCGCCGTGAGACCTTCTCTTACAAGGAGGTGCTCATCGACTTCGACGCTAATTTCAGCCAGATGGACGAGTCTGTCATCTCGAACAAGTACATGGGTAAGAATCTGAGGGAACTGACCTTCGCCATCGACTCCATGATGTTCCATGCGGATAGTTTGGACCGCGCGATGAAGGCGTTGTATATCCCTTCTTATTTCGATAGGGGAATGTTGAGCATCAAATCTGTCACAGGATACGATTCTCTTCCTGAATATGGATCGTATACCTTCGCCAAACTGACGGAGGGACTCTCCTCGAACGAGATGTTGGAGGTCTCCAAGCGTGCGGTGAGGAATGCGAACAGGATGAAGGTAGACATGCCTTTTGTGCACATGGCGAAGTTTTCCGACGTGAAACGCTCCCACCGTTTCGACATCGAGAGACATAGGAAGTTCACGTTGTCTTTGGCCTGCATCGTCTTTTTCCTGATCGGTGCGCCGCTCGGCGCGATCGTGAAGAAGGGTGGTATCGGTCTGCCGGCCGTCTATTCCATCATCCTCTTCATCCTCTATTATGTCATCGATAACACAGGTTATAAGATGGCGAGGGATGGCGTGTGGATGGTTTGGCAGGGCGTATGGCTCAGTACGATTGTCCTTTTGCCATTGGGTCTCTTCTTGACCTACGAGGCGGCGCATGACCGTTCCATCAATATCTCTATGCCGGCCTTCCTGAAAAGGTGGATGAAAAAGTTTGGGAAACAATCTAAGGAGGACTCCGACAACCAGACGCAGAGTTGATTCCCTTTGAGAGGATGATAGACGGAGGAGCTGTCAGCGTTTTTTTGCATTGTTATGCTGTTGAATTGATTTGAATATATATATATTTGAAATGGAAACATATAAGTTGAATGATATTGAAGAGGCGATAGAGGATTTCAAGGAGGGTAAGTTCCTGATTGTGGTGGATGACGAAGATAGGGAGAATGAAGGGGACTTCATCACCGCGGCGGAGTTGATTACGCCGGAAAAGATTAATTTCATGCTGAAAGAGGGTCGTGGCGTTCTCTGCGCCCCTATCACTTTGACGCGTTGCGCCGAACTGAAATTGGACAAGCAGGTCTTTAACAACACTTCTGTGCTGGGTACTCCTTTCACCATCACGGTGGATAAATTGGAGGGTTGCACGACGGGTGTTTCCGCTGCCGACCGCGCTGCTACGATCCGTGCGCTGGCTGACCCTAAATCGGTTCCTGAAACCTTCGGTCGCCCGGGCCATGTGAATCCGTTGTATGCGCAGGACAAGGGCGTCTTGCGTCGCGCGGGACATACGGAGGCGGCCGTCGATCTGGCTCGTCTCGCAGGGCTTCATCCTTGCGCCGCGCTCATCGAGATCATGAACGAGGACGGTACCATGGCACGCCTTCCGCAACTGATGGAACGAGCCAAACAGTATGGCATGAAGATCATATCCATCCGTGACCTGATCGCTTACCGTATCAAGTCCGAATCTTTGGTGGAGAAGGGCGAGACGGTGCATCTGCCGACCCAAT
>JAGCGM010000031.1 GCA_017649635.1 Paludibacteraceae bacterium | reverse complement strand
ATTTCGGCGGAAAATAACAAAAAAAAGCGACCAAGAAACCTTGATCGCTTTGGTGAGCCAGTTGGGGCTCGAACCCAAGACCCCATCCTTAAAAGGGATGTGCTCTACCAGCTGAGCTACTAGCTCTCCCTCATTCGCCTTATTTTTCAAAGGCGGTGCAAAGATACCGCTTTTTTCTGTACTTGCAAATATTTTACGAAAAAATTATCTCGTCTCCTGCCGTGGTTATGCGAAGCCCCTTCGACCGATGAGGGGGTGGGGGATGGCTAGGCTTTTGCCGTTTTTCACGACGTAGGCTTGGAGAGAATGTTTAAGGCTCCATCTCGCTTGGTTTCTCCGCATCGTCCGTGAAGTCGGTCGCCAGTCGCAGGCCGATGATGCTGGAGGCGTAGTTCGGTTCGCTCTTGTTTCGGCAGGAGACGCGGCAGAAGATGGCTGGGCCTTCGAAGTAACCGCCCCTGACGACGCGTTCTTTCCCTTCGGATGCGCCTTCCGGGTTGATCTGTTCGGTCTCCGTGTCGGTAGGGTAAGGACCGTACCAGTCGGAGCACCATTCCCAGAGGTTGCCGCTCATGTCGAAGAGGCCTAT
Organism: Paludibacteraceae bacterium; assembly: GCA_017649635.1. Taxonomy (GTDB): domain Bacteria; phylum Bacteroidota; class Bacteroidia; order Bacteroidales; family Paludibacteraceae; genus UBA1181. The sequence continues at coordinate 8,967 of JAGCGM010000031.1, read as the reverse complement.
TTCGTTGCCCTTCCGTTTGCCGTTCGGACGAAGTTCTCCGGCGTTATCTTTGTACCAAGCGACCATTCTGCAATCTTCGCTGCCGCTGTATTTCTTGCTTTCCGAGTAGATTCCGCCCCTTGCGGCGAACTCCCATTCCGCCTCGGTCGGGAGGCGGTAGCTCGTTCCCATGAAGTTGTTGAGCTTGGCGATGAACTTTTGGGCGTCATCCCATGATATGTTGGTGACGGGGAAGTCCTCGTCGCGCACGTCGCTAGGGTTTTTACCCATGACTTCCCTCCATTGCCTTTGCGTGACGCAGTATTTGCAGATGGCGAAACTTCTCACGAAGACTGGGTGCGCGGGTTTTTCCGGTGGAAAGCATTCGTCTTCCTGCTCGGCCGTGCATCCCATGGTGAAGGAACCACCCTCCACGAAGACTGTCTTGAACTTCAAGATCGCCTTTTTCCTTGCGATCTGGTCTTCCCGATAGGCGCTGTTCTGTTGTTGCCCTTGGGCGGCGGGTTGTTCTTTCGGGGCTTTTTTGCCTGCCGCGAATGCTCCCGGGATGGATAGCGCCGCTATGAGTAGTATGGTTGTGAGTCGCTTCATTATGTCATCATTCGTTATCGGCCTCTTCGTTGATGAGGATTCCGTTCTTGGTGAAACATAGTTCGATGTCGTTCGGCTTGTTCAGCCTGATGCGGTAGCCGTAGCTTTTCTTCTCGATCTTCCGGATGAACTGGTCAGGGTATTTCTTCGCCACGTATTTGGTCATCGCGCTCGGAATCTGTTTCAGGAATTTCTCCGGTAATGTCTTGTTTTTAGTCTTTATGGTGTACCAATTGCCTTTTCGGTCGAACTCTATTTCTGTTTTGTCGTCCAATTCCACTTCAATGTCTCCATCCACGTCCACGTAGATGGTCGATACCTCCGCACCTTCGAATAGGCTGATGATGTTCTTCGCCACGGATGGCACACGCTTGTCTTCCGGGTCGTTGCTGATGAGGTCGCCGTCTTTGGTGAAGCATAGTTCGATCTTATTCGGCTTGTTGAATGCGACCCTGTAGATGAGCTTGTTACGCCCGAAGTTCTTCTTTGTGATCTTGCGGATGCTGGCTTCCGGGTAGTTCTCTTTGATGTAGGAGGACATGTTTTGAGGCAATGACTGGAGGATGGATGCCGGCACTTCGGTCTTTTTGAAGTTGATCTCTTCCCACTCTCCGTTCTCATCGAAATCTATTTCCGTGCCGTTCTCCAGGATGGCGGTGTACCCCATCTGTGTGATGGTGTCCATGATTTGGGTGATGGGCACATCGCTGTAATGCTCCGAAAGGAACTGCGAGGCTTGTTTAGGAAGCTGGGATTCGTTGACGTCGTTGCAGGCGATCAGGCTTGTGCATGCCAATCCGAAAAGGAATGCTTTAACTATGGATGTCCTCATATGTTTCACTTTTATGTTTGTCTCCTCAAAGTTATATTTTTTTTCAATCTTTTTTCCTATTGTGTGTCATTTTTCAGAGTAAGGGCGGTTTTATTGTGGTGAAAGGTGATTCATTTCGTATGACGAATAGGAGCGGGCACGATATTTTTCCGTACATTTGTGGAGGATCAATACTTAATCTTATGTTTTTGATTTTTGATGCGGGCTCCACCAAGACGGATGTCCGTTTGGTCAAGGAGGATGGTTCTTATCTCTCCGCCGAGTTGGCGGGGATCAATCCTTTTTTCATGGATGCGGATGCCATACGGGACGAATTGAGCCGTTCCAGCGGCATGTGCGTTCCGTCCGCCGTCGACTCCGTCTTCTATTACGGGGCGGGTTGTGTGGCGGATTACGAGCCTCTTTTCGTCGACATACTCTCTTCCCTCTTCCCGAAGGCTAGGGTGGAGGCGCATAGCGACTTGTTCGCGGCGTGCCGCGCCACGTTGGGTGACGGGGCGGGTATCGCATGCATAATGGGTACGGGCTCCAATTCCTGTTATTACGATGGTTCCGTTGTGGTGAGCAATGTTCCTCCGTTGGGCTATGTGCTTGGTGATGAGGGAAGTGGGGCGACCATGGGCCGGCAGTTGGTCGGGGATGTCCTGAAGGGATGTGCCCCCGCGGATGTGTGTGAACGCTTTTGGCGGTGGTATGGATCTGACCGTAAGGCGATTATGGATGGTGTCTATAGGGGCAGTTTCCCCAATCGTTTTTTGGCCACGTTCTCACGCTTCTTGGCGGAGAATGCGGACTTGCCGTATTGCAGGGCTGTCGTGGAGAGATCTTTTGTATCCTTCTTTGAGCGCAATGTGTTGCAGTATCCTACGGATGTGCGGGAGATGGGTTTTGTGGGTTCCATCGCCTCCCATTTCTCGGATATCCTGCGGGAGGTGGCCGGACGTTACGGGTATGTCGTGCGCACTATCGAGGGGCGGCCCATGGATGCCTTGGCGGCATATCACAAGGGAAAATCATTTCCGGCGTAGCGTCACGAGCGGTATGATCATCTCCTCGATGGAGATGCCTCCGTGTTGGAAGGTGTTCTTGTAGTAGGATACGTAGTAGTTGTAGTTATTGGGGTAAGCGAAGAAATCGTTGTTCCCCGCGAAGATGTAGGTCGAGCTGACGTTGAGGGTAGGCAGACCGATCTTCTCCGGTTGTTTGATGGCCATCACCTCTTTCGGATTGTAATCCAAGTTCTTGCCGATTTTGTATCGGAGGTTCGTGTTGGTGTTCTTGTCGCCGATCACGCGGATGGCTTTGTCCGCCCGGATGGTGCCATGGTCGGTCGTGATCATGATTTTGACGTCTTGTTGCGCCAAGGACTTGAAGAGGTCCAATATGGGTGAATGCTGGAACCACGATTTTGTGAGCGAGCGGTAGGCGGCTTCCGACGAGGCGAGTTCCCTGATCATCTTGGAGTCCGTGCGGGCATGTGAAAGCATGTCCACGAAGTTGTACACGGCCACATTCAGTTGCTTGCCAATGTATTGGGGAAGTTCCGTGACAAGTTTCTCTCCCGCCGAAGGATCGTTGATCTTATGGTAGGAGAAGGTGTATTTCTTCCTGTAACGGTCAATCTGAGATTGCAGCAACTCCTTCTCGTAGATGTTCTTCCCTTCGTCATCACCCTCTTCCACCCAGTATTGAGGGAACATCTTCTTAATCTGCGCGGGGAGCAGTCCGGCGAAGATGGCGTTCCTCGCATACTGCGTCGCTGTCGGGAGGATGCTACTGTAGAGCTCTTCGTTCTCCACGACGAAATCGTTGGATAACAGGTCTTTGATTACCCTCCATTGGTCTAGACGGAAGTTGTCCAATATGATGAGGAATACTTTCTCTCCGTTGTCCAGCGCCGGGAAGATGCATTTCTTGAAGAGCTCGTGACTGAGCATCGGACGTTGTGCGTCGGGTGTGAACCAATCCTCGTAGTTCTTCTTGATGTACTTCACGAAGGTGGAGTTGGCCTCTTCCTTTTGCATCCGTAGCAGGTCTTGCATTTGGCTGTCCGCATTCTCCAATTGTATCTCCCAGTATACCAGTTTTTTATATACCTCAGCCCAATCCTCGAATTGGGAAGCATCGTTGATGAGCATACCTATCTTGGCGAACTCGGTGCGGTAGTCGTCCGTGGTGGTGGAGGAGACGATCTCCGTCTTGTTGATGTTCTTTTTGATGGAAAGGAGGATTTGGCTCGGGTTGACGGGTTTGATCAGATAGTCCGCGATTTGCTTTCCGATGGCTTGCTCCATCAGGTTTTCCTCCTCGCTTTTGGTGATCATGACGACGGGCACGCTGGTGTCCTTCTCCTTGATGAGGGAGAGCGCTTCCAGACCGCTGAGACCCGGCATGTTTTCGTCGAGGAATATGATGTCGAAGTGTTGTTCCTTGCAGCATTGCACCGCATCTTTACCATTGTTGACGCACACCACCTCGTAGCCTTTCGCTTCGAGAAAGAGGACATGTGCCTTCAGCAGATCTATTTCATCATCAGCCCAGAGAATCCTATCTTTCTTCATCTTCTATCTTTTTAGGTATAATCGTTTGTACAATTCCATGTATACGTTGATGTTACCGCTCTCCTTCAGGACTTGCAGGTTGTCTTTGGAGATGACGATGTTGCGGTAAGGGGTGCTTCCGAACGCATTCTTCACCTCCGCGCTTTTCACGAACTGGGTGAGGTAGGACATGCCTATTTCCGACGATGGCATGTCGCCGACCACGAACATCTGCGGGAAGTCTTTGGATGAGGTGGTCTCTACATGTAGGTTCAGCAAGGCGTGGTTGCTCTTGTTGTATTCGTTCAGCGCTTTTATCACGTCTCCCTCGTTCGCCTTCCCTTGGTTGACGATGATGACGAGGCAGTGTGTCGATGTCGGATCATAGGTGTAGAGGCCTTTGTATTTCCTCAATTCCTTCTTAGGCTCTTCCTTGACCGTCTTGTCGGCTTCCTCTTTGGCCTCCTCCTTGGCTTCGGTGAGCGCGTTGTCCTTCTTCTCCTCTGGTTGAACATTGTTCTTTTCTTCCGGTTGGACGGAGGCTTCCTTCTTCTCGTTTCCTGCTTCGGACGTCGGTTTCGTCTCTTCCGCCTTCACGTCTGTGGCTGGACCGTTTGCCGGCGTAGTCTCTTTCGATGCGGATGTCGTTTCCGCTCCGTTCAGGTCGTCGCCCTCTTTCGTGTCGACTTTTTGGGTGGAGGTTGCCGCATCTTCCTTAGGTTGTTCTCCGACAAGTTCGATGTTGGTCTTGTTGGAGCGTTTGTTTTTGCCTGCGATATTCTCTTTGTAGAACTTCTCATATTGTTCCACGGTGTATCCGTTGCCGATCAGCTCCAGGTTTTCCGGCGTGATGAGCAGGTACTTGTAGTCTGTTCCGCTGAGGAGTGATTGGATGCCTTTGTCGGCGATCACACCGTTGATGTACCAGAGGGCCTCCTCGTAGTTGTCGAGCCCGGATACGGACAATATGCCATTCTTGATGTCCAGATCGAAGTCCTTGATGAGGAACTTCGTGAAGTTGTATGTGGCGGTCTCGTAGAGGAGTTTATTGGAGTTGACCTTCGTGGTGTCTGTGATGATCACGAAGATGTAAGGGGAGTTGAAGCTAACCGTGAAGCCTTTGTTCTCGACCACTCCGTTTTGTTCAGCCTCCTCCTTCCGGGTCTCCTCGCGGAGGGCCATAAGTCCGCCTGTCGATGTGCCCTGTTCCGGGTTATTCCCTTGGTTGATGAGGGCGAGAATATCCTTCGCCATGGAAGAGACGTCGCTGCTTGGATAGCGTTCCAACAAGTTATTGAGCGCAACGGCGAATGTGTCTTTCCCTTCGGTCTTTCCGATGCTCAATGCGTTCAGCAATAAGAATTTAGGCATCAGGGAAGATACTGGGTAGTTGGTCTCCATGTAGGCGGTGTTCGCCTTCACGTCGTTGAATTGTCCGTTGAGGAAGGCGGCGTACGTTCTCTCGTAGAGGGAATCCTGTACATCCTTCATCTTCTCAAGTTTCGCCTTGAAGTCCGGTTGTGAGAGTATCTTCGCGTACTTGCTGTCCGGGTAGTCCGTGAGCAGTATGTTCCTGTATTTGTCGGTAAGTTGGGCGTCGTTCATCTTGCCTGCGATTCTGTAGCAGCAATAGAATCCGTCCGCCGTGCGTGGATCGTTTGGGTAGCGTTTGGCGAACTCCTCGAAGGCTTCGAAGGCCCTCTCGTAGTCGTTCAGTTTCTCGTCGTAGATGACGCCCAGGTTGAAGAGAGCGTCGGCGAGTTGTTCGTTAGAGATTTTCTTCTGTTCTTCCGTGAAAGGAATTTGTTTCAAGTAATATTCGGGGCGTTTAGGGTTGGATTCGTTCGCCACGGCTTGTTTGTTTGCTCCGTTCGTCGTTTCGCCCGTCTCATCGTCAGTGCTTTCTATGTTTAGCGCATCCATGTCTATCATGTCCGACAGGGACTCTTCCGAGAAGACCGCGATGGTTTTGTTCTTGCGGTTCCAGTTGTCCTCCAAGCGTCTTTGTCCAAATTTCTTGCGGAACTCCAGCTTACCCTTGTCCACTGTGCTTTTGACGTAGAAATACCATGTGGAGCCTTCCGTGTTACCCAAGGCCCGTTTGTCCATCACCGCCATGTTCTCTATCTCCAGTTCCAACTGTTTCTGTTCCTCGTATTCCTTTTGGCGACGTTCCCTCTCTTTCTTCTCCTCCTCAATGATCTTGGCGATTTGCCTGTTGATGGCGGCGGTCAGGTCGCCTTTGCTTGCCGTGGAGAGGATGAGCAAGCTATCCTGCAGCTTGTAGGTGTTGTAGTTCTGCACCAGTTCGTCCAATACGGAGGCGAGGCGGGAAACCCTGACGTAATCGTCATGCTTGTGGTCTATCAGGGAGGAAGCTTCCGAGAAGCAAGGTTGCGCCAACACGTAGTCCGGACGTTCGTAGTAGAGGTCGCCGAGCGTGATGAGCGTCTGGGCTTTCTCTTTGCCGTTGCGTGTGCTCTTCTCCACGGACAATAGGTAGTTCTCCACCGCTTTGGCGGTATCCTTCTTGGCGAGGTATATGTTACCGATCGCGTAGTAGATCTGGTCCAGATAATCTTCGTTGTTTTTGTTCTTGGCCATCTTTTGGAGACGGTTGACGAGTGATTCGGTGGATTGTTTGCCGCCCACCACTTCCGTCTCCCTTATCTTGGCGTTGAAGGACATTTGGTAGGTGGGGTTCGCCTTTATGACCTTCTCGTAAAGGGCGAATGCCTTCTCTTTTTCGCCTAATAGCTGGTATATCTGTGCGGACACGAAATGGAATCGGGTCCGTTGTGTGCGGTCTTTCTCTGTTTCAGCCGCCTTTTCCAAGTATGGTAGCGCCGCTTTGTATTCCCGCTGGGTGACGAGCATGTCGGCCATGGCTCCGTTGTATAGGTTGGTGAGCGATGGGTCGATCTCTTCCGGGTCGATTCGTTTGAGTATTTCGTCGGCCTCGTAGATCCAGTCCATCTCCTTCATGGAGCGCGCTTTCCAGATGTTCGCTTCCGTGACGAGCCTTTGGTCGTGCGTGAAGTGCTTGGTGACGTAGGTGAAGGTGGCTGAGGCTGCCAAGTAGTCGTTGGCATAGTATTTGGATTTGCCCATCAGCATGTATACTTCATCCATGTAGGAGTTGAACTCTTCCTGGTTGTAGAATGAGACGTAGTTAGGATCACGCATCTTGTTGTAGTCCTTCTTCGGCTTCTTCTGCATGGAGCGTTTCTGGATGGCCTGCTCGCACTTCTCCACCGCCTTGTTCATGTCTCCCGTACCGGCTCCTTTCGTGGATGCGTCGCTTACGGCGAACACGGGGATTACGTGGGAATAGTCGGGTTGATATGCCTCCTCGATCCTTTTGTTTCCTTTCTTGAAGGATTCGTTCGCATTGTAATAGACGTTGTATTTCGTGTTCAGCGCTTGGTGTTTCCTGTTGAACCAAGTGTTTTTCTTCATGTCACAGCCCGCTAATGTCAGAATTGCCATTAGTCCGAACAATATGTAGGTGTTTCTTCTCCTTAACATTTACTGCTTTCCAAAGATGTTATTCCTAGTTGGGTCTCCCCATATTACTTAACTGACTATTGGGAAGAAAATTGTGTGCATCCCGTGTAGTCATTCGACAAAAATACATAAAATTCTGTAACTTATCCTTGATTATCGGGGTATATATGCTTGTATTTTTTCAATATTTGTTCGGATGGGACATCTCGGGGCGGTTCCGAGGCGGTGGGGCGGAGCTCTTGTGCGGTCGGATCGTTAGTCCGGCGCACCGGTTTTGAGGATGAGGGTGGTCGCTCCCAAGGTGATGATTTCCCCGTCGGTAATGACACGTTTCTCTTTTTTCTGCAGTATCTCGTTCATCACGAAAGTGCCGACGAGGCTGTCGTAGTCTTCCACCTTGTGGATGATGTTCCCCTCCTTGTCCATCTCCACGTGGACGATGCAGTGCATCCTGTCCATGCTGGTGTCGTTGGTGTCGATGGGTGAGGAGATGACGGTGCCGGGACAACGCCGGCCGAACATGTTTTCCCCGAGTTGTAGCGGGATGACCTGCTTGTGGCAGAACACGTTCTCCACGACGACGATGCACCCGTAGGTGTAGTCCTCCTTCTTCTCTTCTTTGGGCTTGAACCGTATGCTGAATTTCTTCCCGCAGTTGTCGCATTGGATGATGATGGATGCGCCTGGCTCTATGCGGCTATCCTCGAATCTGATGAATTGTTCGCATTTGGGACATCTGATCTTTCTCATGGGTTTTCTCCTCGCATCTTCTTTGGTTATGACAATAGGTGAGTCCTGAAATATGGAACCTGCCAATAAAAAAAGTCTTTGCGATTCATGACGAGTTGCAAAGACTTGTGGTCGGGGTGACCCGGCTCGAACGGGCGACCTCTACGTCCCGAACGTAACGCGCTACCAACTGCGCTACACCCCGAAATCCGCCGCAAAGGTATAAAATGATTTCATAAACGACAACGAATAATGCAAATTATCTTTTGCGGATTGCAGGATTTTTATTGGAGAGGGAACCATCCCTCCCCAACAACTAAAGTCTAGCGTCTAAACGGCTAAAGTCTAAGCTATTGACTTCTTGGACTTCGGGGAAGAAGCGGTGCTCTTTCCCTTTTTCGCGGTGCTCTTCTTCTCTTTTGTGACCTTTTGCGCCTTGCATTCCACTTTCCCTCTCTTGGCTTTGGCTTCGCTTGGGGTGGTGGCGGTGTCGTTTTTCTCCTGCTCCAGTTGGGCGATGATCTTCCCTTGGGCGTCGATGGTCTTCATGAGGGAGTTGAGTTCCTCCACGTCCACACCCTCCGGGAACTTCTCCCTGACGCGGATCATGAAGTCGCTTAGCACGTTCATGTAGTTGGTGAAGGCCTCGAATGGGGTCTCGTACGGACTGAAATGGTTGTGTACCGCTCCGTCGGAGAAGTGCTTGGTGCTCATGTAGTAGAAATGGTCGGAGGTCTGGAGGTAATACCAGTCCTGCAGGATCTTCCT
>JAGCGM010000268.1 GCA_017649635.1 Paludibacteraceae bacterium | reverse complement strand
GTGTCTACGCCCAACTCTTGTGCGTTACCGCGCAAGTAGCGGACAACCGCCTTGATATCGTTGATTTGTGCAGGGTAAAGCGCATCATTGTATGTTCTGTGGTTAGGAGTCACGAGGATGTATCCTGCTCCCAAAGCTGCTGTACCTACAGTACCCAAGTCTGCGGAACCCTTGGAGTTGTTACTTCCCCATGCACTACCGTAGATGTGGATAACTACCGGGTGAGTAGACTTGCCGTCATCTTTCGGGAAATAGATATCCATTTTGTGTCCGACATGGTTATCTCCTACATAATCAATGTCGGCTTTCTTTTGATAGTCGCCGATGTTGCCGGAGTTGCCGCTACCTTCACCACCGAAGTTGAAGCCGCCGCCACCGCCCCATTGGCCGCCGCCACCGCCCCATTGGCCGCCACCGCCGCCCCAATCTCCCCATTGGGCGAACGCATTCATACTACAAAGACTCAATGCTAAAATTAAAATCCTTTTCATGATAGTAAAAATTTAAAGTTCGTTTAATTAATTGTAATACTTAAAAATCCTATACATTCTACTCTTAGAAAACAACATCGCAAATTTATGTGGGATCCCCTATTTTTTTTGGTAATATCGAATCATATACTAGAAATTTTCGATTGGAAGCTATCCGAAAATGGTGATCGAATCCTCCTTTTATCGCTCATAAACACCTTAGTGTCAGTTGTTTATAATTTAATAAATCAAACATCTGTTCAGTGGTGGGATGGTTGGAGTCAGGAATACAAAAAAAGAGCCAAGAGAACAATTCCCTTGGCTCCTTTAGGAGAAAATAGGAGGTTGGAAACGCATCGGATCACACGCTTCCCATCTCTTATTTCACACTGACTATTTTAGTCAATACGTTTCTTTCGAATCGTATGCGAAGGAAGTATATCCCTGTCGGGAGACCTGACACACCGAGTCTGTCTTTAGGGGATGTGCGGATGACTTGTCCGTTCATGTTCAACAGCTCACATCCGAGAGGTTCGTCGGGAGCGATGATTATGATTTCTCCCTCTTTCTGGTCGATCGCCAAACGGACATTGTCCGCTTCCCCTGGATGGTTGCCTGTCTGCTCGATGATCGTGACGCGGGCGCTTTGGGCGAAGATGGTCTCCTCGATGGTCTTCTCGGAACTTTTATCGATGGAAACGGCGGAATTGATCTCCTTGCCGATTCTGAAGTAATCAAAATCGGCGTATCCATCGGTGTTTTTTGTCCCGAAGTGGAATAGACCGTAACGGTAACCGGTGAAGTGAGTCAGCTCGTACCTCATCTGTAGCGTGTTGCCGAATTTCGTCCATGTATTGCCGTCTTTGCTGTAGTAGAAGGTGGCTTGGTCTTTTTGCCCTTGGAAGTTCATGTCGATCCGCAGGTATACTTCGTCTTGGTTCAGCGGAACGGACTCCATCACCTCTCCCTTGTTGGACATGATGATGCTTTTGGATCCATTGTTTATGCGGACGCCCGCGAATCCGTAGTATTCTTGCAAAGCTACCAATCCGGCGCAGTCCCCCTCCTTCATGCCCTTGGTGTCCAGTTTGGTCCAGCCTGAGCATTGAGGTCCGAAGGAACGTTGCGTCAGTGTATTTTTAGTGCTGACCACATCCTTGTCCGTCCGTTGGTTGGTCAGACGTAGCTTGCCGTCGAGAATCTTCCAGTTGCGCAAGTCGGGGTTGTGGTTCCACTGCCACTCCAAGGCGAGTTCCTCCTCTTCGAACTCGTCGGACGTAACGATTCCGTACCCCTCTTCTTGCGACGCTTTGGCGTTCAAGGTGGAAGGCACCTTGCCGTTGTTCCCTAAGACAGGCCAATCGTTAGACCAAGAGACGGGAAGGAGGTAAGGGATTCTACCGACCGAACCGTTGTCGCGGAAGAACATGCCGTACCAATCGCCCTCCGGTGTGTCGAAGATGCCGCCTTGGGCGACACCGTTGTCTTGCAGCAACACTTTGCCCTCGAATGGGCCATTCAATGATTTGGAGCGGTAGCAGAGTACGGAGCGACATGAGCCGGCAGGCCATGAAATCAGGAAGACGTAGTAATAATCACCCCTCTTCATGGCTTGCGAGCCTTCACATTCGACGTAGAAATTGGAGCCGGCTATGGAGGCTGGTTTGCTGAGGAGCGTGCGCGGATTGCCCTGCGGTCTTTTCCCGTCGGATGAGAGCTCCACGATGCTGATGTTGCCGGAACCGTATATCACGTAAATCTTCCCGTCATCATCCAACAACAAGGAGGGGTCGTGGTAGAACGGCAGGGTGGTCGATTCCCACTCTCCGCCGAGGATATCCTTCGTCCATGCGAGGTGGGTCTTGTTGGTCGTGTAGGAGGGGGTCAGTACATACCATGTGCCATCCTTGTATTTGATGCTGCTGGCCCAAGACCCCTTGCCGTAGGCGTTCTTGCCGTTCTCCATGTTGAGCTCGTTCGTCTGTCCGTTGTCCAGCGCTTGGTGGGCGTAGTTGATGGTGCGCCAACGTACCAAGTCCTTAGAGGCCATGATGGGGGCGCCCGGGTTCATGTGCATGGTGGTGCTGACCATGTAGTAGGTGTCTTCCACCCTGATGACGGATACGTCAGGCACGTCCGCCCAGATGATAGGGTTGCTGACGGTATGGTTTTCTCCGTCAAAATCGGAGGGGATGAGCCCGCTTCCACCGCTGACCTTCACCTGCGACAGGGTGTAATAGCCGCTTTGCCCGACGAGGTCTTGGGTGAAGTTCGTCACGAATGAGCCTTGGCAGCTGACTTTCTCTTTCAATAGGATGGTGTCTCCTCGGTCATTGATCCAGTTGAGGTTGTATTTCTCCACGTTCTCATCGTTGGTTGTCCACGATACAGTGAAGGGTACGCCCGCACTGACTTGTGACGTTGAGGCTGGCGAAGTGAATCGGTACGCTATTTCATCGTCTTTGGGGCGGAAGGATATCTTGTCTATGTTGCAGTAGTCGGACTCTATGTAAAGGCGAAGGGTATGCTTGCCGGCCGTTATGGCGGAGGTGTTCCCCGATATCCGTTTATAGTTGGTCCATGACCCCGTGTTGGGTACTACGATGGCGGGCGTGATGGCCTCCCCATCGATCAGCAGAGAGAAACTTGACCCGTCAAGGCCAGAGGCTACGATGGCGGAGTAGGTGTATTCGGTGCTTTGCTCCACCTCTATGGTGTAATCCAACCATTCACCTTTTTTTGTCCACCCGATGACGAACCCGCCATTGCTGCTGGTGTCGATGTCCACGCCCACGTCAGGGCGGTAGGCACCTCCGTCGTTTATACTGTCTTCGTCATGGTATGACGACCCCTCTTCCCCCTTGTCGAAGTCTTCCACTTCGATGGTGCCGGGAATAGGAATTGCTCCACCGCCATAGGGCGCGGGGGCTTTACCGTACGCTTCCCCCCACCCAATGGAAAGGAAGCACAAAGCGGTGAGGCTTTGTCTCAAAATGGTCTTTTTCATAATTCGCTTACAATAGTAGTTAATACAATAAATACATGCTCAAATCTGCTCGCTTACAGGTGATGGTTCGGTTTATGATTGGTCGGTTTATGGTTGAAAAATGCGGGCGGAAGAACGCTTCCCTCCGCCCGCATTGAAAAATTTTTATTCTACGATGACGATGCGGGATCGTTCGTTTTGTTTAGTTCTGGCGATGTATGCGCCAGCGTTGAATCCGATGTTCTTGAGTCTATCTGCGATAGCGTTCTCGCGAACCGTGATCGTCTTGACGTACACGCCTTGCATGGTGTAGATGTCGAACTCCAATTCCGCATCCTGTGCGAAGATCTCGGAAACACCTACGTCTTGGTGCTCGTTGACCGCCTTGAACTCAACCTTGTCGATGTTGACATAGTCAGCCTCGATGGACACCTTGAGGATGTGCTTGCCTTTCTCGAGTTCACCTGTCTTTCCAGTGTACTCCCTGAATGTCTTCCAGTCACCTGAATTCTTGACGCTGATAGCCTCTGAGATAGCCTTTTCGTCGATGTAGAGTTTGAAGGAAGAACCGTCGCTACCGGAAGCCGCATATGCGGTCCAAGTGTACTCGTCGTCGTACTTCACCTCCAACGTGTATTCCAGCCACTCGCCGGCTTTCGTCCATCCGATGGCATATTCTCCCGTTTCGAACTCCTCGATGTCCACACCTTCGTTCTTACGGTAGGATTTGCCTTCGTTTTGGTCATCGCTGTCGTGGTAGGCCATGCCTTCGCCACCCTCGTCGTAATTTTCCATCTCCACAGCGCCTGGCAACATACTTGCCACACCGTTGTAAGGAGCTTGAGGCGCTTTCACCTCGAATGACTTCTTGGCGGTGTAGCTCTTTCCTTTGCTGTCGGTCATGACGGCGCTGAACTCATACTTGCCGATCTCCAAATCCTCGACTGTCACCTCGAAAGGCTCGCTGGTTACGGTCTCGATCAGTTTGTCTCCCTGATAGAATTCGATGGATTTTAGGCTAGTGCCTTCCGGCAGGGTAGCTTGTGCTGTCAGCGTGACAGTGGCAGGAGCCTCACCGATGTTCGGAGATAGGGAGAGGGAAACGCCTGTGGAGGCGTATTTGCCGCAACCTGTTGTGTATTGCTGGAAGAAAGTCCAAAGAGCTTTGGAGGTGTTGAACCCGTTGTTGGATGGCTCATGGTCACGTCCATTGACGGAGTAGAGTACCACTTCCGTTTCGCAGTCTCCATCTGTGTAGCGTTGCTCTGAGTAGCCGTTGCCTGTTTTCTCCACAGGTGTCATGTTACATTTCATCGCTTGCGCATACTTCTTCATGTTGTCTTTGATGCCACTATAAGGCATTGTGCCGTCGGCTGTTCCGTGCACGTGGCAAATTGGAACAGGGCGGGAGCTGGCAGTGCTTCCTCCCATCAGGTTATATCCTGAAATAGGTCCGAAAGCGGCGATTTTGTCGGCCGCCTTGTTGATCATGTAGTAGGTGAATGCACCTCCCAAGGAGAATCCCGACAAATAGACGCGCGTCTCGTCGATGTTGTAGCTCTTCTTCATCTCTTCGATGATGTCCAGCATGAAATTCACGTCACTCATGCCATCAAGATCCCAACCTGTGTCGAAGCCCATTCCCCATGCTTTTCCCGCTATTCCGACTGGATAAACCACTACGAAGTTGGCTGTGTCCGCGAAACTAGGCCATTGGGTCTGTTGCTTCTGGTAGTTGTAGTCTTGGTTCATTCCGTGACATGAAATGATCAAAGGTCGGTTGTCTGTGAGACAATCCGGCACGTAGAGGAAATACTGTCGGTTCTTCCCTCCCGTCTGAATACTTTTCAAACCATTGAATTTTGCGGCTGTAGCAACCACGCTAAAGAGTGCCGCAATTAATAAAATAAACGTTCTTTTCATGATAAAATGTATTAATGTATTTTGGATTATTTAAGAATGATCACTTCCGATCGTGTACCTCCTTTCTTCCTAATAGCGTAAGAGCCCTTCGCAAATTTATTCGTCTTGAGAGCATCTTCGACGCTCGTTCCGGAGATATTGATAACATCAATTAGGGTACCGTTCAATGAGTATACTTCATATTCGCCGTCTCTGTTTGCGTTATTTCCCACTGTGAGGAGACCCGTCTCAACGTGTTCGTTGACCGCCTTGAACTCGACCTTGTCGATGTTCACATAATCGGCCTCGATACCCACCTTGAAGATGTGCTTCCCTTTGGAGAGTTCACCCGTCTTACCGGTATACTCCCTGAAGGTCTGCCAGTCACCTGAGTTCTTGACGCTGATAGCCTCTGAGATAGCCTCGTTGTCGATGTAGAGTTTGAAGGAAGAGCCGTCGCTTCCGGAAGCTGCGTAGGCGGTCCATGTGTACTCGTCGTCGTACTTCACCTCCAACGTGTATTCCACCCATTCTCCCTTTTTCGTCCATCCGAGCGCGTATTTCCCAGTTTCGAACTCTTCGAGGTCCACACCTTCACTCTTACGGTAGGAGTTGCCCTCATTCTTGTCGTCGCTGTCGTGGTAAGCCATGCCCTCGCCACCTTCGTCATAGTTCTCCATCTCCACGGCGCCAGGCAATACACTTGCCACACCATTGTAAGGGGCTTGCGGCGCCTTCACCTCGAACGATTTCTTGGCGGAGTTGTAGGTCTTCCCTTGGTTGTCCGTCATGACGGCGCTGAACTCGTATTTGCCGATCTCCAAGTCCGCGACACTCACCTCGAACGGCTCGCCGGTCACGGTCTCGATCAGATTGTTCCCTTGATAGAACTCGATGGACTTCACGCTTGCGCCCTCCGGCAGGGTGGCTTTGGCGGTCAGTGTGACAGTCGCGGGAGCCTCACCGATGCTCTCGGAGAGAGAGAGGGAAACACCCGTGGCGTTAATCTTGCCACATCCATTCGTGTAGTTACGGAAGAAATCCCACAAAGCCTTCGTGGTGTGGAACCCGTTGTTGGTCGGCTCGTGGTCACGGCCTTGTACGGAGTAGAGGATCACCTCTGTTTCGCAGTCACCGTTCTTGTAATGGGTCTTTTTACAGATATTGTTGGCTTGCGTCACCTCGGGTGTAGGGTCGCAGTTGTCCTTTTGGGCGAATCCTTTGATGATGGCTTCGATGCCGTTGTAGTTGACGACGCTGTCGCTCGTTCCGTGCACGTGACATATTGGCACAGGGCGAGAACAATCATAGTTTGCTCCCCACAGATTGTAGCCGGAGATTGGTCCGAAGGCGGCGAACTTGTCCGCCACATTGTTGATGATATGGTAGGTCAACATACCACCCATGGAGAACCCAGTGATGTAGACTCGGCTCTCGTCTATCTTGTAGTCTTGGGACATCTTTTTGATGATGTCCAGCATGAAGTTGATGTCGGTCATTCCGTTGATGTCCCATTGCGTGCCATCCGACTGAGGATATACCACAGCAAAATTTGCGGTATCAGCGACCTTCTCCCATTGTGCCATACTCTTCTGGTAGGCGATGTCCTGGTTCATACCATGCACGGATATGACCAAAGGCCTGTTTTCCGTGTAGCAATCAGGCACATAGATGAAAACCTCCCTCGATTTTCCTCCTGTTTGGATGTGCGTTGTCTGACTATATTTTGCGGCCATAGCAACCACGCTAAAGAGTACCGCAACGATAAGCAAAAATGTTTTTTTCATGATAAAATGTATTAGTGGTTATTTCAATGGTTATTTAAGCATTATTAGTTCAGACTGCATGCCATCTCTTTGGCGGACTACATATAATCCGTTCGCGATTTGGTATGCCTTGAGCCCATCCTCAATGGTGGTTCCGGAGATATTATAGACACCTACCAAGTTTCCTAACATTGAGTATACTTCGTATTCGCCATTCACAACTTTATTGCTCTTCGCGACAATGAGACCCGTCTCATCATGCTCGTTGACTGCCTTGAACTCGATGTAATCGATGTTGGCGTAGTCTCCTTCTATCTCAATCTTCAGAATATGCTTTCCTTCCTCCAATTGGGTGGTTGTACCCTCCACGAGCGAATAGGTCTTCCAGTCTTCCCCTTGAGGCACTTCGATGGTTCCGCCCGCGATGTCCTTTCCGTCCATGCTCATGTTGAATGCGGAACCGCTCGCGCCTGAGGCTACCTTCGCCGCCCACGTGTAGGTGTCGGTGTATTTGACGTTGACGGTATATTCTATCCATTCGCCTTTGGCCGTCCAACCCAATACGTAGCCGCCTTCGCCGTTGCTGTCGATGTCCACGCCTTCATCGGCTCTGAAGTCACTGCTCCCGGCGCCCTGGTTCTCGGCTTCGTTGTCTTCGTAAGCATAGCCTGCGCCACCGACATCATAACGCTCCGCCTCCACTTTCCCTGGCAATTCCTGGGCGATGCCTTCGTATGGACCTTGCGCCAAGCGTGCGTTGATCGTCACTGTAGGCGATTCGAATGTCTTGCCTGCATTGTTGGTCAAGATAGCGTGGAACTCATATTTTCCTGGCTCAGGAATCTCGTACTCGAAGGTGTAAGGAGCCTCTGTCGCACTGCCGACCAGCTCTTCGCCTAAGTAGTAGTCAGTCTTAGTGATTCCCTCCTCTGATGTCTTGACGGACAATGAGATAGTGGCTGGAGCCTCCACACTATTTTCCGAAGCGATGATGGAGACGTCAGCCTTCTTGCACATCCAGTAGTCGAACTCGAAGTCGCCTGAATAGATGAAGAAGATGTCGGAGACGCCCGAAATCGCTTTCGTGAGTGTCGCGGTTACCTCTTGCAGTTGTCCGTTGGTGTTAGGCACTGAAATATAACCGATTACATCTCCGTCCACTTTCCCTTTACAAATCTTGATGGCACCCTCTTTCTTGGAGGATACGTAAGCTGAGATGATGCTTGCGCCCTCGCCGAAGTCCACACCGGCCACACCGGTCCAGTTTCCTGCGGCGCCTGTGGTCACCAACATGTTGGAGCCGCCGTTTTTCGTGTCGATTCCGGCCATCCAAGCCATCGTTTCAGCCTCCACCTTATCGAATGGGTTCACATACTGGACCTGATCCACGCCGGAGAGGGTTCCCTTCGCCCTGTTGAAGGTTGCGGTGCTCTCGTCCACCGAAAGGTAATCGATGTTGGTGGAGCGGTAGCCGAGGTCTTGACCTCCAAGCCTTGAATCCTTCATTTGGAGGAGCAATGCGTGGTAGGTTACATACCACTTGTCCTTGAACTTGAAGGCGGCGTGGTGGTTGTTTCCACCGCTACCCCGGAAGAACTCGCTATGGTTAGGAAGGAACATCCCTTTGTAGGTGAATGGTCCCATCGGATCCTTGCTTGTCATGTAACAGATTTGTGCATTGCTCATCGGGTTGCCCGTACAATCCCAGTTGGAGCAATAGCTGTACACGTAAGTGTCGCCCACCTTGTTCGCACCCGCATCCTCGAAGAGGTAAGGCGGGTTGATGGCTTTCGGACTACCATCCAAACTGGTGTAGTTTTTGCCCAATTTCACAACACGTGCGGTTCCTGGGTCTGACGCTTTACCTTGAGGCACACCTCCACCGAAGTAGAGGTAAGCGGTTCCGTCATCGTCCATGAGGACAGCCGGGTCGAAGAGCCACGTCACCGTGTTGCAGGTTGGCGTACGGCTGGAGACCAGCTCGGCTCCGATAGGGTCCGTCCAAGGCCCGTAAGGCGTATCGCTGGTGACAACACCGATACCGCTTCCGTTGTTGGCGAAGTAGAGGAAGAATTTCTCCTTCCCGTTCACCTTGGCGTGCATGGCGGTAGGCGCCCATGAACAGTTCGCCCATCTGGCAGCGCCCGAGCTTCCTGCGACAGCCATGACACCATGGTCGGTCCAGTTGACCATATCTTTGGAGGAGATACAGTTAATCGTATGGATCTGTTCGTAGGAGTTTGTCACGATGCTGTTGCCGCTGTATTTGAAGTTATCGCTGGTCATGTAGATGAATACTTCATCGTCATAGACCATCGCATATGGGTCCGCGCCATAGCGTTGCGTCATCAACGGGTTATGGTCGGATTGTGGTTTGTATCCGGATGCCGCGCGCACTCCGCTGAAATAGCTCTCAGGGTTCGCGTTTTGGGCAAATATATTGGCAGACATGGCTACACAAGCACATGCCACAATACCTTTGCCGAGTAAGTTTTGAAATGTGTTCTTCATGACGTATGGTTTTAAATTTCTGTTTTCCTTTTTTCTCGGATGACACACTTGTCATCGGTGCAAAAGTATTCATGAAAACTACATATCTCTGTGAATTAAAATTCAAATAATAGGATTTTTTTTTCACAAATCCATCCCTTTTCAATTCACAGTACCTTAAAAGTGTTGCATTTCAGTGAATTAATCCAAAAATGCTACGAATCACTTGTTTTCTTAGTTGAAAGATCTTCTGCCACAAAAATATACAAATTTTCACACATCCAAACTTCTCGTCGATTTTTCATCTAATTTTTGCAACAATTTTTTCATGGTCTCTCCTAAAACAGGGTGTGTGAATTCGGGAGCGATCTCCGCCATAGGACGTAAAACGAAGTCTCTTCGTTCGATGAGCGGGTGGGGAATTGTGAGGTTATCGCTACGGTAGATTATGTCGTCGTAGAAGAGGATGTCGACATCGATGATTCGGTCTTCGTACCCCTCCTTGGTGTGTACCCTTCCCATCTCCCGCTCGATGGCCTTGGCGATGTCCAGACATTTCTGGGGCTCTATTTCCGTCTCAATCTGGATGACGGCGTTCAGGAAGGTGTTGGGGGACTCAAAGCCCCATGGCTCCGTCTCGTACAGGGAGGACAATATGCGCAAGTTGCCCATCACGGATCCGATGATGATCGTCGCATCCGTGATGTTCTTCTTTTTGTCTCCGATATTGGTGCCGAGCCCGAGATAGACGGTTGCCATGAGGGGAAGTGCTTAGTTCGTTTTGAAGTTGTATTTCACCTCTGCGAGTTCGGAGTTCGCCTTCACGATCTTCTCTTTCAGACCCTCCTTGTACTTTGCGAGCTTGTCGGCCAGGGTTTTATCGCTGAGCGCCATCATCTCGACGGCCAATATGGCGGCGTTCTGCGCACCATTCACGCCCATTGTTGCCACAGGTATTCCCGGAGGCATTTGGATGATGGAGAGCATGGCGTCCAGTCCGTCCAACATGCCCTTGATAGGCACACCGATGACGGGCAACGTCGTGCTGGCGGCGATGACGCCCGGCAATGCGGCGGCCATTCCTGCACCTGCGATGATCACTTTTATGCCTCTCCCTTTGGCGGAACGGGCGAATTCTTCCACTTCGTCGGGCGTCCTATGGGCGGAGAGTGCGTTCATTTCGAAAGGCACTTCCATATCGTCCAGGAATTTGGCGGCTTTCTCCATGACCGGAAGGTCTGAGGTGCTGCCCATGATGATGCTAACCAATGCGTTCATTTTCTTATGTTTATTTAAAACGTTTTATTCGTCTAATCGGTGAACAAAATTAGCTAATTATTTCCTGAACGCAAAGACTTTTTGTCGGTAGAGGATGGGTAGCGCATCCTTTACCCAATAGACTTTATGTGAAGAGGATAGGCAACCTCCTTGAGGTCCCTTCCCCCTACTGATCACTTTACGGATTTACGACACGCGCAACCTGCGGCCCACACGCAAGATCGTCGTGCTCTTGATATGGTTCAACTTGCAAAGGCGCGCGACCGTCGTATGGTACTTTCTGGCGATTCTTCCCAAATTATCACCTTGTCTCACCTTGTGGTAACGGGCAGGAGAGTGCAGGAAAGCATAATATTCGCTGAATGTGGACTTGCGCTCGATGAGGTAAGTGTCCGCCTTCGCATAGACGCTGTCCTCCTTCATCTCCAACAACTTACGTGGATTGATAGGGTTGCCGAGGTAGCGGAACTCGAAATGCAAGTGAGGTCCTGTGGAGCGTCCCGTGTTGCCGCCGAGAGCGATCACGTCACCCGCCTTCACCTTCTGTCCCGGTTCCACCAGCACCTTGGAGAGGTGTCCGTACAACGTCTCCAAGCCATTGTAATGGCGGATCATGATGAAGTAGCCGTAGCCCTTCTTCTTCATGCCCACACGCGTCAGGCGCACCATGCCGTCGAAAGCCGCGCGCACCGTGTCGCCCACCTTGAGGCGCATATCCGTACCCGCATGGAAACGTCCCCAACGCTCACCACACTCGGAAGTGACCAAATTCACGTTCGGAGGATAGAAGCCACGGCAATCCACCAGGAAAGAGTCTGGCACGGAGTCGATCGGTATCTGATATGGATTCACACGCGTACCGTCCCAAATGCCATGGTACATGGAATCGCATGGGATGGAATCATGGAAGACGAACTTCTCGGTGTTCCAGTCCGCATTGATGGAATCGGACAGCAAATCCTCATCCGCCGTCTCATCCTCCACCATCAAAGAGTCTAATGTTAACGATGTTTCCTGCTCACCTTCTTGCGCCACGGCAAGGAAAGGAATGTACATAAAGACCAATAAAAATAACCTCTTCATAAGCACGTTTCACCTTAGGCGGGGATTACTTGAGATAAACAACCAGGCGCAAATTGACCATACGCCCACAAAGTTAAAAAGGGAACACACTATGTGCATAAGCGAAGCCCCCATCCGCCACCGCGAAGATATAATGTTTTCGGCAATAACCCCGCCTTAAGCGCTGCGCGAGGGGCATTTTTTGGCATATTTAAGGCAATTTTACTTTTTTTAATAAAAAGACGTATACGAAAAACCCGGCACGCAAATCCGCGC
The DNA here is from genome assembly GCA_017649635.1 of Paludibacteraceae bacterium. GTDB lineage: Bacteria > Bacteroidota > Bacteroidia > Bacteroidales > Paludibacteraceae > UBA1181. The sequence continues at coordinate 2,304 of JAGCGM010000268.1, read as the reverse complement.
GCCGGGCAATTTCAGACAACCATAAGAGATAAAACGAAACTGGTTTTACCCCCACATGGAGATTACAAATCACTTCTTCGTGCCAGAGAAATTAACAGGATAATTGCCCATGACGCAGGTGAATGAAAGAACATCCCCCTTGACGTTACCACTCAACGTGGACAACGTATACTGGGCAAAAGGATTACCCATATAGGAAGGCACAACATTCTCACCTTGGAAAGTATAGTCTCCGTTAGACTCCTTCTCGTAAGGAATTCCATCGATCTCGATCAACTTGAGCGCCGGCATCATCTCAGCGAATTTAACATCCACCAAAGAAATCTTCAACGCATCTTCAGAAAGGGAGCATACGCACTCCGCGGTATCATTCTGGAAAGAAGACTCTGCCGAAAGCGTCACCACCATCTTGCCACGGTACGAAACTGAGGAATCATCCTTCTTCTCACTATTCTCCGTTTTGTTGTTGTCCTTCTCATCATCGTCTTTCTCACACGAAGCGAATCCCAACGACAATAAACCCATCACTGACAAGACATAAAAAATCTTTTTCATTGCACACTAAAATTTATTCTGTTAAACATATAAATCACTAAAACAAATAATTCAAGGAGACCCCCACCCTCCTCGGCTTGCCGACCTGGCAGAAGCGGTTGCCCATGGAGACGAAATAGAAGGTGTCATACCGCTCGTCCGTCAAGTTCTTGCACCAACCCCTCAGCGTGAAACGCTTCTTCTTCAGCGACAGGGAGAGACCGAACAGGGAATAGAAGTTTTGGGAGACCTCATTCGCCTCGTCCCAATATATCTTCCCGACGCCCTGCCAATCCGCGCAAGCCTCCAGCCGATCAATCAGCTTCTTGTTTATATAGAACGTATAAAGTGCCTGAAATGATATAGTATTCAGGGGAGAAAATGGAACATAATTACCATCATAGCGATGATTCCCATCGTTGTAATCGACGAACCGGGCGTTGGTATAGCCATAGGAGCCCGTCAGGTTCAGGTTCTTCACCTTGTAGTTCATGGATAATTCGGCACCGCAGCTACGGCTTCTTCCGGCATTGGTCATCATGCGTCCCGTGCTCTTCCCCGCAGGGAAGACGGTCAATTGTTGGTCGTGGGCGTCGATGTAGAAAAGGGAGAAGTCGGTTGTCAGATCAATGTGCCTTCCCCTGAAATGTCCTCCCAACTCATAGGTCCAGCAATATTCCGGGTCATACGAGATGGCCTTCGCGGGATCATAATCCGGCACCCCCATGTTGTCGAAGCGCAAACCCATGTCGTCCATCATATCGTTCATCAGGGCATTCTGGAGAATATCCGAAAAGATCTGCGTATTGAATCCGCCCGCCTTATAGCCTTTGGCGACGTAGGCGTAGAGATGGTTCCTCCTTCCGTAGTCATACTGCACGGAGAACTTAGGCAACACCTCGAAGAAGGTCTTCTCCGCCTCTCCGTTCATCTGCGAAACCAATGGTTTGTAATCTTTCATGAAAAGGGTGAAGATGTAATTCAACCGCGCGTCATTGTCATAGGTCATCCGCGCCTTCTCATAGTCGAGACGGAGCCCCATCGTCAAGGTCCACCGCCGCAGTTTGAACTCCGACTGGTGGTATGCGGCACATCCGTACGTCGGCAAATCAAACTCGCTGTTCACGACAAACTGATCCTCCTGAATGTCCAATCTATCGTCCGGGAAGACCTTGCGAATACCGTTATTGGCATTCGAAAGGATCAGTTGGTCGATACCGTCCCGCTTGAACGTGACAGGGGCAGTCATATCATTATGTTTCAGGAAAGCGAATGCGCCCGTCTTCCAGTTCCACCTCTTCTCCTTCCGCAGGGATTGGAAGATCACCTCCTCCGTCGCCACATGCTCCCGCTGACGTTGCTCCAGCGTGAAGATGGAGGTGGGTTGGAAATCCTGGTCGAGGTGCATATCATCGCTCAGGAACTGATAGCTCGTGACGGAAGAGAACACCATCCGTTCTCCCTTGTGGGAGAGCACGAAACCGTCACTCAGGTTGAAGCGGTCGTAGCTGCACTCATCGTTATAGCTGACGGGGAGACGGTCGTCGCCCTCGACCTTCGCATAAGCATATCCCCCTTGGTTCACCACGCCCAAGGATAGGTTGTTCTCGAAAGAGAGGGAAGAGGAGGGCCTCCACATCAACCGATTGCGCAGGGAGAGGCTATTGGAAGGGTCGCACAGTTCGTTCTTATACGTGTTTTGGAAGAGTCCGTCCGTGTGCTGGGCATTCGCCGCGATGGAGAAGGCGAACTTATCCGTAGGCTTACGGT